>NZ_JBEZYF010000026.1:0-113096 GCF_040638415.1 Kribbella sp. NPDC026596 | reverse complement strand
GGGGGGGGGTGCGCACGCCCTGGGTCTGGTGGGTTTAATCTTTGTTTTTTTGATCCACCCGCGCGGACTCTCCGTGCTCGCGGCTCCCCCATGGGTGGGGCGGGCGGGCCCTTGCCCCCCCCCACCACTCGACCTCCAGCATGGCTGCCCGCGCCGGGTCGAACCCGTCCGCCCCCGCACGTTCGACGAGCTCGTAGAAGCGGCGCATGTACGCACGAGCCGCATCCGGCTGGTTGTCCGGGAACGGCGACCACATCTGGTTGGCGCGCAGGACGTACCAGGCTCCGGCCACGGTCCGCCTCGGTGACATCCCGAAACCGGCTGCGACCATCCCGACGGACGCGACCATGAACCGCCGCCATTCGTGTCGGTAGTACGCGGCCCAAGCGTCCGTTTCACGGTTGCCGACGACCACTGGATCGAAGGACAGTGGACTAGTTCTGGTACCCCGCATGATCCCGCCCCCTGAGGAGATCCGATGAACGATGGTAATCCGGTATCCGGTGTCGTCGCGCGGATGCGGCAGCGGCTCGACGATCTGCCGGACGAGCTCGCGCACCGCCGGATCTTCCTCGGCACGTATCTGCGCACGACGCAGGCCGTGGGCTCCGCGATCGACCAGGCCCGCTTCGAGGACCCGGAGTGGGTCGGGGACTGGGACGTGAAGTTCGCCGAGCTCTACCTGCAGGCCCACGACGAGGACCTCAGCGGTAAACAGGTTTCCAGGCCGTGGCGGCTGGCGTTCGATGCTCCGGCGAATCTGCCGGCCCTGCGGCACGTGCTGCTCGGGATCAACGCGCACGTCAACTACGACCTGCCGCAGGCTCTGCTCGCGGTGATCAGCGACGACGACTTCGCCGACCCGTTCCTGATGGACCGGCGCCGGCGGGACCACGAGCGGATCGACGGAGTGCTCGCGGAGCGGGTCGGTGCGGAGGACGACGAGCTCGCCGCGTCCGGTCCACGGACTCTGCTCGATCAGCTCCTGACACCGCTCAATCGCTTGTCGTCACAACGGTTCCTGCGCGAGTCCCGGCAGAAGGTCTGGCACAACACCGTCGAACTGCAGCGTGCGCGCAGGCTAGGCAGCTATCCACAGCGGCTGGCCGAGCTCGAACTGCTGAGCGCGGCCAAGATCGCCGACCTGCTCAGGCCAGGTCAAGTCCTGCTCCGCCTGGCACTCACCGGCTTCGGCGTGACCCTGCCGCCACCGGTCTAGCCCGGCAGCACCCCGGACCACACCACGCCAAGCGCCAAACACCCAAGCGTCACCAGTCCGAACACGCCGACCCACATCACCGCCGGTACGCCGGTCAGTCGCCGAAGCTGATCCGCATCCGAACTGCGCCCCTGCCCACCACGCCGTGAGTACTGCAACTCAAGTACGGCGCGCGGTGCCGCCAGTAGAAGGAACCACGTGAGCAGTTGAGCGAACGCGGACTGGACCGACGGTGAACCCCACCACGTCACCCCGAAGACCACCGCACCGAAGACCACGACCGACCAAAGCCCGTAGAGATTGCGGATCTGGAGCAGCAGGATCACCAGCGCGACCAACAGTCCCCAGAGCAAGGCAACGGCGTACCCACGGCTCAGTACGAACGCGGCGGCGAGGCCGAAGAGGGCGGGACCGGGATAGCCGGCGAGCAGTACGGCGATCATCCCCGGACCGGTCGGATGGCCGCGCGACACGGTGACTCCGGACGTGTCCGAATGCAAGCGGATCCCGGCCAGCTTGCGTCCGACCAGTGCGGCGATCAGACCGTGCGCACCTTCGTGGGCGATCGTCACGACCTGCCGTGTCAACCGCCAGAACGGTCGCCACGCGATCAGCAGAAGGGCGACGACGCCCGTACCGATCACCACCCGCAGCGATGGATCCGCCTGTGCCGACGTGATGCTGTCCCAGAACTCACTCACCCGCCCATCCTTGCAGCCGGGCGGTCAACCACTGACCGTTGACATCACCGGGTGCGCGGACGACGGTTGAGAGATCGCGACCCGGGGAGGGGCGCTGTATTGGGGGAGTCATGTCTCAGCCACGCAGCATGAAGGCCACGGGGAAGACGACCGCGGCGAAGAAGACCGCCGCACCGAGGAAGACCGCCGTCAAGAAGACCACCACAGCGAAGAAGATCACCGCCGCGAAGAAGACGTCCGCAGCGAAGAAGACCACCGCCCGGCGGGAGCCGGCGAAGACGGCGACGGGGGCGAAACGCGCCGCCCGCGCATCCGTCGCGAGTACGACCAGAACCCCTACCTCGACGGCCGCGACGGAACAGGCCGCCCTCGTGCCGCTGCCCGACTTCCTGGAATCGGCGGGCACCCTGACCCTCGATCAGCGCAAGCTCCTGGTCGACCAGGCACTCCTGCTGCTCAGCGAGAACTACGTGCATCTGCCGCTGAAGGTCGCGATGCATGCGGTCAATCCGTTGCAGCGCCTGCGCGTGATGCGGGCCCGGATGGAACGCCAGACCACCGCCACGATGGAAGCCGAGTGGATCTTCCACCGCGCGATGTCGAGCATCTTCCACTCGGTCCGCGACCTGCACACCAACTACCTGCTGCCGGTGCCGTTCGCCGGGAAGATCGCGTTCCTGCCGTTCATGATCGAGAAATGCACCGACGAGGCGGGCGCCGACCACTACCTGATCACCCGGACCGTCACCGGCTACTCGGCGCCGCAGTTCGGCCCGGGCGCCGAGGTGACGCACTGGAACGGTACGCCGATCGCCCGCGCCGTCGCGCTGAACGGCGCGGTGTTCGCCGGTAGCAACGACGCGGCCAACCTCGCCCGCGGCCTGGAGTCGCTCACGCTGCGCCCGCTGGTGATCCAGGCACCGCCGGACGAGGCCTGGGTGACCCTGTCCTACCTCGGTCTCGACGGCTCCGACCAGGAGTTGCGCGAGCAGTGGAAGGTCACCACCAACCTCCCGCCGATGACGGACCTGGACGCGATCAGCGAGGCGTCCGCGTTGATGGGTCTGGACCTGGACTCCGACGAGAAGGCGCGCGCGAAGAAGGCGCTGTACGTCCGCGACGTCGTCGACCTGGAACGCGGCCAGAGCTCCGCCGAGCTGCGCACCCCGGCCGCTGTCAGCGGTGCCGACCTGCCGACCACGATGCCCGGCGTCTTCCGGGCCCGCGAGGTCAGCACGTCGTCCGGGATGTTCGGGCATCTTCGCATCTTCACGTTCAGCGTGCAGGACCCGGTGGCGTTCCGGGACGAGTTCGTCCGGCTGGCCGGCCTGTTGCCGCAGACCGGCCTGATCGTGGACGTCCGCGACAACGGCGGCGGGCACATCTACGCCAGCGAGTTCACCCTGCAGACGATGACGCCGCGGCACATCTCGCCGGAGCCGGTGCAGTTCATCAGTACGCCGCTCAACCTCGCGATCTGCCGTCGCCACCGGGAGAACCCGGCCGGCATCGACCTCGGTCCGTGGTTCGACTCGCTCGACCTGGCCACCGAGACCGGGTCGACCTATTCGGCCGCGAAACCGATCACTCCGGAGGACGGTGCGAACGACATCGGTCAGACGTACCACGGCCCGGTGGTCCTGATCACCGACGCCCGGGTGTACTCGGCGACCGACATCTTCGCCGCCGGGTTCGCCGACCACGGCATCGGCACGATCCTCGGCGTCGACGACAACACCGGCGCGGGCGGCGCGAACGTGTGGACCCACGGGTTGCTCGCCGCGTTGCTGAACGAACCGCCGCCACCGGACGAGAGCTCGCCGTACGTCGCCCTGCCGAACGGGGCGAACATGCGGGTGGCGATCCGGCGGACGTTGCGCGTCGGCGGGTTGTCCGGCACGCCGGTCGAGGACCTCGGGGTCAAGCCGACGGAGACCCACCGGATAACCCGTGCCGACCTGCTCGAAGGCAACGTCGACCTGCTGAACCGGGCCGGTGCGCTGCTCGCGGCGATGCCGGTCCGCCGGATCGACCTGAAGACGTCGTTCAGCGGTACGACGCTCACCGTCGAGATCGATGTCCAGGGCATCGATCGGGTTGACATCTACCTCGACGACCGGCCGATCAGTTCCGAGGACCTGACCGGGGTGCCGCTCAGCATCGACATCCTCGAGGTCACCCCCAGCCAGCTCCTGCGTGCCGACGGCTTCGAGTCCGGGGCCCTCGTCTCCTCTCGTCGAATGAAGGTCTAGTTTCGAGGCATGCAGAGTCTCCACCTGACCGCCGAGGAAGAAGCGATGCTCGGCGGTCAGGAGGGAGACGGCGTCGCGCTCGCGATGCGCGTGATCGTCAGCCTGGCGGAGATCTCCGAGGCACCCCGGCTGGTCGAGATCACTTCGGCGCATGTCGACTCGTGCCTGTACCACGGTCAGGTCAGCCTCGACTTCGCGCACCGCCTGGTCGACCTCGGCGCCAAGGTGCGCGTCCCGACCACGCTCAACGTCGGCTCGCTGGATCTCCTGCATCCCGAGCTGGTCCGTGACCGTGACCTCGCGGACGCGGGTCGTCAGCTGATGTCGGCGTACGTCGCGCTCGGATGTACGCCGAGCTTCACGTGTGCGCCGTACCAGCTGCCGAACCGTCCCGGGCTCGGTGAGCACATCGCGTGGGCGGAGTCGAACGCGATCGTGTTCGCGAACTCCGTGCTCGGCGCGCGGACCGACCGGTACGGCGACTTCCTCGACATCTGCGCCGCCATCACCGGGCGAGCGCCGTACGCCGGACTCCAGACGACCGAGGCACGGCGGGGGACCGTGGTGTTCGACTGCCGTCCGTTGGGCCGGTTCCTGGAGTCGGAGCTGGCGTACCCGCTGCTCGGGCATCACGTCGGCTCGGTGGTCGGTGCCGGAATCCCTGTGCTGCTGGGGATTCCTGCGGATGTGAGCGAGGACAGGCTGAAGGCTCTCGGGGCGGCAGCTGCTTCGGCTGGGGGAGTCGCGCTGTTCCACGCTGTGGGGGTGACGCCGGAGGCGCCGACGGAGGTGTCCGGCCTGCCGGTCCGTGAGGTCGACCTCACCACACTGCGCGAGGTGCGACGGTCGTTGTCGACGTTCTCGTCGGGCGAGCTCGATGCGATCAGCGTCGGTACGCCGCATGCGTCGTACGCCGAATGTGCCCGACTGGCGGAACTCGTTGGTAGCGGGCCTGCGTTGAAGGTGCCGTTCTACCTGTCGACTGGCCGGGTGACGCGAGCACGCGCGGAGGAGACCGGCGTACTGCGGGTCCTCGAGGCCGCGGGGGTGACTGTGGTGGTCGACACCTGCACCTACGTGACGTCGATCCTGTCGCCCGGTTGGAAGAACGTGATGACGAACTCGGCCAAGTGGGCGCACTATGCCCCCGGCAACATCAACGTGTCGGCCGTTCTGGGGTCGCTCGAGGAATGCATCGCGTCCGCCCGGGCCGGCAGCGTGGTGCTCGACGCATGATCGTTTCGGCCCGCACTCTCCACCCTGGCACGGCATCCGGCGATCCGATCCGTCTCACGGCGCCGCTGTCTTTCTGGGGCGGCACCGATGAGAACGGCCGCATCGTCGACGCGCATCACCCGCAATGCGGTGCGATCCTGGCCGGCCGAATCCTGATGATGGAATCCGGCCGCGGCTCCAGTTCGTCGTCCAGCGTCCTCGCCGAGCAGATCCGCGCACGCACCGCCCCCGCCGCCGTCATCCTGGCCCGCCCCGACCCGATCATCCCCCTCGGCGCCCTGATCGCCCACGAGCTCTACGACCTCGCGACTCCCGTGATCGTCGTCGACCAACCGACGTACGACGCTCTGCCGATCGACCGAATCCTGCAGGTCGAAGCCGGCCCCACCCAAGCCACCATCAGCTGGTCTACAGTCGCCCGGTGAACATCCGCGGCGCGGTCGCCCTCTGCGCGGCCGCCGTCTTACTCCTCACCGCTTGCACGAGGACCGATGCACCGGACGCAGCTGCGAAGGCGGGCGCATCCGAAGCGGCCAAGCTGCGGTCAGAGGTGCCAACGACGGTCCCGACCACGGAGTCGACCGCACCGGTCAACGCGCCGGTGCAGCCGGCGGCCCTCGCGCGGAATCCGATCTACCGCGCTGGAAAGCTGCCGTCGCCGAACTGTGCGGAGCCGGAGCTGGAGCCGACCTCGCTGCGGAACGTGCGGGCTTACTACGCCGACTTCGTCGCCTGCTTGAACGAGGCGTGGGCGCCGGTGATCCGGAAGGCCGGGTTCACGTTCACACCGCCGAAGCTGGACGTCGTGCTGGGCAAGTCGCCATCGTCCCCGTGTCACTTCTACGACGGACCGGCGTACTACTGCGGCGACACCATCTACCTCGACGCCCAGGCCGATCTGGACGGCTATGAGGACGATCCCGAGACGGCGTCTACCTGGATGGCGGTGACGATCGTGCATGAGTACGGGCATCACGTGCAGGCGCTGACCGGGATCCTCGCGGCGACGTACAAGCGGGGGATCACGCTGAACGGGATCGAGTTGCACCAGGAGGAGAGCCGCCGCGTCGAGTTGCAGGCCGACTGTTTCGGCGGCGCGTACCTCGGCGCGGACGCGGTGTCCTTCCCGGCTGACGACGACTGGCGCGAGATCTGGGAAGAGGTCGTCAGGAGCACGGAGGACCCGGATCACGACCATGGCAGCGTTGCGAGCTTCGGGCTCTGGAGCGAGGCCGGCTTCGACGCGGGCGGGCCGGGTGCCTGTAACACCTACACGGCGGATTCGGCCTTGGTCGGCTGACTCATGAGTACGGCGGTTGCCGCGAAGAGGGCCGCGCAGGCGGTGAGGGCCAGTGGAAGCGTGGTCAGGCGGGCGATGGCGGCGATGGTGAGGCCGCAGATGATTTCGCCCAGATACTCGAGTTGGGCCAGGAACGAGTGCGTGGTGGCGCGGACGTCCGCGGTCGTCCGGGCGTTGACCCAGATCGTGCTGATCACTCGCGTGAGTGGGGTGACGATGCCGGCGAGCAGTACGACGGCGATCACGCCGACGACCGGGTCGCGAGCGAAGGCCAGCATGAGCATGCTGAGTACGCCGGCGACGGCCGCCAGCGCGTAGTCCGTCCGGGCGTGGGCGCCGTCGATCCGGTGGGTCACCAGGCGAAGCACGATCGCGCCGACGATCAGGCCGATCACGCCGAGGGCGGTGAACCACACGATCGGATCGGGATCCCTGGGTAAGCCGAGGTCGAGGAGCTGCTTCTGGGTGAGCCGGCCGGCCGCGTCCGAGGCGCCGTTGACCAGGAACGTGGCCGCGAAGATCAGCAGGATCGCGCGACTCCGCCGTACGAGCGTGAGACCGCGGCGGAACGTGGTCCAGGACGCCGACCAGCGGGCGGTCCGGATCGCGACGAAGTTGTGCTCGGTGAAGCGGAGCGCGACGTAGAGCGCGAGTGACATCATCGCGGCGCCGGCGATGACGATGGTGAGGTCGCGGCGGGTCGCCCAGGCGAGCGGGCCCAGAGCGATCAGCCCGGTCGCGGCGCCGGTCAGCTGAGCGCGGGCGGCACGGGCCAGAACGGCGGTGATCTGGTCCGGCTGGTCGAGTTCGTCGGTGATCCAGGCGACGTCCGAACCGCTCGCGAACGTCCACGAGATCCCCCACAGCACCTGGGTCGCGACGAGAGCGGGGAACGACCCGAACAGTCCGGTGGTGAGCATCGCCGTACCCATCAGGAGCTGCGAGATCACCAGGGACCACTTGCGGCTGACCGTGTCGGCGAAGACGCCCGCGGGGATCTCGCAAACGAGCGCGAACACCCCCTGCACCGACCCGATCAGCACCAGCTCGGCAGGCGAGAGGCCGGCATCCACCACCAGATAAACGCTGGTGACCAACCACCACCCGTTGTGCAACACCGCCCGCATCCACGTCCACCGGATGAAGACCGTCACCATCCAGGCAGCCTCCCGGCCCCACACCACCACCGTCCACCGATTAACCCACGCCCCAAGCGAGGGCCAACAACCCTGCCCCGAGGGAGGCAGTGACCAACACCCCCCGCCCCGAGCGAAGCGAGTGGCGGGGTTCTTTCCCTTGGGTGTGAGTTGGTTCATATTGTTCGCAACTATCAGCAGGTTGCGATAATTTGAAAGAGTGCCGAGGATCACAGTGGAAAACGAATGACCGTTCTTGATTTCGGGGCGGCCCGCGGCGCAGGGTGGAAATTCAGAGAACGAGCGTTCGGTTTGATGTGGGGGTCGACGTGGCGCAGATGACTCTGGAGCGCGTGGGACAGCCGCTCCCGGCGGCCACAGCTCATCGCGGGATCTGGCGGATCGTGCGCGAGATCGCATTGCTGGCAGTGCTGTTCGGGGCCTACAACCTCGGCCGGTTCCTGTCCGCGGATCACACGGGATCGGCGTACAAACACGCCGACGAGCTGATCCGCTGGGAGAACTGGCTCGGCCTGCCGAGCGAGGCGACCGTGCAGCAGCAGGCGTTGCGGATCCATGGTCTGGCCGACATTGCCAACGTGTTCTACGCGAGCGTGCACTTCCCGCTGACCGCGGTCGTGCTGCTCTGGTTGATGATCCGGCGCCCGGCCGAGTACGGGAAGGCTCGCTGGGCGCTCGCGTCGCTGACCGGGCTGGCGTTGATCGGGCACATGTTCTTCCCGCTCGCGCCGCCGCGGATGATGCCGGGCTGGGTGGACACCGGCGTACTGCTCGGGCAGTCCGTGTACGGACCGAGCACGGACTCCGGGGTGGCGAACCAGTTCGCCGCGATGCCGAGTCTGCACGTCGGCTGGGCGTTCATGGTCGCGGTGTTCCTGATCCGGGCGACTCGCTCACGCTGGCGGTGGCTGTGGATCGCGCACCCACTGCTCACGTTCACGGTCGTCGTCGTGACCGCCAACCACTACTGGCTCGACGGCCTGGTCGCGATCAGCCTCGCGCTACCGCTGCTCCTGATCTTTGACGTACGGCGGGTGCCCGAACTAAGAATGTCGAGCCCCGCCGACGCCCGTTCGTTGGATCAGCGTGTGCCTGAGGCGGCGAGTTCCTCGTCGGCGCGGACCAGGTAGGGCTCGCGCTCGAGCACCAGCCGCGCCGCGGCCGCGCCGATGTCGAACCACAACCCGATCAGCTCGAGCCGGCCTTCGGCCTCGGCCTGGCGAACACACGCGAAGCTGCGCAGGTTCGCCAGTTGTACGCCGACGTTCGCGACCGACAACTTGTCGGCCGGCGAGAGCTTCACCCCGGTCGCCGGGTCGACGATGTCCGGCAGCCCGACCGCTCGCCGGACCGACGGTTCGAGGTGGCGCAGCCAGTTCTGCAGGCCTGACCCCGCGGGAACGTTGGCCTCCAACGCTGCCGCGGCGGCGCCGCAGTGCGAGTGACCGCAGACCACGATCGACCGCACGCCGAGCACCTCGACGGCGTACTCGATCGCAGCGTCGACGGAGTTGCTGTTCGAGCCCTTCGGCGGAACGAGATTCCCGATGTTCCGCACGCAGAACTGATCGCCGGGACCGCTGGTGGTGATCATCGTCGGCACGATCCGCGAGTCCGCGCAGGTGATGAACAGGTGGGCCGGCCGCTGCCCGTCCGCCGCGAGCTTGGCCAGCATCGGCCGGATCTCGTCGGCCGCGGCCTCGAACGCGCGGATGCCGTCGAGCATCGAGACCCGGTGGTCGGGCGCGGGGATGACGTGGGGTTGCCAGGGCAGCAACCGCCGCGCCGGATCGGAGTGCATCGCGGCCCGGAACGCCGCCCGATTGAGCTCGACCGAGCCGCCGCGTGCAATGTGTCCGCGCCGCCAATCCTCGATCGCCTCGTACGCCGCATGGTCGAGATGGTCGACGTCCAGGTCGACCCGGACCCGCGCACCGGTCGGAATCGACCGCAGTGTGCGCACCAATGACGCGACGCCGAGGAACACGAGTGTGCCGCGGATCCGCACGGTCCACAGCCCGTCCTCTTCGGTCGCGATGACGGTGGCCCGGGCCAGTCGATAGAGGACCCGCGCGATCGCGAGCACCAAACCGAGCAGGACACCTTCGGCCAGTCCGAGTACGGCGACGCCCGCTGCGGTCACGACGTACACGAGCAACTCGTCGTGCCGGCGCAGCGTCCGGATGTGCGCGAGCTGAACCAGGCGCAACCCGGTCACGAGTAGGACGCCGGCCAGTGCGGCCATCGGGATCTGTTCGAGCATCGAGCCGGCCGCGAGCACGAACGTGGCGATCCAGATGCCGTGCAGGATCGCGGAAGCGCGGGTCCGCGCGCCGGCCGCGACATTGGTGGAGCTGCGCACGATCACGCCGGTCACCGGCATGCCACCGAGTGCGCCGGACACCGCGTTCGCGGCGCCCTGGCCGATCAGCTCACGATCCAGGTTGCTGCGTTTGCCGCGATGAAGCTTGTCCACGGCAACGGCCGACAGCAGCGACTCGACACTGGCGACCAGGGCAACGGTCAGCACCGCGGTCAGGATCTCGACCGGGGTGCCGTCGGGGATCGTGGGCAGGATCAGCTCCTTCAGGGGCTGGTCCGGCAGGTCGACCCGGGTGACGTCGACCATGAACACCGCAGCCAGTGCGGTCACCGCGACCACGGCGACGAGTGGCGCCGGAATCACTTTGACCTTGGGCAGTCTGGGCCACACCAGCACGATGGCGACGGTCAGTACGCCGACCACGACCGAGTGACCGTGGTGGGCTATGAGCCGCGCGGGGAGCGCGGCCACGTTGGCGATCAAGGAACTCTGCGCCTTGCCGCCGAGCACCACATGCAACTGCTGGACGGCGATCGTGACGCCGATGCCCGCGAGCATGCCGTGCACGACGGCGGGGGACAGGGACAGGGCGAGCCGCCCGATCCGGGTCACGCCCAGCAGGATCTGGACGAGGCCGGCGGCACAGGTGATGCCGGCGGTCGCGGCCCAGCCGAACTGGCTGACGAGACCGGCGACGACAACCGTCAGGCCGGCGGCCGGACCGCTGACCTGCAAGGGGGAGCCGCCGAGCACTCCGGCGACGACACCACCGACCACCGCGGCCACCAGGCCGGCGATCAGCGGGGCGCCGGAGGCGGCGGCGATCCCCAGGGAGAGGGGTACTGCGATCAGGAAGACCACCAGCGAAGCCGGTAGGTCGTGGTGAAGGACCGACTTCCACCTGGACTCAGCAGGATCGGAAGAAGGCGGGGAATGGGAAGTGGACATGGTCGGCACGGGTCCTCCGGCGTCGGTGCTCTGGGCATCAGGCGTCGAAACAAAGAGTGTCGATCTGATTACCCATCGTACTGATCCGTTCAAGGCCCGAACAGCGGCAATTCCAATTCGTTGCCGACGGCCCAGAAGATGACGATTGCTCAGGGCATCGAGTTGCCCGGGAACAGCATCCGGCGCGCATGGTCGGTGTCGGTGTACTCCCGGACCGCGACGATCAGACCGTCCTGAACAGTGAAGACCGCTCCACAGTTGTTGTCATAGGCACCACCGCCCAGCGCGGTCGCCTGTGCGGTCCACTCGGCGAACACCTGCCCGCCGTCCGCGATGACATTGGTCAGCTTGATCGTCACCGGCATACCGGGCGCGAACAGACCACCCGCGGCCGCACCGAGGAACTCGTCGACGACGGTGTCCCGGCCTTTCCACTCGCCGGACAGCGGGAGATCGCCCGGGTACGTCCACACGACGTCCGGCGCGAAGCTGTTCCGGATCGTCGGCAGATCGCCGGCCGCGACCGCCTCGACGTACCGGGTCACAACGGTCTTGGGGTCCATCCGGGGTGTCTCCTCCTGCAGAGTCAGTACGGCGTTGCCGCGGATCCGGCGGTTGCGTAGGGCATCGAGTACGGCGTCCGTCTGCGACCAGTCCTCGATCCGGCCGAGCTCCGGGTGGAGCCGGCCCGTCGCGACCAGGCGCACCAGAGTCGCCAGGTCCTCGTCGTCACGGCCGTCGGTGTAGTGGAAGTGCCGGATGGTCGCGTTCTCCGGTCCGTCGAACAGGCTGAAGAAGTCCAGCTCGATCGGTTGCCGGCTCGCCTGGCCGAACCAGATCAGCTGACCGCCGTACGCGAGTTTGGACAGGGCGATCGGCAGGCTCGCGCCGCCGACGGATTCGAGCACCAGGTCGAACGGGCCGCGGGCGTCCGAGACGTCGTACACGAGAGTTTCGGCGCCGAGTTCGAGCAGCCGCTCGCCACGGGCCGGGGACGAGACCACCGCCGTGAGGGATGCGCCGGCCGCGGCGGCGAGTTCGGTGACGTAGTGGCCGACTCCGCCGGACGCACCGGTGAGCAGGATGCGTCGGCCGATCACGCTGCCCGCCGTACGCAACAACCGCAACGCGGTCAGCCCAGCGAGCGGAAGGGCGGCCGCCTGCTGGAACGAGACGTCGTCCGGCAGTACGGCGACCTGCGTGGTCGGTGCGGTCACGCGCTCGGCCCAGCCCGAATGCGGCAGATGTGCGACGACTCTGGATCCGATCGGCGGCCCGTCGGCGGGAGATTCGACGACGACGCCGGCGATGTCCTTGCCCGGTCGCCAGCCGTCCCGTGGCCGCTCCAACTGGAAGGTCTCGCCGCGATTGATCGAGAACGCCGCCACCTCGATCACCACCTCGCCCGGGGCGGGCTCGACCTCGTCCACCTCGGCTACCGCAACCTCGCCCGGTCCGACGGGTACCACTGCTCTCATGTGCCTTGCCTCTCGCGCTTAGACTCGCCACTGACGCTACGAACCCCGTCGTGGCGGCGGAAGACAGCACTAATTACTGCGCTAGGTACCAAATGGATACCGACCAGGTCAGAGGTAAGTGGGACGCCACCAAAGGCGCCTGCCCGACACGTCAGGTGCTGGGCCGGATCGGCGACACCTGGACGATGCTGGTGATCAGCACGCTGGAGAAGAACGCCACGCTGCGCTCCGGCCAGCTCAAGTCGACCATCGAGGGCATCACCCAGAAGATGCTCACCCAGACCCTGCGCAACCTCGAGCGCGACGGCGTCGTCCGGCGTACGGTCGTCGCCACGGTGCCGGTGACCGTGAGCTATACGCTGACACCGCTCGGCCTGAGCCTGGCCGCGGCCGTCGCGACGATGCGGACCTGGGCCTACGACCACATGGACGAGATCGCCGCCGCCCGCGACGAGTACGACGCCAATAGCTGAGACGCCAGCACCTGAGGAGTCACGTGGATCTGCAACTGTCCGGCAAGACCGCGGTCGTCACCGGAGCCAGCAAGGGAATCGGTCTCGCGTGCGCCGAGGCGCTGGCCTGGGAGGGTGTGAAGGTGACCGGGATCTCCCGTGACCCGGGCAACCTCGCGAAGGCGCAGGAAGCGCTGGCGGCCAAGGGGCTGAGCTACGATGTCGAGGCGGTCGACCTCACCGACCCCGACGCGACCAAGGCTGCCTTCGAGCGGATCGGCGTACCGGACATCCTGATCAACTGCGCGGGAGCGGCCCGGCGGACTCCGGTCGACGAGCTGGACAGCAAGGCGCTGCACGCCGCGATGGACGCGAAGTACTTCACCTACATGCACGCGACCGAGGCGGTCATCGGCGCCATGGCCGCGCGGGGCAGCGGCGTGATCGTGAACGTGGTCGGCCAGGGCGGCCGCGCGGCGAACCCGCTGCACATCGGCGGCGGCGCGGCCAACGCGGCGCTGATGCTGGCGTCGGCCGGCTATGCCAAGGCGTACGCCGGACGAGGCGTCCGGGTCAACGTGATCAACCCCGGCACGACCCGCACGGGTCGCGTCGACGAAGGCCTCGAGGCCGCGGTGCGCGCGACCGGACGCCCGAAGGAGGAACTCCTCGAGGAGCTGGTCGCGGAGATCCCCATGGGCCGCGCCGGCGAACCGGAAGAGGTCGCCAACGTCGCCGTCTTCCTCGCCTCCCCACGGGCCAGCTACGTCACCGCCTCCATCATCACCATGGACGGCGGCACCACCGCCGGTATCTGATTCAGTTCGGCGGACCGCTCCGCAGGTTGACGTTCGTGAATGGCGTGATCGGGCGTTCCTGCGGTCCGTCGTCGATCGTGATGTCGACGTGTTCGTTGAAGAACGCGACCTGGTTGGCGATCGGGAGCAGGGGTGCGGTCGGGAAGTCGTAGGACCACGCGACGTCGGGGACCCCGGCGGCGGACCAGTAGGCGGAGGTCTTGCCTTTGTACGGGCACGCCGTCACGGTGTCGACCGGGGTGAGGTGCTCGAAGTTCACGCTCGTCCGCGGGAAGTAGTAGCGCGGCGGCAGGCCGGTCTCGAACACGATCACGACCGACTCGGAGTCCGCGACGACCTCGCCGTTGATCGCCACCTGGAAGTGACGCGTTGATCTGATCGCATCACACCGCGCATACGGGTTCCGTGGGTGGACGAAGACCTCCTCGTCCTCCTCGAACCAGCTGTCGAGCGCGTCCCACTGGAACCGGACCCGGTCCTTCGCGACGCCATCGTCGTACACCCAGGCCTTACCGCGGCCGGCGGTGTGCACCCGGGCGACGCCGTGGGCGAACTCCTTCGTCTCGCCGGTGTCGGTCAGCACCCCGTCCGCCACGTCGGCGAGTGGCAGGTAGTACTGCGGGTACGGCGGGAACTCCCACAGGTAGATCGCGTCCTTCGTGTCGAGTACGACGCGGTCGTCAAGGGTCGCGCGCACCCGGCGGGGGACCGGAGCGGTTCCGCCGGGAGGCACGAGTGCTTCTGGATAGGCGCTCATGAATCCATCGTCCGTCATACCTCGTCACTACGGCAGACGTCGGACGAACGGTTCCTGAACACCTCAGACGGTGATCCAGTCGATGTCGGCGATGTAGCCGGACGGGTTGCTGACCTTGATGGAGTTGGCTCCGGCAGTCAGCTTCAGCGGGAGGTAGGTCACTTGCGGCGTACCCCAGTCGTTGTCGCCGAGGCCGTGGTAGTTGACCCAGTAGGTGTCGGCGTCGTTGACCGTGAGCATGCTCTGCCGGCTCGTGTCGCCGTCGGTGTAGGCGATCTTGACCAGATAGGTGCCGGTGGTCGGGACGGTGATGTCATTCAGCGTCACCGAGGCGTCGTACCCGATGTCGCCGATCTTCTTACCGCCGGAGCACAGCGTGCAGCCGTTGGCGCTGGCGTTGCCGGTCAGCGTGCTGTTCGCGGCCTCCGCCTCGTACCGGATCGGGCCACCCGACTTCGCGGTGAACATGGTCACCGGTGCGCTCGCGTCCGACGTACCGCCGCCCTTCACACCCTTCACGCTGAAGGTGTACTGCGTCTGCGGCAGCAGCCCGGTCACCACGGCGCTCGTGGTCGTGCTGGTCGCCACCTGCTTGCCATTGGCAAACACCTTGTACGACGTGGCGCCGGTGCTCGGCCGCCAGTTCAGCGACACCGTGGTGCGGCTGACGTCGGTCGCCGTCACGTCGGCCGGGATGCTGACCGACGGCCGGCTGTTCGGCGTGATCTTGTACAGCTTCGACCCGTGCGCGGGCAGAGCTGCGCTGACCGAGCCGGAGACATTGTGAGTGTTCTGGTTCGCCCAGATGTCGCGGACGGTGGCCTTGCCGTCGATGCCGAGCTGAGCGAAGTCGCCGGTCACGGTGGCCGGGGTCTCGGCCAGGTTGAACAGTCCGACCGTGACGCTGCCGTCGGCGTTCTCGGCGTACCAGGTCTGCTGCAGCTGGTCCTGGTTCAGCGGGCGGGCCGGGTTTCCGGACTGGTTGATCGCGATGACCTCGCGGTTGGTCAGCAGCTTGAGGCCATACGCGTCCAGCTTGGTCAGGTCGTCACCGGCGAACAGCGGCGCGGCGTTGATCGCCCAGAAAGTCATGTAGCTCTGCCGCTCGGCCTCGTTGATGCCGTCCATCTCGCCGACGCCGACGTTGAGCGCGTCCAGGTTGTTCCAGTGACCCGGTCCGGCGTCGTCGATCCATTGCGGCAGGTCCCACCAGCGCTGCTTCACCGAGCCGTCCCAGCGGACGATCGTGTCGCAGTAGCACTCCACGTCGGTGTCGATCCGCCAGCCGTTCGAGTTCTGCTTCCAGGTGTCGGCGTAGCGGTGGCTGAGCGACCAGGACAGCGTGTACTGCATCGGGCGGCCGGCGTCCTGCACCGCGCGCCACCACGCCTCGACGTCCTCGGTGTTGTTGTGGTTCGGGTCGTCCGGTGCGCCCTTCCAGGAGCCCGGGCCGACGCCGTCCATCTTGATGAAATCGACGCCCCAACTGGCGAACAGCTTCGCGATCGAGTCGGCGTACTTCTGCGCGCAGGGGCTCTCGTAGTTGATCTTGTACGCCGCGTCCCAGCCGTTGGTCTTGCGCAGGTCCGGGTAGACGATGTCGCGGGTGAAGCAGCCGGGCGCGTCGTAGATCGGCGTGTTGCCGTCGCGGTAGACGTCGATGCCGAGGCCGACCACGGTGTAGATGCCGAACTTCAGGCCGAGCTTGTGGATGTCGTCGCCGACCGCCTTCATTCCGCGCGGGAAGCGCTGTGCGCTCGCGACCGGGCGGCCGTACTCGTCGCCGCCGTCCTGCCAGCCGGCGTCGACGTTGATGTACTCGTAGCCGTACGGCTTGAGCTTGGTCGCCAGCGCCTGGGCCTGGGTGAGGATGTTCTTCTCGCTGATGAAGCTGCCGGGACCGTCCGGGTTCACACCCGGGTAGTTGGTGGACTGCAGGCTCCAGCTGCTCCAGCCCATGTAGGGCTTGGCGGCGACCTGGGGGTACTTGGCCGGTACTGGTTGTTGAGCGCGGACAACAACGGGCTGGACCGCATCAGCCGGGGCGATCGCGGCGGCCGTCGACACCAGGGCGACGGCGGCGAGCGCTGCGGCGGCAGTACGGCGTCTCATCTTCAACACGGTGTGTTCCTCCGGATGACCGGGGAGTGAGCGGACCCGGCCGAGCCTAGGAGGCTTAATTTACGTGGTCAAGTATTCGGAGCTCATGACTTCCTGTGACGAGACTGCCATCGAACCTTCATCAACTTCGGCCCGCGGCGGGGGCGTCGTACGAGCGAGAAGACCGGCTCGTGAGGATCCGGTCCGAGAGCAAGAGGGGGTTCCATCATCAATACTTCAAGGAGATTCCGCCGGACGGCGATCGCCGCGGCCGGTGCGGCCGGACTGGTCGCGCTCGCGGCCGCCGGAGCGTCGGCGGCGTCATCGAGCACGACGTCGGGCACCGCGACCGCGCGGCCGGCGTTGAAGCTGGTTGCCGGGAGTACCGACGTGACGCTGGACAGTATCGAGGATTATGGCGTCGATCTGGACCTCGGTACCCACGTGGTGGCCGGGAACGCGCCGATCGAGGTGCGCGCGACGCGGGCGTCGTACAAGTCACCGGTGGTTGCGAAGCAGTACGTGAACGGGAAGGCGACGCGCGTACTGCCGAAGGGTCTCGTCACGGACTTCTCCGGACTGGGAAAGTTCCTGCACATGACCCTGACCGATGCGTCCGGCAAGAAGGTCGTGGATCAGGACCAGTCGGTCTGCCTGAACGGTGACGGGTCGCGCACCCGACCCGATGCGCCGGCGACTTCGCCGTACCCGGAAGGCTGTTCGGCGAACCCGTTCACGCAGGGCGCGGTGTGGGGCCTGCAGACCGGCTGGTCGTCGAACACGTTCACCGGGTACGGCGCTCCGGTGAAGCTTGCCGTCGGCAAGTACAAGGCCACGGTCACGGTGAACAAGGCCTACCGGGACTTCTTCAAGATCGGCGCGTACGACGGCGCCGTGAAGCTGAACGTGACCGTGCGGCAGAGCGAAGACTGCGGGCATGGTGTCCGTGGTTGCTTCGCCGGGAAGAAGACTGCGGCTGCGGCGAACTCGGTGACGCCGAAGCCGAACGCGGCCCGGCCGACCGGCAAGGCGAGCGTGCCGAAGGGCCCGAAGCCGGACCTACGGCCGGTGCCCGCGTGGGGGATCGAGGTCACGCCCGGCGAGGAGGGGACGCCCGACGCGGCCAAGGACTTCCTGCAGTTCTCCGCGACCGTATGGAACGCGGGTCCGTCGCCGCTCGTGCTGGACGGCTTCCGGCAGCAGGGCAAGGACCTGATGGACGCGTACCAGTACTTCTACGACGCGAACGGTAAGCAGGTCGGGTACCAGAACACCGGCACGATGGAGTGGGATGCGCGGGAGGGCCACAACCACTGGCACTTCACCGACTTCGCCCGCTACAGCCTGCTGAACTCGAAGCAGAGCGAGGTGGTCCGCAGCCAGAAGGAAGCCTTCTGCCTGGCCGCGACGGACTCCATCGACTACACGGTGAAGAACGCCAACTGGCACCCGTCGAACACCGACCTGCACACGGCCTGCGGTAACCACGGATCCCTTTCCGTCCGCGAGGTCCTCGACGTCGGCTCGGGCGACACCTACGTACAGTCCCTGCCCGGCCAGTCCTTCGACGTCACGGACCTGCCGAACGGCACGTACTACGTCCAGGTGGTCGCCAACCCGGAGAACCGCCTGTTCGAGTCCAGCTCCAAGAACAACGTGGCGCTGCGCGAGGTCGTCCTCGGCGGCACCAAGCACCACCGCACGGTCAAGGTCCCGCCAGTCGGCGTGATCAACGTCCCGTGATGATCCGGGGCAGGGCCGGGGGCAGCTCCCGGCCCTGCCCCGGATGCCTAGTGGTGCTGGGGACGGCGCCGGGCGCGCAGGGGGCGGGCGTGGGAATCGGTACGAGCGTGCTGTCGGCGGCCGAGCACGAACGGGCGGGACGTGCGCGGGGCCGGGATGCTCGTCGGGGCCGCGAGCTGGATCGTGGTCTGCTCGAGGCGGAGCGGGGCCCGGTGCCAGGGTGAGCGGCTACGGACCAGCACGAGCCGGAACCGGCCGTCGCGCCGGAGACGGAGGCCGATCGCCACGGTGGCCACGGCCGGGATCAGGCCGGCGAGCAGCAGGGCGGTCCGCGCGCCGAAGTGCTGAGCGAGGTAGCCGACCAGCGGCCCGCCGATCGCACCGCCGCCGATGAATACCAGGTTATAGATCCCCGACACCCGCCCGCGGAGCCCGTCCGGCGTGGTCAGCTGGACCATCGACTGGGCTGCGGTGAGGAACATCAGCGTCGCCATGCCCATCGAGGCCAGCACCGGGATGAAGGTCCACAGCGACGGCTGGAGCGCGGCCAAGACCTCGGTGAGCGTGAGCAGCGACGCGATCCCGATCAGGTTGCGCAGGCGGGTCGGACGTACTCGCCGCGCGGACAGCAGTGCGCCGGTCAGCGCCCCGACCGCGACCACCGAGTTGAGTACGCCGTACCCGGTCGCGCCGGTGTGGAAGACGCGGTCGGCGAACGCGGTCAGCGTCACCGGCAGGCTGATGCAGAACATCCCGTAGATGCCGACCAGAGCGATCGCCCACCGCACCGCCGGCTCGTGGAACGCGTACCGCACGCCGTCGCGCAGCCCGTCCCGGATCCGCATCCCCGCACTCGCGTTCCGGACGGCGTGCTGCCCGTGCATCTCGCTCTCGCGCATCCGCAGCAAGGCGCTGATCGAGGCGAAGAACGTGCAGGCGTTGATCGCGAAGGCCCAGGGGGTGCCCAGTACACCGAGCAGCACCCCGCCGAGGGCCGGCCCGGCCATACTGCCGAGCTGGAAGGTCGACGACACCATGCTGATCGCGTTCCGGATCTTGTCTCGCGGAACCAGCTCGGTGACGAACGACTGCCGGGTCGGGTTGTCGACCGCGGTAGCGAGTCCGAGGACGAACGCCATCGTGTAGACGTGCCACACCTGAACGTGGCCGGTGAACCCGACGACGGCCAGGATGCCGGCGCAGGACCCGAAGGTGGCCTGGGTGGCGAGCAGAATCTTCCGCTTCGGGAAACGGTCGGCGATGACGCCGCCGAACAGGCCGAGCACCAGGGTGGGGAGGAACTGCAGGGCGGTGGTGATGCCGACCGCGGTGGCGCTGCCGGTGAGCGTGAGGACCAGCCAGTCCTGGGCGATGCGCTGGATCCAGCCGCCGGTCGAGACGACCAGCAGTCCGCTGACCAGGAGGCGGAAGTTGCGGACCTGCAGTGCGCTGAAGGTGTCCTTGAAGCCCGGGCGCCGCTGGGTCTCGCGGAGGCCGGCGGGGGTGGTGGTGCGGTGGGTGTGGAAATCGGAGACGGACGGAACAGAACCGGTGGCCCGGGTGGTCAAGAGTGTTCCCTACGGGAGTGGACTGTCAGGGGAGGACACGTCCATCCTCACGGTTCGGTCCTGAATTCCGACAGCGAATTACTCGTATTACTCTTATTGCGTCGCGTAATGAGAGGTGCATCGATGTACGACCCGGACCAGCTGCGGACGTTCCTGGCGGTGGCGCAGTCGCTCAGCTTCACCCAGGCGGCCGAGCGGCTGGGTATCCGGCAGCCGACGGTGAGCCAACATGTCCGCAAACTCGAGGTGGCCGTCGGGCGGCCGCTGTTCGTGCGGGACACCCGGACGGTGACGCTGACCGCGGACGGCGAGGCGATGGCCGGGTTCGCCCGGACCATCCTGGCCGCGCACGAGGAGGCCGCCGGGTACTTCACCGGCTCGGAGCTGCGCGGCCGCTTGCGGTTCGGAGTGACCGACGACCTCGCGCTGACCCCGCTGCCGCGGATCCTGCGCGACTTCCGCCAGCTCTACCCGCGGATCGACCTCGAGCTGACCGTGGCCCAGAGCCCCAACCTGCTTCGCCGCGTCGAGTCCGGACACCTCGACCTCGCCTACGTGAAGCACGGTGGCGGCGGCTACGAGCCGAACGGACGACTGGTACGACGGGACCCGCTGGTCTGGGCCGGGATCGCTGGGACGCGGATCGCCCCAGACGGTCCGGTCCCGCTGGTCGCCTACCAAGCACCGTCCCTCAGCCGCTCGCTCGGGGTGCAGTCGCTCGAGCAGGCCGGCCGGTCCTGCCGGATCACGTGCATCGTCCGCGGAGTGAACGGCGTACTCGCGGCGGTCCGGGCCGGCCTGGGGATCGCGATCTTCGCGCGGTCGCTGATGCCCGCGGACCTGGTCGAGCCGCCGCCGAGCGCCGGGTTGCCGGAGTTGCCGCCGATCGACCTGGTCCTGATCACCAACCCGCGCGCCGCGAAGGAACCGGCCGAGGCGCTCACGGCCGCGATCCTCGGCAGCAACGCACCACTCAAGCCGGACGCCCGCCTAGACACGCGAATCGCCGCCGACCAGCGAATCGCCGTCGGCCGGCGCGTCGCCTAGATCAGCGCGTCGCCTCGGAGGACGAGGGCGAGGATGCTGACGGCGGCGATCGCGATCGTGACCAGGAACGGCGCGTCCCGCCACGCGACGATCACCACGAGCAAGCCCGCGACGACAGCCAGCGCGATCCAGCCGACCACCCCGATCGGACCCGGCGGCGCGATCACCAGCAGCCCGGTCGCGGCCGCCAGCGGCACCGGCGCGAGCAGCCGGGCGTACGGCCCCAGCCGCTGCGGCCAGCCCCGCACACCGGTCGCGAGGTCGTCGTCCAGGTCGGGTACGACGTTCGCCAGATGTGCACCGATCCCGAGCAAGGCGCCGGCCGCGGTCGCCCACCACGGAGCCCAGACCCCGGCGGTGCCGAGCGTGACGAACGAGGGCAGTGCGCCGAACGCGACGGCGTACGGGAGCCAGGAGATCGCGGTCGACTTCAGTCCGAGGTTGTACGCCCAGGCGCAGGCGACGAAGAGCAGATGCACCAGTCCGGCCGCGATCCCGTTGGCCAGCGAGACCGGGATGGTGACGACGAGCATGATGCCCGCGCCGATGGCGAGAGTACGACGACTCACCAGTCCACGCACCACGGGCTTGTCCTGGCGGTTCACAATGGTGTCGCGGGCGGCATCAATCGCGTCATTGCTCCAGCCGATCGAGAGGTGGCCGGTGAAGATCGTTGCTGCGACGAGGAGACACCCGGCCGGACTTCGGCCGGCCGACCAGGCAACGGCCGTGACCAGCGCGGTGACGGCGATCGTGGGTCCCGGGTGGCAAGCCAGTGCGAGACCACGCACGGTCCGCAGGATGCTCACCGAAGTAACGATGCCACGATGACGCGGATCGCAGCGGTCCGGCCCGCGTTGCCGCCGAACCGCTACCCGCAATCCGCGTTGACCGCCGCTTTCGCCGACATCTGTCTGCCGGACGGCAAAGGGACGGCGCTGCTCCGCCGGCTGCACGCGAACGCCGGGGTGTCGTTCCGGCATCTCGCATTGCCACTCGAGCAGTACGCCGTACTCAAGGACTTCGGGGACGCGAACGACGCCTGGATCGCGGCGGCCGTGGATCTCGGGGCGCAGGCGGTTGCGGGAGCGGTCAAGGATGCCGGGCTGACGCTGGACGACGTCGACGTACTGATGTTCACCACGGTGACCGGGGTGGCGGCGCCATCGATCGACGCGCGGGTGGCGATGCGGCTCGGGTTCCGGGAGGACGTCAAGCGGCTGCCGCTGTTCGGGCTCGGGTGTGTGGGTGGGGCTGCGGGCATTGCCCGGTTGCACGACTATCTGCTCGCGTGGCCGACGCACGTCGCCGTACTGCTGTCGGTCGAGTTGTGCTCGTTGACGTTGCAGCGGGACGACTCGTCGTTGCCGAATCTTGTCGGCGGGGCGTTGTTCGGCGACGGCGCGGCGGCGGTGGTGCTGACCGGCTCGGAGCATCCGTCGGCGTCAGGACCCTCCGTGGTCGCGACGCGGAGCCGGTTGTACCCGGACTCCGAGCGGGTGATGGGGTGGGACGTCGGATCGGGTGGGTTCCGGATCGTGCTCGGGGCGGATGTGCCGGAGGTGGTGCGGACCTATCTCGGTGATGACGTGCGGGGGTTTCTGGCGACTCAGGGGCTGACCGTGCCGGAGATCGGGACGTGGGTGAGTCATCCGGGCGGGCCGAAGGTGCTGGAGGCGGTGGCGGAGACGCTGGAGCTGCGGCCGGGAGCGCTCGATCTGACCTGGAAGTCACTCGATGCGGTCGGCAACCTGTCGTCCTCCTCGGTGCTGCACGTGCTCGGTGACACCCTGCGGCTGGATCCTTCCGGTATGGGTCTGTTGCTCGCGATGGGCCCGGGCTTCTGTTCCGAGCTCGTGCTGCTGGAGTGGTGATGACGTCATTCGGCTGGTATTTGGTTCTGATCCTGCTGGTCTGTGCCGAGCGCGTCGCCGAGCTGGTGGTCTCCGTGCGGAACGCCAAATGGAGCTTCGCGCAAGGCGGTGTGGAGTATGGCCGCAGGCACTACCCGTTCATGGTCGCCCTGCACACCGCGTTGCTCGGCGCGTGCATCGTGGAGGCCTTGCACCGGCCGTTCATCCCCGCGCTCGGGTGGACGATGGTCGCGGTCGTGATCCTGGCGCAGGGTCTGCGATGGTGGTGCATCACCGTACTCGGCCACCAGTGGAACACCCGCGTGATCGTCGTCCCCGGACTCAAGCTGGTTGCCCGCGGCCCGTATCGATGGATCCGCCACCCGAACTACGTGGCCGTCGTCGCCGAGGGCATTGCCCTGCCCTTGGTCCACACGGCGTGGATCACCGCCCTGGTCTTCACGGTCCTCAACATCCCTCTGCTCGCCATCCGCATCCGCACAGAGGAATCTGCCCTGAACTCCGCCCTGGTCAAGTGACCGGACCCGGCGCCGGCTCGGCGCGGCCCGCGGCCGATCTGCTCGTAGCCGGCTCCGGACCCGCCGGCGCGGCCACGGCGATCCGCGCGGCGCTCGCCGGCCTGTCGGTCGTGGTCGTCGAGCCTCGCTCAGCTCCCATCGACAAGGCCTGCGGTGAAGGGATATCGCACACCGCCGTCGACTACTTCACCCGGCTCGGCGTCAAGCTCACCGGACGGCCGTTCCACGGCATCCGTTATCTCGACGACGGGCATCAAGTTGACGCTCGCTTCCGGGCCGGCCCAGGCCTGGGCGTTCGCCGTACGACGCTCCACCAAGCGCTGACCGACCGCCTTGCCGAGCTCGGCGTACCGGTGGTTCAGACGCGCGTCGGCGCGATTACCCAGAACACCACCGCGGTCACCGCAGCCGGCCACACCGCCCGCTACCTTGCCGCCGCCGACGGCCTCCATTCACCGATCCGCCGCCAACTTGGTCTCTGCCGACCGGGCTCAACCGACGTTCGGCGCGGGCTTCGGCAGCACTTCTCGGTGGCGCCGTGGACCGACCTCGTCGAGGTCTACTGGTCCAAGCTCGGGGAGGCGTACGTGACCCCGGTGGCGGATGACCTCGTCGGCGTCGCCATCCTCACCTCGGCCCGCGGCACCTTCGACTCCCACCTCGACACGTTCCCCGCCCTCAAGCGCCGCCTGTACGGCGCCCCGCCGGCGAGTACCGTCATGGGCGCTGGCCCGCTCCGCCAGCGCGTCAGCGGCCGAGTTGCGGGACGCGTCCTGCTGGTCGGAGACGCCGCGGGGTACGTCGACGCCCTGACCGGCGAGGGGATCGCGGTAGCGCTCCGGACCTCGGCCGAGTTGGTGGACTGCGTTCGGGACGATCGCCCGGTGGACTATGAAGCAGCCTGGCGCCGCGTCTCCTGGGAGTGCCGGCTGCTGACCGGGTCGTTGCTCTGGGCTCGCAACAGATCGTTGCTTGCTCCCCGCATCGTTCCCGCGGCCGCGCGCTTGCCCGGCGTCTACGCGACCATCGTCAACCGGCTGGCCTGATCAGCAGCTGGCCTGGGAAGAACCGGCTGGCCTGGGAAAGCTCGGCTGGCCTGAGAAATGCTTGGGGCCCGGCGATCGCTCAGACAATCGCCGGGCCCACGAGCAGCCCGAGCTTCCTGGTGAAAAGCTCGGACCAGCCGTTCCAGCCTCCTGGTGAAAGGCTGGACCGGTGCCCCAGCTTCCTGGTGAAAAGCTGGGACAGTCCTTGGGGTGGTGCTCGGTGTTTCTGAGGAAGACTTAATCAGTCGGATGTTGCCCAACCGTTGCCGGAATATGAAGCCTTGTTACACAGCGCTGTGGCATAGATCTCAGCGCTGTTGGGAACTCGCGAGAAGCGTCCCGAAGCGTGGGATTTCAGTGCTCCGTCCGCGCCGCCGCGATCTGCAGTTGCAAGGCCAGACGCTCCCGCGGATCCGACAGATCGAGGTCCGCGATCTCGCCGATCCGCTTCATCCGGTGCCGCAAGGTGTTCGTGTGCAGATGCAGCGCCCGAGCCGCCCGCTGTGGCTGACCCGGATAGTCGAGCCATGCCTGCAGCGTGTCCACGAATCCGGTGTCGTGCTCGATGTCGTGCCGCAGCAGCGTTGCGAGCGGACCGTCCAGCTTCGTCGTGTCGAGCGAGGTGACCGCTCGGTGAACAGTCAGTACGTGCCACGCCTCTTCCACGCGCAACGCCGGTCCGGGTGCGGCACTCCGTCGTACCAGGTTGAGTAGCTCGACCGCTTCGGCACGGGAGCTCGGCAGGTCGGCCGGTCCGCGGGCCGGACCACCCGCCGCGGCGAAGGTGCCCGGTGTGGTCTTGGCCTGCTCCACGACGAGCTTGCGCAACCAGTTCCACGATCCAGGGCCATCGGTGTCCGTGACCACCGCCAGCACAGTCCCGTCGATGTCGGCCAACTGTGGCTCACTCCACCCGTACCGACGACCGATCGACTCCCATAGGTCGAGTTGCTGCGGTACGTCGTACCCGTCCGGCGATCCAAGTGCGACCACGCGCCATGGCTGTGGTGGGAGTCGCACGTCGACCGGATTGTCGGGGGAGAACTGCCGGAGGATCGTCCGCAGCCGATCGATCGCACTCCGCCGCGCCACGTCCGCCTGAGCGCGCAGCCGGAGCAGGTGGAGCGCGAGTACAGATGCGGCGTTGCTGAGCTCCGCAGTGACCTCATCACTCACCGGACCGTCCACAACGGCCCAGATGGACCCCAGCCACTCACCACCGGCCCGCACCGGTACGACGAGGCGCGGGCGGATGCCGTTCGCCCCTTCCGGCACCAGGAACGGCTCGCTCGACCGGGCCAGCCGGCGAAAGATGCCACGGGCCCGGAAGTGCGCGATCACCTCAGCCGGCACCCGCCGACCGACGATGGTGGAGACACGGGTGGGGTCGGTGAAGTCCTGGCCGGAGGAGTACGCCAGTACGCGCGACTGGTTGTCCTCGATGGTCACTGGCGCATCGACGATCGCAGCGGCGGCATCTGCCAGTGCGAACAGCTCCTGGTGTACTCCGGCGTCTCCAGCGGCGGGGGAGTCCGGTGCGGCGGCTCTGTCGATGACGCCGCGCAGCAGCCAGACCACATGCGCCCAGGTGACGCTCGGCTGCAGTGCGACGAGGGTGAGCGGCGATCGCTCGGCTGCGGCGACCACGGTCGGCTCGTGGGCGAGCGCCGTACGCAGAACCACTCCTGAGGCGCTGCCGGCCGCACAGCGCTCCACCAGCTCCACAGCGTCCTCTGCATCACGCAGGCCGAGTCCCAGCACCAGATCGCCCGGCTGACCGGTCGCAGGCTCCTGGGGGTCGGCCAGGAAGACGTCACGGACCTCGCCGTCGCCCTTGCCCGGCACCACCACCTCGAACAGGGCAGGTCCAACGGCGACAACCAGGTCAGACGCGGTGATCATGAGGTTATTGTGCTCTGAGCACAGTCATTTGTCCCGTCAATGGTGTGATCGCACCATGACAGCCGCTGATTGTCGACGCACCATCGATACATGGTCGCTGTTGGTTCCACTCACATCGTTCCCGATCGCGTCGCAGTCGTCGGCGCGGGCATGGTCGGACTCGCCACCGCCTGGTTCCTCCAGGAGGCCGGCGTCGAGGTCACCGTGCTCGATCGCGAAGGCGTCGCCGCCGGCGCGTCCTGGGGCAACGCCGGCTGGCTCACGCCCGGCCTGGCCACCCCGCTGCCGGAACCGGCCGTCCTCAAGTACGGCGTCCGTGCGGTGCTGAGCCCGTCCTCACCGGTGTACGTCCCGCCGACCGCGAGCCCGCGGCTCCTCAACTTCCTCAGCCGCTTCGCTCGCAACAGCACCGCCGGCCGCTGGAAGACCGCGATGGAGTCGCTGGTCCCGATCAACCGGCAGGCGCTGCCCGCCTTCGATCTGCTGGCCAAGGCCGGCGTCGAGGCGGAGACGTACGAGGCCAAGTCCTTCCTGGCCGCCTACCGGACAGAGGCCGAGCGGAGCGTGCTGCTCGAGGAGATCGAGCAGATCCACGCGGCCGGCCAGGGCATCGAGTTCGAGGCGATCACCGGTGACGACGCCCGCGAGATCGAGCCGTCGCTGTCCGACGAGATCGGTGCCGCGATCCGGCTGCACGGGCAGCGGTTCATCAACCCGGGCGAGTACGTCCAGCTGCTGGCCGACTCGGTGACCGCGCGCGGTGGACAGATCATCAGCGGGGTCGACGTGTTGGACATCGTGGACGAGATCCGCGGCGTCCGCCTGATCACCGGCGACGGCGAGACCGACCCGTTCGACGCCGTCGTGATGGCGACGGGTGCCTGGCTGAACGATCTGGCTCGGGACTTCGGCGTACGCACGGTTGTGCAGGCCGGGCGTGGATACAGCTTCAGCGTCCCGATCGCGCACGTGCCGGTCGGCCCGGTGTACTTCCCGGCGCAGCGGATCGCCTGCACGCCGCTGGGCGACCGGCTCCGGGTCGCCGGGATGATGGAGTTCCGCAAGCCCGAGGCCAAGCTCGACCCGCGCCGGATCGACGCGATCGTCGAGGCCGCCCGGCCGCTGCTGCGAGACGCCGACCTGGACGCGCGGACCTTCGAGTGGGTCGGCCCGCGGCCGTGCACCCCGGACGGCCTGCCGCTGATCGGCGCGACCGCGTCACCCCGCGTCTTCGCCGCCGGCGGTCACGGCATGTGGGGCATCACCCTCGGCCCGATCACCGGCCAGCTGCTGGCCGAAACCATCACCACCGGACGCACCCCGGAGGAGCTGCGGCCCTTCAATCCGCTGCGCTGACATCTCCTGCGCTGACATCTCCTGCGCTGACATCTCCTGCGCTGACATCTCCTGCGCAGACCTCTCCTGCACTGACGTCGACGGAGGGACCACAGGCCCTCCACCCTGCGCTGACCACGCCTCGAGCGGCACATTTCTCGGTGATCCCCACCGGGCGGCCCAGCCTCACCTGCCCGCGCCTCTCCGGCTCACCCGTGCCGCTCTGGTCAGCCCCGAAGCGGGCCCTGGCTGAGATCCCCTGCCCAGGGCCCGCTTCGCGTTTATGTCGGTGCCGGATGACATGGTGTTTCCTCGACGACGAGGAGGGGCGCTCATGGTGCTGCGGTGGTACACGGTGGTGGTCGATTGCCGCGACGTGCGGAAGCAGGCCGCCTGGTGGGCCGAAGCGCTCGGCTGGAAGACGATCTACGAGACCGACGACGAGTGCGTGAACATCCCCGGCTGGGTGGACGAGGCGGCGATGCGCGACACCCCGTGGGAGCGGATCGGCCCGGGCATGGTGTTCGTGCCGGTGCCGGAGGGCAAGACGGTGAAGAACCGCCTGCACTTCGACTTCGCCCCGCACACCAGCCAGGACCGCGACGCCGAGATCGCCCGGCTGGAGGCCCTCGGCGCTACCCACGTCGACGTCGGCCAGCCCAAAGACGGCTCCTTCACGGTCCTCGCCGACCCCGAAGGCAACGAGTTCTGCGTCCTCAGCTCCCGCGACTCCTGACCGCCCTCCCGCGGTCGGGCTGACGAGCTGTTGCCGAGCGGGGCTCTCCGGGAGAGCATCGGCACAACGCGGTACGACGTACGGAGGCAGCCGATGCCCGAGGTGAACGAACGCCCGCCGGGCGCGGCCCCAGGCCCGGTCCCGCAAGCCGGCCAAGCCACACGGCCTGCTCCCCAACCCGGTCCTGCGCCGGCGCCACGACGCCGGAGCCGACCGGGAGATGCGCCGCGCTGGACTGGGAGAGCGCGGCCCGTCGTCGACATCGCCGCTCGCATCCTCTGCCTGCTGCTCGGGGGTGCGTTGGTGGTTGCCGGAATCGTCGGGCTCTTCACCGACGTCGGTGACGGCGCTCTGATCACAGTGCTCGCGGCCGGCCTGTTGCTCCTGATCATGCCGTCGATCGTGGATCGGATTCGCAGGTCGAAGCTCGGCGCGTTCGAGGTGGAGCTCCTCCGCCAGATCGCCGACAGCGCGCGGAAGACCGCCGAGTCGCTGCGACGGCTCGGGATGGGGCCGGAGCTGGACGCCTACGCGACCATCTACACCGAGCTGAACAGCCCCGAACTGAAGGCCGTCCGCGGACAGGTTCTCGATCGCATAGTCCAGCGGGTGTCACAGGCCGCCGCGGTCGAGAAGTTCGACGAGCAAGAAGTCAAAGACCTGTTCCTGCACGGCTCGCCTGTCGTCCGGGTGCTTGCCCTCGGCCTGATGGAAGGCGACCTCTCGCTGATCGACAGCGGAGTGCTGCTCGACGCGGTCAACCGGTCGCTCACCGGCAACGAGCAGTACCACGCCCTGAGGATCGTCCGGAACGGTTGGGGGCGCCTCACGCCCGCCGAACGCAACCAGCTGCTCACGGCGATCGCGTCGAACCCGCAGATCGAGCGCGGTCCGGACCGGCGCGCCATGGCCGAAGCAATCGGCGAGCTCGCCGGGGTCCCGATCACCTGGCCGCGCCCGGCAACAAGAAATCCGGGGGCTCGCTGAGAGCCCCCGGATTCCTTGAACTGTGTGAATCAGTGCGTGTGCGGCTCGGCGCCGTGCTCCGCCTCGTGGGCGGCGATCTGGGCGCGGACCTCTTCCATGTCGACCGCCTTGAGCTGGCCGATCAGGTCTTCCAGGTTGGCGGCCGGAAGGGCGCCGGGCTGGGAGTAGAGGACGACGCCGTCGCGCACCGCCATCAGGGTCGGAATCGACCGGATGTCGAACGCCTGGGCCAATTCGACCTGGGCCTCCGTGTCGACCTTGCCGAACGTGATGTCGCCGTGCTCCTCGGACGACTTCTCGAACACGGGTCCGAACATCTTGCACGGGCCACACCACTCTGCCCAGAAATCAACCAGGATGAGGCCGTCTTTACCGACCACCTCGTTGAAGTTCTCCTGGGTCAGCTCGACCGTTGCCACTACGACCTCCGAAAATAGACGACTACAGCGATCTCAACACCGCACCGCCCCCGAGTGTTCCCCGGCGTACGGCCGAGTGGCCGCACCACGTCGTACGTTCGTTTGAAATGACCGGAATGCGGAGCCGGGGCTGTGACCTGGGCCACGCCCTCAGATCGGGCTGTCCACGAAGGGTGACGTGTAGTCCTGCACCTCCTCGAGGATCGAGGCAGCGGCCTCCGGGGTGAGGTCGGCCCGCTCACGTTCCGCCACGACCATCTGCTGCAGCAGCCGGGTCTCGCCGGCCGTCGCCAGGCCGGTGATCTCCGGGTGCCCGTTCAGCAGCCAGGCGGTCGCGGCGGTGATGTAGCGCTGCTCGTCGAACGGCCGGTACCAGGTGTCGTACGCCTTGTTCTCGCCCTCACGCCAATTGCGCCGGGCAATCATCTTGATCGTCATCAGGGCGGCATCGGAGGCTTTCACCGCCTCGACCAGGCCCGCATAATCGGCGGCGTACTGCGGGTCTGTCGAAAGCCGGTAATTCAGCGGCGTCAGCACGCTGTCGAAATCGAATCGGCGCAGACCCTCGGTGTGCACCGACGGTGCCAGCTCGGTGTGCCCGGTGATACCGATCGCCCGGACCATTCCTTCGTCCTTGGCTCGAATTGCGGCCTCCAGCGATCCACCCTTGCCGGTGACGAGATCGAGGTTCTCCAGATCGCAGACCGCGTGCATCTGGATCAGGTCGACGTGATCGGTCTGCAAGCGCTCCAGTGATCGGTTGATCTCACTCCAGGCCTCCTCGAAGGTCCGGCGGCCGGTCTTGGTGGCGAGGAAGATGCGGTCCCGGATCTCCGGCATCCGCGGACCGAGCCGGAGCTCGGCTTCGCCGTAGTCCGCGGCTACGTCGAAGTGGTTGATACCGGCGTCGAGGGCTTCCTGGATCGAGGCATCGGCCCGATCCTGGTCGACCCCGCCGAGCGACGCGGCGCCATAGATCAGTACCGAGCTCTCGTGGCCGAGTCTGCCCAGTCGGCGAGTTTCCATCCTGGTCCTCCAGGGGTAGCAGGGGTACCTCGACCCTATGCCCCGGTACGGCGCTGGCAAGCGGTTGTCCACAGGCGATTTTGACCCCTCGCCACGCGAGAGTTATCCACAGGCAACGCCACGGATCGGTTACTATGAGTGATCAGTTGTTGGTCTGGGCTCTTACCATGTTCTGCACGGGTTTTCGAACCTGTCTGCGGCGTGTGGCATGGTGTGCGCTGCCCGTGGACCGGAGTGGGTAAAGGAGAGGAGCTATGAGGACGGTACCGAAGGTGTCACGCTTGCCCGATGAACGTGACACTGCCCGCGAGCGGAGTAACAGTATGGCTGCGGGGAGCGATGGAGCATCCGGATCCTGGTCTCAGGTCTCCCGGAGGACAGTTGCTTGCCGTATCGTCCCGGCTACTGTCCGCGTAACTGCTGTCTGAGGGGCAGGTAGCGATGAGTTGGTGGCGAACGGTACTGAATCTGCCGCCAAAAGGTGAGCACTGGTCGGACCAGCGTCGTACGAAGAAGCCTGGTAAGGGTCGCTCGCAGAGCACCGCACCGGAGTGGTGGTCCCACCCCGATGGACCGGTGTCGCCGACCCCTCGCCAGGCACAGGGTGTAGCGGCGCAGTATTCGGCACCCCAGAAGCCTCCGCCCGCCGGCGGCGTGATGGCGCCACCCCGTCGTCCGTCGGCTCGCCCTCCGGAGAGCTCGGAGCCCGGGCACCGGCCACCCGAACGTTTGAAACAGCGCTCTCCGCATGGTTCGCACGCGGCGCCCGCCCCGACCCGCGACGTGCTCGAGCCCGGCCAGGCGCCCTGGTCGACCGAGCCCGAATCGTCGTTCTCCACCTGGGCCCGCCGGTTCTTCCGCGGCCTGGTGGTTGTCGTTCTCCTGCTGGCAGCGATCAGCGGTATCCGTTCGTGGATCAGCCCGAACCGGACCCCGGAGACGGTGGTCAGCGGGCAGAGCAGCTTCCCGTCCAACGAGGCCCGCGCGGTCGCGACCCGGTACGCCGTCTCATACCTCACGTGGGACGAGAACAACGCGGACGCCCGCCCGGCCCAGATCGGCCTCGACCTGGCCGCGGGCCTCGACACCCGCGGCGGGTGGAACGGTCGCGGCAAGCAGACCGCCGGCGTCGCGTATCCGGGTGAGGTCAAGGCCGACTCCAACGGCCTCACCGCGGTGGTCGACGTCCGCGTGCAGGTCCATTCCTTTGTGAAGAAGGGCAATGCCTGGGCTGCCGGCCCAGTTTCGTGGGAGCGCTTGTCGGTGCCGGTCGTCAAGACCGCGTCGCGGGTGGTGGCCAGCGGGCCGCCGACGTTCGTAGCGGACGAGCGGGCGGCGCTGCCCGACAACATGCCGGAGGCCGGCGTACCGGATGACGATCTGACCGCGGCGACGCAGAAGGACGCGGAGGCGTTCTTCGGTGCGTACGCAGAGTCGGACAACAAGGTGTCGGCGGTGACCGCGCCGGGTTCGACCATCCGCAGTCTCAACGGGGCGGTGAAGTTCGGCGAGCTGAAGGACTGGCAGGTCTTCACCGGCAACGACGACGAGCGGCGGGCGACCGCTGCCGTCACCTGGGACGGGGTTGGAGAGACCACCCTTGACCAGACCTACACGCTCACGTTGAGGCGTACTGTCGCCACGGACGGAGCACAACGATGGCAAGTGGCTGCCGTCGGATGACATCAGCGACCAGCCGTCGGATGACCGAGGCAACAAGGGAGACACCGCAATGATGACGCACGAACTGGCTGCGAGCGTGGTTCAGCTCGCCGTGCCCATGGCCGACAGCAACGTTCCGACGGGCGCGGATTTCAAAGACTGGGTCCTGGTCATCGCGGGGAACATCTTCATCGCCATCTTGGTGCTGCGCGCCATCGGGCACTACTTCAAGCGCGAGTGGGGCGAGCTGTTCGGCCACCTCGCGGCCGGAGTGCTGGTCGGTGGGCTGATCTACGCCAACAACCAGACCATCAATGTGCTCAAGGGCTTCTGGGGATTGCTGTCCGGAGGTAATTGATGCGCGTCGGCCGTACCCTGACCCACCACTTCGAGATCGAGACGCGGCAGTACGACCTGCTCGGGATCGACCTCGGAGAAGGCGCCCGGCGCCGGATGATCATCTTCGGCGCGGTGATCATCCTGCTCTGGATCGCGATCCTCTTCCCCTTCATCGGCGTACCGCAGAAGGGCACCGTGAGTCTGTACGTCGTTCCGCCGTTCGTGATCACCGCGTTCGGGTGGCGGCCCGGCAAGTTCCATGAACGCCGCCGCCGCGTGACCGAATGGGCGCTGGCCGTCCGCTACGCGTTGCGCGCCCACCGCCCGATCATCGGTCTCGGCGCCAGGGCCGCCGACAAGACGGAGTACCTGCCATGGCGTGAGCGCGTCGCGACCCACAAGGTGGCGAACCTGGCCAAGGCCAGGGTGACTCCGGAATGGGAACGCGACGCTGTGGTGGAGCTGGATCCGATGGTCCGCGCCGGCGCGGACATCAGCGTGAACCAGCGTGCCCGCCTCCTCGGGGCGGACCACGTGCAGCGGGTCAGTCGCAGGAACTCGTCCGGCCGATCGGAGAGGCAGGGGCAACGATGAAGATCGCTGACAAACTCCTGAACCTGGTGGGGGTCGGCCGCGAACGCGGTCTGCCGCCACCCCGCCTGGTCGCCATCGCCGACGGCCTGCTGGTCACCGAGCGCAGTGCCGAGGCGTGGTTCCTGATCTCCGTGGCGAACACCGACCTGGCCACCGAGGCCGAGCAGGATGCCGCCCTGGACGCCGCGGTGAGCGCCGCCGCGACCATCCTCGGCGACCGGCTCAGCCACCTGAAGGTCGTCTGGGGCCGCTCCACCGGCCAGGACTACATCGACAGCGTCGGCGGTCACTACCGGCTCGGCGACCACGACGCGTGGGCACAGACCCGGGCCGACCGCATCGACGAGATGCGCATGCCGGAGCGGTACGTCGCCCTCGGCGTACATCTGAGCGACCGCGACCCGCGGGCCACCGCGCAGGTTCGGGGCTCGATCAGCGACGCCCTCGGTACGACGTCGTGGCGGGTGAGCGCCCGTGAGCTCGCCCACCTGGACGAACGGGTCCGCAAGCTCGGCCGGCAGCTCGGCTCCACGGTCTGGCGGGCGCACACCGCGCCGGCCGAGGTGATCTCCTGGCTGATCAGCCGCGAGATGCACCGTGGTGCCGTGGCCGCGCCTCGTCGCGGTCTGATCACCGGCGCCTCGCTGGCCCGGCTCACCTCGGGTCGAGTGGTGCCGTATACCGATCACTTGCGGATCTACGACGCGCGTGGCCAGATCGCGGCGTACACGACCGTCCTCGCGATGACCGACTTCCCCGAGGAGCTCGAGACTCCGGGCGCGGGGGAGTGGCTGCGCACGCTGTCGGAGATCAAGGCGATCGACGACGACGGCGACGAGATCGACGTCACCGTCGAGGCGTCCGTGCGCTTCCGCGTACTGACCAAGAAGACCGCGCGGCACCTGGTCGACGAGACCCGGAAGAGCGCCAAGGAACAACGTAGGTCCGCAGCCAAGGGCACCGCGGAGGAGACCGCCGACGAGATCGTCGAGACCGAGCGCGTGATGCGCGAGGTCAAGCGCGACATCAACCGCAGCGGTCTGACCCTGGTCGAGGATCACCCACGTCTACTGGTCAGCGCGGACACCCGCGAGGACCTCGAGGCGTACGTCGACGCCGTCATCGCGCACTACGCCGACCGCGGCATCACCGTGGCCGCCGGTGCGGACGAGCAGCGCGATCTCTGGCTGGAATCCCTGCCAGGTGACCAGTTGCGCGTCCCCGACCTCGGGCATGTCCGGGAGTCGACCGCGTTCTTCGGGTCCTGGTTCTGGGGCGGTGCGTCAATCGGTGACGCGACCGGTCCCGCGATCGGGTACCTGACCGGGTCCACGCCCGGTCTGGTGCGTTTCGACGCGGCGGCCGGTTCTGCACTCGGCGACGCGACGACCACGTTGTTCTTGGGGCGGTCCGGTCGAGGCAAGACGACCGCCGCGATGATGGGCGGTCTCGACTCCGCGTTCGCCGGTGCTTGGGTGCCGCTTCTCGACCTCAAGGGTGACGCGGCCGGTGTGTCCGCGGTCGCTGCGGAGTACGGCGTACCCACTGCTGTCATCGAGATCACGGCGCAGTTCTCGGGTGCTGCTGACCTGCTACGTGTGCTGCCTGTGGATGACGCTTTGCTGCAGGCTCCGTCGCAGCTGATGCTGTTGCTGCCGCCGCATCTGCGTGGTGCTGCCGAGGCCCCGGTCATGGCCGCGACGCGTGCGGAGATCCAGTCGCCCGACCCGTCGTCGTGGGGCGTGATCCAGCGGCTGTGTGCCTCCGAGTCGGAGACCACGCGTACGGTCGGTTTCGCCCTACGGGACCTGACTGAGACCGGCCTCGGTTCGGTTGTCGCCGGTCCGCCGTCCGGCCTGTCCTCGCTGACCACGAACCCGGGTCTCTGGGTCGTCCAGATGCCGGGCCTCACCCTGCCCTCGCCCGAGTCGGCGCCGGAATCCTGGTCCCCGATCGAACGCGTCGGCATGGCCTGCCTGCGCGGCTGCCTCGCCTGGATGATCCGTACGACGGGCCGCCGCGAGTTCCGCGGTCGCTCGAAGGTCGTCATCGTCCCCGAGGTCCACCTGCTCACCAAGACCCCCGATGGTGCGTCCTTCCTGGACTACATCGCCCGAGTCGGCCGTGCGCTCGGCGCCTCCCTCGTCCTGGACACCCAGGATCCGGCGTCGATCCTGAAGCTGCCCGGTCTGGTCGAGCAGATCACCACACTGTTCGCCTTCAGCCTGCGCTCCCGCGAGCAGGTCGACTCCCTGCTCGAGCTACTCGGCCGGCCGCAGACAGCGCCGTACCAAACCCTGGTCCGCGGCATCAACACCGCCGCGAACGGCAAGTCCATCCGCCACGGCCACTGCATCATGCGCGACCGCTGGGACGAAGTAGCCACCGTCCAGATCGACATCCCCAGCCAGCAGGTAGCAGCCCTCCTCCGCACCACCCCCGAGTCCGAACACGCGAACGAGCCCACCCAGCCCATCCTCACGGCCCCCGAGCCCGAGGACCCCTTCGCCGAAGACGCCTTCGACGAACCCCTGGAACCAGCTGCCACCGCCACAGCCCAAGCCGAAGCCCACACCCAAGCCCCCGAACCTCCGGCCCCCGTGGCGCCACCCACCCCCACCCCGGCACCCACGGCATCAACACCGACGCCTCCAACCGCGGAACCTCAGCCCACCCCGATGGCGCCAGCCGAGCCGGCAACCCCACCCGCCCCCGTAGCCCAACAAAACGGCCACCCCGCCACAGCCAACGGCCACTCCGCCACCTCAAACGGCCATCCCGCTAACGCAAACGGCCACCCCGCCCCCGCGAACAGCCACTCCGCCCCCGCGAACGGCCATCCTGCGGCCACAAACGGCCACCCCGCCCCCGCGAACGGCCACTCGGCCGCCACAAACGGCCAATACGCCCACCCCACCCGCTACGAGTCCCCCATAGGCCCCGACGAGGTCTACGACCAAGAAGCAGACGAAGCCGCCTACAACGAGGCCATGTACCCGGCCCACGGCGACGACTCCCCGGACGGCGCGGACGACGACGCCCAACGCCCATCCTCCGGAAACAAGGAGCACGTCGCATGACGTGGCCCCGCCGCCTCCGGACGGCGACGACGGTCCTCTGCATCTCCTTCATCATCACAGCCCAGGTAGCCCTGGCCGCCGACCCCAACCAAGGCCCCACCAACCCCACAGGCTTCGCGGACCTACTCCCAACCCCCGACCTAACCCACGGCGACTCCCGAACCCTCTTCGAGCAGTACAGCCCGATGAACTACGGGCTGGATTTCGACACCGGGATATCCGACACCTTCAACATGATCTTCAACGGGTATGCCTACATCGTCATGATGTACATCCTGGCGATCACGCGCGCGGCGATCTCCATCGGCTGGTGGCTGTTCTCGTTCACGGATGTGAAGCCGCTGACTGATGCGACCGCGGCGACGATCGGCGCGACGGGTACCCAGTTGGTCGGATGGTTGTTGCCGTCAGCACTCGCATTCGGTGCCGTGGTGGCCTATACGCAGCGGCGCGCGACGGGCAGTGCACTTGGCCAGATGGTGTGGGTACTCGTTGCCGGCGTACTCAGCATCAGCTTCGCAGTGGCGCCAGCGACCTGGCTCCGCGGCGTCGACGGCGCTCGACAGCTCGGCGCAGGTGCGGTGATGACTGCATCGTCCGATGCTTTGGGACCGACAATTCAGAGTCCGATTCCTTGGCCCGAGCCCGGCTTCACCGGCACACCAAAAGACACTTTGCTGAGGAAGTCGGCGGACGCAAGTTGGCGAGGTTTCGCGGTTACCCCGTGGTGCATCGCCGAGTTCGGATCGATCTCGGCCTGCGAGCGTTACGGCAAAGGCATGCTCGATGTCGGAGTCAGCGCGGATGCCAGGAAGGACTATGTCGACAAGGTCATAGCTCCTGCTGAGGGAGGTGACGACGCCCCCACAGTGAAGTGGGTCAAAGGTGACAATCCCTTCGGGCGGACCGCAGTCGTCATGCTGGCTGCCATAGCGGCCACGTTGTTCGGCTTCCTGAACATAGGACTTGCCTTCACAGCGCTGATGGCCTTCATAGGCGCTTTACTGCTGCTCGTGGTCGGCGTCTTCTTTGCCTGCCTATGGATCATCCCTGGTCGGCCTCGCCAGTGGGGATTGAACTGGTTCGAGGCTCTAGTGGGCCTTGTGCTGCAGTCGTTCCTGGCGATGCTGGTCTTCGGTACTGCGCTGACGCTGGTGACGGCTGTGTTCACGTTGACCGGACCGCTGGGCTGGCTTCCAGTGACTGGGCTGGCCATCGTCGTCCTGATTGTTGGCTTCCGGCTGCGTCGGTTGCTGGACAGCCTCACGACGATGATGCGTCCTGGGGCGGGCAGCATCATGCTGGGTGGACTTGCGCGTCGGGGCGCAATGAGCGCCGTCAGAAGGATCGCGGGTGCGCTGACCAGTCGCGGAGCCGCACCGACTCCGTCCGAACGCGGCAGGGACCGAACTCGGCAGGCCGATCCGAGCCCGCAGCGAGTTTCTTCCGTACGTGTCTACCGGCAGGCGCCTGTGGTCGGCTCTCTGGGCCGAGGGTCCTCGGCGAGTTCGCCGTATGAGCTGACGACCGGTGCGGAACGACGCAAAGCCGATGCGGCGACGCCAGGTGGGGGCAGCGGTCCGGGAGGCCAGTCAGGACCTGGGGTCGGCGGCAATCTGGCTGCGAATGCGTCCCCAGCCCGCAGCGCGTCGGCGCTGAATCTCGCCAGAGCGCGTGCGCAGTCGAAGGGTGACGGCCGCCGGACCATCTCCGTGACGACCGCCGGCGTCGCAGCCACCGGAGGGACTTCCGGGAAGAGTTCACGCGCCGCGTCGGCCGAGTCTCAGCGGGCTCGGCATTCTCGGCGACCTATTCCTGCGCCGGCCAATGAGGTCAGGTACGAGCCGCGGATTCACACGCACTCCGCGAGTCTTCGGGAGGGACCGCCGAAGGGGCAGCGGAGCCGGCGCAAGCCGCCGACCTCGCAGCAGCGGAGGTTCCGCGAGTACACCGCTGTCACCAAGGACGGCGTGACGATGCACGTGCCGACGCGCAGGTGATACCGGATGGCCCGACAAGGACGATCGCCAGAAGACCGCCGGGAAGGCGCGAGCCGGCCCCGCCACCGCGACCAGGAGCCCGGCGGCACAGACGCTGACGGACAGCGGTCCGCGGGTCGCGAGCATCCGGAGACGCCTGACAGTTGGCGTGCCTTGATGAGCGCGGACTACGACTACCCCGAGGAGATGGACGAGCTCCACGGACGTCAACGGCGCCGCGCGAAGAAGAGTTGGCGACGTGACGATCACGCGCAGCGCATGGCGTGGTTGCGTGACCAGCGGCAGGCCGAACCGACGAGCCCTGCGGTCATCGTGGTGCTGGTCGTGGTGTTGGCGATCGTCATCCTCGGACTCGGCGGCGGCCTGCCACGTCTGCTGGGAGGCAAGAGCGACGACGGCGTACCGATCAGCGTGCTCACCCCGGGGCGCCCCGTAGTCCTTCCGACCGCGCCTTCGAACCCTCCGCCTGGTCAGCCCACCGCATCCACCTCGACCACGGAGCTCACCACTCCGCCGCCTCAGACCCAGCGCCCGTCGGCAGAGTCAACGGCGCTGGCCACCGACGTGGTCGGCGCCTGGGCGCGAGCCTTCTACACGCGCGACCCAACGACGGAGACCTATGCGGCCTTGGTAGCGAAGTGCGCCAAGTACATGACGGACGAGGTGGCGTCGAGCTTCACCTCGGCAGGTGACCCGACGTACGAGGCACTCAAGAACGACGGTGGGACGTCGACGGTCATCGCCGCACCAGTCAGTGCCCCACCGGCCAACGCCGAGGCCCCGGTCGACACCCCGGCCCGGATCACGCGGTTCGTGAAAGTCACGATCAATGTCACCGGCAAGCATGCCCAGCGCTTCGACGTACCCCTGCTCGTCACGCTCGTGAGTCAGGACGACCAGTGGAAGGTCAGTGAAGTTTCTGGCGGTACGGGGCCATGACGGTGAGGGACCGCGATGTTCGACGAGCGTGATCTCGGTCGAGGTCTGCTGTCGGTCGCGAGCAGAGGCATGCTCGTCAAGGGTGCAGCAGCACTCGCGGTCATCGGGATCGCAAGCTTGCTGATGCTTGCGCCGTTCGGAGGTTCCACGAAGCCGCAGGCCGCCTGCCTTCCAGGGATACCGGGGCAGGCCGACAATCCGAATCCCAACGGACCGCTTCGTGCCACCCAGATCGCGTTCGCGAAACTCATCGACCAGGTCGCTGTGGAACGCGGCTTGCCGGGTAAGGCGACGCTCATCGCGTTGATGACGGCACTGGTGGAGTCGGATCTGCAGAACCTCACGTACGGCGATGCGGACTCCGTCGGCCTCTTCCAGCAGCGCCCCGGCGCAGGCTGGGGATCGAGAGACGACATCCTGGATCCGCACTACGCCGCCGAGGCGTTCTTCGGCGGCTCCCAGCCGCCCAGCCCGCCTGGCTTGGTGGACATCAACGGGTGGCCGTCGATGGCCCTCGGAGACGCGGCCCAGACCGTACAGGTCTCTGCGTTCCCGGACCGCTACGCGCTGCGCGAGCAGGAGGCACGCGAGATCGCCGCGGCGGCCGGAATCGACCTCACTCGATCCGGCAACCCCTACGCAGGTCGCGCCGGCGCGGCTCCTCCGGGCTCCGCCGACCAAGGTCTTCAGCAGGACGACAACTGTGGAGACAGCGGCGGTGGCCTGGTCGACGGGCAGCCCGTCAACGGAGTCTGGCCCGAACAGCAGGCGACGGTGACTGATCCGAGTGGCACTGGCGGCATGGTCACTCCGCGTACGGCGGCCTGGGTCGCCGAGGCGCGCAAGAATCTCGGCACCCTCAGCATGAGTTGCTGGGATGCACATGTCTGGAACCCCACGAGCGACCATCCCCGAGGCAAAGCCTGCGACGTCATGGTCGGTACCGATGCACGAAAGTCGGCGCCGGCCCGGGCTCGCGGCGATCAGATCGCCAACTGGGCGGTCAAGACCGCAGCGCAAACAGGCGTGCACTACGTGATCTGGTACGGCAAGATCTGGTCCGCCCGCCGCGGCACCTGGATCCCCTACAACGGCGGCGGCGTCTACAACCCCACCGACGCCACCGGCGGCCACTTCGACCACGTCCACGTGTCCGTGTATTGATAATGGACTGCACCCCCATCCACCCGACCTCCACAAGGAGAACACCCAATGACCGGCCCCGGTGACCCCAACGACCAGAACGGGTCCCAGGGGCCTGGGCCAGGCCCAGGGCCAATGCAACCGCCCTTCCCCGGCCCACAGGGCGGCGGCATCCCACCAACCCCAAACTGGGCACAACTCCCAGGCCCCGGCGACCACCAACGCGAGCAAGCAGGTCACAGCCGCGGTCTGCCAGAGCCTTCGGCGTGGACGGCATTGCTGTCGGCGGTGCCGTGGTTCTTCTGGAGCCTGGTTCTGGTCATCTGGATCGCGGGCGCCATCGGGTTCACCTGGGGATGGATCGTGATCGTGCTCTGGATCCTGTCCGGAGCTCTGATCTTCCTACCCTCGACAGAGGAACTGCTGGCGAGGTACCTCTTCCGTTTCCGTAAACCCACACTCGTCGAGCAACAGCGATTGGGCCCGGCGTGGCAGCAGCTTCTCCGCCGCGCAGGCGTGCCCGCGGGCCGATTCACCCTCTGGATCCAAGAGTCGGACGGGGTCAGCGCCACTCCGCCCCCTGGCCATACGGTCGCAGTGACGAGATGGGCGCTCTACACCCTCCCCCCGCAGCATCTGGAGGCCGCCCTGGCTCACGAGCTGAGTCATCACCTGGGAGGCCGGGCATGGTTGAGCCTCATCAGTTTCTGGTACTCGATCCCGGCCCGCTGCGGGTTGATCGGAGTGAGAGCTGTCGCTCGACTGATGAGGCGAGTACCGGCGCTCGGTTGCATCATCGGCGCGTTCCTCGTCATGGCCTATGCGGGCATCACCCTTGCGGCCTTCACCTTCGGCCACGGCTACATCTGGCCGGTCCTGTTCCTGACTCCGTTCGTCGCCCCGCCGTTCCTTGCCTGGCTGAACCGCTGGCAGGTCAAGGAGGCCGATCGGAAGGCGGCGATGCTGGGGTACGGCGCGACCCTTGTCCAAGTCTTGTACGGCTGGCAGATGCAGCATCAGCAAATGCTTGGTCGGGAGACCAGCCGCCGCGCCCAGGTGATGTCAAGCACGCCCTCCCTGATCGAACGCGTGCACACCCTCGAGCAGGCGGCAGGAATTCCGCCTCAGGCTTGGGGCTGACTTCTGCCCTGCCTGCTGGTTAACCCTCGGTGTACTCGATCTCGTGGGTGGCGTTTGGGCTGGTGAAGGCCAGGAGATTGTGAGCTTCGGATTCGATGGCGGTGTGGGCGCCTCGCGTGAGTTTGACGAAGGGCGCGATCTCCAGAGCGGCCTTGTCCTTGGTGTTTTTGGTTTGTTTCCAGAGGGCTAGGGCTTGGCCGTTGTGGAGGATTGAGCCTTTGGTGAGGACTTCTTGGAGGGTTAGGCGTTGGCGGGTGGCGGTGTCGATCCAGCGGGTTCGGTCGGCGTGGGAGAGGAGGAGGTTGTCGTATTCGGGGAGGAAGCGGGTGGGGACCTCGGTGTCTTCGGCGGGGAGGGTGATGTCGGGGAGGTCGTAGAGGGGTCGGCCGGATTCGAGGTCGGTGTAGGTGCGGAGGTCCAGGCGCTCGAAGACTTCGGTGAGGCGGGTCAGGCCGGACCAGTTCTGGGCGTCGGCTACTGAGGCGGGGCCGTACGCGGCCAGGTAGCGCAGGACGAGGGTGTCGACCGAGGGGTCAGGGTCGACGGGGGAGTCGAGCCAGAGATCGGCGGTGGACATGGCGGGGTTGCCGCCCTTGCCCCAGATGCCGCGGGGTGGGGTCTGGATCGTGGGGAGCAGGCAGCGTACGGCGTGGGCCAGCGCGGCGGGCTCGCGGTCGGGCCAGAGTGGGGCGAGGTGCTCGCGGAGCTGGACGGCGGTCGCCGGGCCCTCGGTCATGCGGTCGATGCCGGCCTGGAGCACGGAGTCGATGTCGAGACCCTCGAGACGGTGCCGCCCGTACGTCATGTTCTGGAACACCTCGCGCTCGAGCCGCGGCTGGATCAGCGGGCGGAACGCGAGGAAGTCGCGGCTCGACATCAGGTGGATCGTTGCCCGCATCATCGAACCGCGGACCACCTCACGCTCCTCCAGCAGCTTGACGAGCTCGGCGGGCTGGAATCCGTTCAGCCGCGTCCACAGCCCGACGTACGGCGCGAGCGGCGACTGGGCCTGCATACCGACAAGGTGCTCGATCGCTTCGAACGCGGTCGCGTCGTGGCGCTCGATCAGCCACTGGCGGTGCAGCGTGGCGCGGTTCAGGGCCTGCAGACTCAACTTCGTCATGGCTGATCCTCTCGTGGGTGCGGATCCAACGCTAGGAGACGAAGCGGTCAGGTTCCGTCCGCTATCGGGTACGACGGTCTGCCGCGAGTGATCGCGGTGGGGTCGCGCGGGGGTGGCCAAGGCCGGCGAGGAAGCTGGTGAGGAGGTCTTGACCGGCCGGCCAGAGACCGAGGTCGCTGTCGGAGTTGAGATGGCCTTGGCGGCCGGCGCTGATCAGGGGTACGTCCCAGCCGATGGCCAGGCGGTTGGCGGCGTCGACCGTGCAGTACGGGTCGTCCTCGCTGACGATCAGTACGGCGGGGACGTGCAACTCAGCGGCCTCGAACGGGATGAAGGTGTCGAGAAGCGGGATCGGGAACGTGGGTGCGAGTGGGTCCGGTGGTGCCACCAGGAAGACTCCTCGCACTGTGGGCGAGGGCGATGTGGTGAGCCAGTGTGTGGCAGCGAGGCAGCCGAGGCTGTGCGTGATCAGGACGACGTCATCGTCCGCGGGATTACGCCGCTGACCTGACGAACGCGCAGCGGGGTGATGTACGGCGTGGTCGATCGCGGTGGTCCAGTCGTCCCGGTCCGGGTCGGTCCAGGACGCCGGCGTGATGCGGGCGGCGTTGGGGAGCCAGCTCGACTCCCAGGCGGACTGCCAGTGGTGGTGGTCGGAGCCATCGAGGCCGGGGACGATGATGAAGCGCATGAGACAGCTCCCAGTGAGTGATGAGTGCTGCCATCATGGGGCTGATCATCGGGACGGAAGTGTGCGAGCTGATGGATTGAAGGCAGATGAGCGAAGCGAACACGAATTCATTGGATTCCATCGATCGGGAGATCCTCGCGATCCTGCAGGCCGATGGGCGATTGAGTGGCGCCGAGATCGGCCGCAAGGTGAACTTGTCCCAGCCGGCGGTGTCGGCGCGGATTCAGCGGCTCGAGCGGTCCGGGGTGATCACTGGATATCGGGCTGTGGTCGATCCGGCGCGGGTCGGACTGAACATCCACGCGGTGGTGCGGGTGCGGACGACGCATGCGCGGATTCCGGCGGCGCTCGAACTGTTCGCCGGCCTCCCCGAGGTGACCGCGACGTACCGGCTGACTGGTGAGGACTGCTTCCTGCTCGACGTCCACACGTCCGATGCGGGCCGGTTGGAGCAAGTGGTTGATGCGATCGGGCGGCTTGGGGTGGTCAGTACGTCGCTCGTGCTGCGGGACTACCCGGTTAAGCCTCTCGCGAGTGAGTGAAGGTGGCGACGCGGTCGGTGTAGGCGGCGCGTGCGGTGGCGTCGGCGGTGAGGCCGCGGTCGTCGCCTGCCAGGCGACGACCGAGTGTCATGAGCGACGACGGGGTCAGGCCGTCGAGTACCTTCCAGGCAGCCAGCCAGCGGGGTACGGCGACCTCCGCCTGGCGCGTGTGGCAGGTGCGGAGGATGGCGGCGGCCACGTCGGCGGCGTCGACGGTGGGGAGGAGACCGCCGAGGCGGACGCCGGAGGAGAGTGAGGTGCGGACGGCGCTCGGCAGTACGGCGCTGACCGTGACGCCGGTGCCGCGGAGTTCTCGGCGTACGGCGGCTGTCAGTCCGACGGCGGCGTACTTCGACGCGTTGTAGACGGCCATCCCGGGGAACGGGATCTTGCCGGCCATCGAGGCGAGGTTGACCACGTGACCGTTGCCCTGGGCAATCATGTGGGGGAGGACGAGGCGCAGGCCGTGGATCAGGCCCCAGAGGTTGACGTCGAGGGTGGTGCGGCTGAGCTCGTCGGGTTCCTCGAGGAAATGGCCGAGGGGCATGACGCCCGCGTTGTTGACCAGGATGTCGATGCGGCCGGTGTCAGCAATCACATTGTCAACAATCCTCGCGAAGGAGTCGTGCGAGGTGACGTCGAGCGGCCAGGGCCCAGAGATGCTGCCGGCGATGGCCGAGCCGCGGGGCTGAGGGGAGGCATCGGGAGCGCCTGGGGGCAGGGTCGTATCCAGGTCGCCGGTGTAGACGGTGGCGCCGGCGGTGGCGAAAGCTTGTGCGGTGGCCAGGCCGATGCCTCGGGCTCCGCCGGTGATGAGGACGACGGAGTGGGACAGGTCCATGGGCTTCATCGGGCGACCTTCAAGGGTGCGGAGATGGTGTAGGCCGCTGGGTCGAAGTGGCCGACTCGGGTTCGCAAGTGATGGGTGGACCACGGCCAACTGAAGCTGTTACGCCCGTTCGCATCGTGGTAGTAGCTGGCGCATCCACCGGTCTCGTAGACCGTTCCACGCAAGGCCGTCTGGACCGAGGCAACGAACGACGCCTGCGCCGACGGACGTACGTCGAGACTCGACCACCCGCGAGACAACAGCGCCGACACCGCGCCCACCACGTGATCCAACTGCGACTCGAGGATCATGAAGGCGGACGTGTGGCCCGTACCGAGGTTCGGCCCCAGGAGGTTGAAGAAGTTCGGGAAGCCCGCCACCGCCGTACCCAGGTAGGCCTGTGGACTGCCCTGCCAGTGATCGGCCAGACTGCGGCCGCCCTCGTCGTGCACCCGTGTCGCCACCGGGAGATCGAGGATCTTGAACCCGGTGCCGAGGACAACCACATCCGCCTCGACCCGCGTCCCGTCGGCACCGACCACGGTCCGCCCATCGAAGGACGCCACCGCTGTCGAATGGACCGAAACGTTGCTCTGGGCAAGTGCCGGGTAGTACGTGTTCGACATCAGTATTCGCTTGCAACCAAGCGTGTACGACGGCCTCAAAGCTTCCCGCAACGATGCCGAAGGCACCGAACGCCGAAGATGCAGAAGCCCGATCTGCTGGACCGCTCGCATGATCCACGGGTGCCGGAAGCCGAGGCCGAGTGCCTCCATCCCCAAATACTCAAGCCGGCGAAGGAGGCGCTGAGCGGACGGGAGGCGGCGGAAGAGCCACCGTTCGGCAGCCGGGACGGAGTGGGCGGGTTTCGGGAGCACCCACTGCGCGGTCCGCTGGAAGAGCTGCAACGACGCCACGATCGGCTGGATCGCCGGCACGAACTGCACCGCTGAAGCGCCCGTACCGATGACGGCAACGCGCTTGCCGGTCAGATCCACCGAATGATCCCAGCGCGACGAGTGGAAGACCGGTCCGTCGAAGGTGCCTGGGATAGCGGGAATCAGTGGTTCGTGCCACGGACCGGTCGCAGTGATCAGTACCCGTGCTTCGATCGAGCCGTCGGTGGTCTCGACCGACCAGAGTTGGCGCACCGGATCCCAGTCCGCCCGCCGCATCTCGACACCACAGCGCAGGTGTAGCAGAACGCCGTACCGCCGCGCGGTCTCCGCGAGATAGGTCTGGATCTCCGCTTGGCCGGCGAAGGCCCGGGACCACGACGGATTCGGCGCGAACGAGTACGAGTAGAGCGCCGACGGTACGTCGCAAGCGCACCCGGGATACGTGTTGTCCCGCCAGGTCCCACCGAGTGCCGGCGACTTCTCCAGCACCGCGAAATCGGTGATCCCCGCCTGCAACAGGCGGATCGCCGCCCCGATCCCCGACGCTCCAGCGCCGACCACGACCACGTCCATGGACACCTCCGTGAAGTCAGAAACCGACGGTATCCGAATACTAAAAGAATGCCAATACCCAAAGCATTAGAGTCGGAGCATGCCGAGGATGACGCGCGCCGAGAGCCAGGCGCGGACCCGCGAGACGCTGGTGGCGACCGCGACCGAGCTGTTCCTGCGCGACGGCTACGCCGCCACGAGCCTGGAGAAGGTGGCCGACGAGGCCGGCTATTCCAAGGGCGCCGTCTACTCGAACTTCCGGAATAAGGACGAGCTCTGCCTGGCCGTGGTCGACGCGATCCGGGCCGACCAGGCGCACCGGATGGCGGTCGCGCTGGAAGGCGCCAAGACCCTCGAGGCGATGCTGCAGGCGTTCCAGCGCTGGGCCGACGCGACCATCGGTGACGTTGCTTGGACGGTGTTCGAGGTCGAGTTCGCGACCCGTGCCCGCCAGGACGACGGCGTACGGCGGGAGCTCGCCGAGCGCAACGCGCAGATCCGGGACGCCGTCACGGCGCTCCTCGAGCAGCACGCGAAGGAGTTCGGCATCACGCTCCCGATGCCGGCGGCGGACTGTGCGACGGCCCTGCTCAGCCTGGGAGTCGGTCTGGGAGTTCAGCGGGCGATCGACCCGGATGTCGGTGTCGCCGTCCTCCCAAGCGTGATCCGGTTGCTCGCCGGGGGATGACCCGGCGACGACAGGGGATGACAGGGTTTTCCCTTGCGACCGCGAAATGACGCGGAATACCGCGCACTTCCGCTTCCCCCGACGGTCAACCCGAACTAGTGTCTCGACGGATCGTAGTTGTTGCGTTACGCAACACGAACGTGGGAGGGAACGTATGACGAAACGCCGTAAGGCGGTCGTGGCCGTCACCGCCGGACTGGCCACCATCTCGCTCGGGTTGTCCTTCACCAGCGCCGCGGGGGCCGCGCCGGAGGCCGCGGCAGCCAACCCGGGCGGACTCAAGCTGATCAAGACCAAGACGTCGCTGCTCGGCAAGCACTACTGGTATCAGCAGACCTTCAAGGGCCTGCCTGTGATCAACGGGTACTACGCCAAGCACGTGACGAAGGCCGGCGGAGTACAGGTCGCCGACGGACGGGACGCCGTACCGGCGAACCTGGACGTGAGCGCGGCGGTGCAGCCGGCGACCGCGACCCAGACCGCCAACGCCGTGGTCAGCGCCAAGGCGCAGCGGGCCCGGATCGGCGCACCGAACAAGACCATCGCGCCGGCGCCGGCCGCGACCAGCGGCGCGGCCCAGCTCGCCGTGATCGGCGGCCCGAACGCCCGCCTGGTGTGGAACGTGACCAGCAGGTCGGCCGAAGGTGTGAGCCGGTCACTGGTCGACGCGAAGACCGGCAGCATGGTCGAGTCGAAGGTGATCAGCGACAACATCGACGGTCGCGGCTCGGTGTTCGACCCGAACCCGGTGGTCAGCGAGCGGAACGAGAAGCTGACCGACATGAACGACGCGAACCAGGACGCGTTGTTCGTCGCGCAGAAGAACGTCGTACTGCGCAACCTGGACGGCTCCGGCCGGCTCAACGGCACCTTCGTCAACATCGCCAAGGGCAACGGTGGACTCGCCAAGAGCGACAACAACACGTTCATCTACCAACGCGCGAACAACAAGTTCGAGCAGGTGATGGCGTACTACCAGACGAACCAGGCGCAGGAGTACATCCAGCAGCTGGGCTTCACCGACGCGAACAACGAGTCGCAGGACTTCTCCATCGACACGATCCGCGACGACAACTCGTTCTACGACCCGTCGACGGACATGATCACCATGGGCGACGGTGGCGTCGACGACGCCGAGGACGCCGAGGTGATCTGGCACGAGTACGGTCACGCGATCCAGGACGACATCGTTCCGGGCTTCGGCGAGACGCTCGAGGCGGGGTCGATCGGTGAAGGCTTCGGCGACTACTGGGCCGTCACGATGTCGGTGCCGGTGAGCAGGGGCTTCGAGCTGCCGTGCGTGATGGACTGGGACGCGACGTCGTACACGTCCACCGAGCCGCACTGCCTGCGTCGCACCGACGGCAACAAGACGACCGACGACATCGTCGGCGAGGTGCACGACGACGGTGAGATCTGGTCGCGCGCGTTGTGGGACATCCACCAGTCCCTCGGCCGGACCAAGGCCAACAAGGTGATCCTCGAGGCGACCTTCTTCTACGACCCGGACACCTCCTTCGCCGCCGCGGCGCAGGACACCGTCCAGGCCGCCCGCCTGCTCTACGGCAAGGCCGCCGCGCAGCAGGTCACCAACGCCTTCACGGCACGCAAGATTCTCTGACGGCAGCACCAGGTTGTGCGCCCACGACTACTGGGGGCGCATGACTGTATTGATGCCGCGCCTCCGGAGCGGCGGGTCATGGGGCTTTAACTCCCGGCCTTCCCTCGTCGCTCCGGTCGCTGCGCTCCCTGCGCTCCTCAGTCCAGGCCGGGAGGCCCCATGACCTGGAGTACGGCCGACATCCCCGACCTGACCGGACGACGGGCGCTCGTGACGGGCGCCACCAGCGGACTCGGTTACGAGACCGCGCTCGAGTTGCTCAGACGTGGCGCCGACGTACTGATCGCCGCGCGCAACCCGCGGAAGGCTGAGCAGGCCTCTCGACAACTCGCCCAAGCCGCAGGCCGGGAGCCGGTCGTCGTCGAGCTGGATCTGGCCGATCTGACGAGTGTCGAGAAGGCCGCCGACGCGGTCACCAAGACCTACGACAAGCTCGATCTGCTGGTCAACAACGCCGGCGTGATGGCGACGCCGTACCGGCAGACCGTGGACGGGTTCGAGCTGCAGATCGGCACCAACCACCTCGGTCACTTCGCACTCACCGGGCGCCTGCTCGGGTTGTTGCTGAAGGCACCGGACCCACGCGTGGTCACGGTCAGTTCCTTTATGCACAAGACGGTTCGCGGGATCACGCAGGAGGACTTCCGGCCCCCGGCGAGCGGCTACCGGAAGTGGGATGCGTACGGGAAGTCCAAGCTCGCCAACCTCCTCTTCATGCTCGAGCTCGACCGCCGCGCGCGTGCGGCCGGCGTCAGTCTGCTCAGCGCCGGAGCGCACCCCGGCTACGCCTCCACCCACCTGCAGGCCGCCGGCCCGGAGCTGGCCGGGCAGGAGTACATGGCGCGGCTGATGGGCATCGGGAACCGGCTGTTCGCGCAGTCCGCGGCCGCCGGCGCCTGGCCGAGTCTCTACGCCGCGACGAAGCCCGATCTGCAGCCTGGCTCGTACGCCGGTCCTGGCTTCTTCGAGTACCGCGGCGCCCCGAAGCTCGTGCCTCCCACCCGGACAGCGCAGGACCCCGAGCTCGCCAAGCGGCTCTGGGGGTGGTCGATCGAGGCGACCGGCGTCAATCCGACACTCACTGTGCCGAGGTAGTGACACAGCGGTAGCTTTGTGGTTACCCTCCGGTAATTCCCAAGCCGGAGGTCATGCCGTGCGCAGACTCGCAGCCGCCCTCGCTGTCGCTCTCACCCTGGTCACCGTCGCCTCCCGTGCGGAAGCCGACCAGACCGCGCCCGGCTTCAGTACGTCGTACCAGCGCATCCCCGGCGCCGGTGGAACGGAGCTCGGCGCCGTCGTCCTGACACCGACCGGGCAGGGCGACGGGCCGTTCCCGCTCGTGGTGATGCCGTCGAGTTGGGGTGTGCCGAACGTCGAGTACGTCGGTCAGGGCACGAAGCTGGCGACCGCCGGGTTCCAGGTGATCTCGTACTCGAGTCGCGGCTTCTGGGACTCCGGCGGCGGCATCGACATCGCCGGCCCGCCGACCGTTGCCGACGTCAGCAAGGTGATCGACTGGGCCGCCGCGCACACCCCGGCCGACACCAGCCGGGTCGCCGCGGTCGGGATCTCGTACGGCGCCGGTACGTCGCTGCTCGCGAGCGCGCAGGATCCACGGATCAAGGCGGTCGGCGCGATGAGCGGCTGGGCCGATCTGATCGGGTCGCTCAATCCCAACCGGACGGTCGCTCTGCAGTCCGTCGCCGGCCTGCTTGCCCTCGGCAACATCACCGGCCGGCCCGGTCCGGAAATGTCGTCACTGCAAACCAAGTTCGTCACGGGGGACTTCGACGGTGCGATCGCTGAAGCCGAGCAGCTGTCGCCGCAACGGTCGGCCGCGACGATGGTCGACCAGATCAACGCGAAGAAGCCGGCAGTATTCCTGGCCAATGCCTTCGAGGACTCGATCTTCCCGCCCTCGCAGTACACGGACTTCTTCACCCGGCTGACCGGCCCGAAGCGGTTGCTACTCGCGCACGGCGATCACGCCACGCCTGAGGTGACCGGCGCGATCGGCTTGCCCAACGAGACCTGGGACGAGCTCGCGGCCTGGTTGCGGCACTACCTGACGGGCGCGGACAACGGCGCCGATGCGGAAGCACCGGTCCAGCTGAAGTCGCAACGTGGCGTCTGGCGCGACTACCCGGACTGGGCCGCGGTCGGCCAGCCGCGTACGTCGTACTTGACGAAGCCGACCGGATTGACGCGGACCGGCAGCCTGCAACCGCAGTCGTCGACCGGGTGGACGAGCGGGATCGCGGCCGGCGTACCGACCATCGCGGACAGTGGTGTGGCGCTGGTTTCCGGTGCGCTGCAAGGGTTGCTGTCGATTCCGACCGGGGTCGTCACGCCGTTGGTGGATCGGTCGTTCGCCGGTGTCTGGTCCGGCCCGGTCTACACCAGTGGCGCTGTCGTCAACGGGACTCCGACGCTCCATGTCACGGTGAAGCCGTCGGGTTCGAACACCTCGCTGTTCGCCTACCTGTGCGACGTCGACGCGCTCGGAGTCGGCTCGTTGATCTCGCACAAACCGTTGACGCTCCGGGACGCGACACCCGGCAAGGCGGTGCCGATCGACGTCAGACTCGAGGCGACGAGTTGGGAGGTGCCGGCCGGCCATCACCTGGTCCTCGTGGTGGACACGGTGGACCCGCGGTACCTCGGGCGCAGCGTGATCGGCACCTCGGTCACGTTCAGCTCGCCGACCGGTGACCCGTCCTGGATCAGCATCCCGGTGGCGACATGATCCTGAGCCGCCGAGGCAGACCGGCGACTTCAGCCGGGTTCGCGTACGAGATGACCCCCGACTCGGCGACGCTCACCCGCCGGTACGTCGAGAACCAGCGCGACGTACTCAAGTCCGCCAACCAGTGCGCCCGGCACACCAGGTGCCGACGGGCATCCATTTCTGCCCGCTCGACGGGACCGGGGAAGATGTCGTAGGCAACAACGATGCGACACTCATCGGCGGATCAACCTTTGCCGAAGGCAAGAACGGCCAAGGCCTCGCCCTGAACGGATCCGGGCAGTTCGCCGACACCGGTGCGGCACTGCTCGACACCAGCGGCAACTACTCCGCCAGCGTGAGCCGAACCCGGATCAGTGGTACCAGCTGACCGGCGTCCGTGACGTGGTCGAGGGTGAGCTGCGGCTGTACGTGGACGGGCAACTCGTCGCCGTCAAGAGCGCCTGCAGCCTGGACTCGACCTCGACCGGCAACACCGTGATCGGCCGGGCCAAGTTCGGCGGCAACCAGGTGGACATCCTGGACGGGACGGTCGACCAGGTGCACGTGTACGACCGCGCGCTGACGGCTGCGGAGGTGCGCACGCTGTACGACTCCGGCCGCTAGTCCGTTTCAGGATGCGAACTCGTCGCAAACCCCCGATGCTGGTAACTACTGCCGACCAGCGGAGGTGACGATGCCCGCGCCAAGCTACGCGCTCGCGCCGCACGCGACGATCGGCTTCCGGCCACCGCGCTTCGGTCTCGGTGGCTCGCATCTCGGCGAGCCACCAGGGCCGGCCGGCGACGCCACCGCGGTCGCCACCGTGGACGCGGCGTACCAGGCCGGCATCCGGTTCTTCGACACCTCACCGGCGTACGGCGAGTCCGAACGACGACTGGGTACGGCGCTGCAGCGGCGGCCCCGGGGTGAGTTCCTGGTGTCCACGAAGGTGGTCGGGGACGACGCCCGTACGTCGGTGCGGAAGAGCAGTGAGCGGCTCGGGCTCGCCGTCGACCTGGTGCTTGCCGACGACGAAGCGGCGTACCCGGCACTGGACGAGTTGCGGCGCGCCGGTGTGATCAAGGCGATCGGAGCCGCGGCGGGGGACTGGCGGCAGCTCGATCGGCTGGTGCGCGACGTGGAGTTGGACTGCGTGCTCCTGGCCGGGCAGTACTCGTTGCTCGACCAGTCCGCGGCGCCGCTGTTGGATCGCTGCCTGGCTCGCGGGGTGTCGGTGATCGTGTCGGGCGTACTGACGCCGCAGGTGCTGCAGGTGGAGAAGTCCAGCGACCCGACGGCGATCCACGCGCGCCGGATCTCCGCCGTCTGCGAGCGGTACGGCGTCTCCCTGCCGCAGGCCGCGCTGGCCTTTCCCAGCAGGCATTCCGCGGTCACGTCGGTGCTGATCGCGGCCTCGAGTCCGGCCGAGATCCGGGCCGACGCGGCACTGGTCCGGCAGCCCGTGCCGGCCCAGTTGTGGCGGGATGACGAGTTGTTGCGTTTGCTATCGTGAGGGCAGGATTTCGCGCTCTGCGGATCCCTGGACGAGTGGCGTCGTACCCGGTCTGACAAGACGACGCCCAGCCCCCGGAGGGGCACTCCGATGCATGCACTCGATGTTCTCGAGATCGCCGGCGCGGTCACCATCCTGATCGCGTTCGCGGCGGCCCAGGCGGGCCGACTCCGTCAGCGCACTCTGACTTATCAGCTGCTGAACCTCGGCGGCTCCGGCGTCCTCGCCGCGATCGCCGCGGCGGAGTCGTCGTGGGGCTTCCTGCTGCTCGAAGGCAGCTGGGCCGTCATCAGCCTGATCGCCCTGCTCAACCTGATCCGCCGCGACGAACCGACCGCCCGACCGAGCTAAACGCTAGAACCGGTCGGCGTGGGCGGGGCGGGGCGGGTGGCCGGCGCCGGCCGGGTCAGGTCGTGGAGCCGGGCGGACTAGAACTTGTCGCCCGGGTCCCCTGGCGTGCCTGGCGAGCTGGGTATGCCGGTCGGGATCCCGGTGGTCGGGCCGGTCGACGGCGTCAGGCTCGGCGTCGTGCCGTTGGTCGGCGAGCCGGTGCCCGGCGGCGGGGTCGTCGGGGTGATCGTCACCGTCACGGTGCCGGTCGGCGTCGGGATCACCGGCTGGGGCTCCAGCGGCGCGGCATGCCGGAACAGCAGCCACGCAAGGAACACGGCCAGCGCCATGATCAACGCCATCGTCAGCAGCGCCAGGACCAGCGCCCACCGCGACGCCGGGCGCAGCGCGTTCGGCCACGGCAGCGGCCAGATCCGGAACAGGCCCGGCCGGCGCCGGCTCTCCCAGTAATGCCGGAAGTCGGGACCGCGCAACCGGCCGACGTGCGGGACGCGATCCATCAGAACCGCGGACAACACCTCTTCACCGCGCCGCTCCGCGATCAGGTGCTCGTCCGACGCAGCGCTCGACCCGTCGTCGGCCCGGATCGGTCCGACGGCCACCCACAGTGCCAGGTCGTCATCGTCCGCGTCGTTGTGCGCCAGTACGGCGTCTTCCGGCAGTTCGTCGACCGCGTTCACGAACCGCTCCCGGGCGGCCGCGTCGTCCGCGGAACCCTCGGTCATCATCGCGACGACCGCGTCACGGCCGGTCTCGTCACTGGCCGTGTACAGGTAACCGGCCGCGTTCGCCCCGAGCCGCCCGCGGAGCCAGAATTCGCCGACTCGCGGCGGATCCTCCGGCTGGAGCGGTAGCGACTCCGGAATCACCCGCGCAGGCGCGTCCGCCGGCGCATCGGCCGGCCGCACCTCGGTGTGTGATTCCGTCGCAGTCATCACCCCCAATCCCACCACATCCCTGGTAGCACTGTCGCCACAAGCCTGCACTCACCTCCCGCCCAGGTGTGCCGATTTGCCCAGGCGGGGAGGATGAAGACGGGTCCTAGGGTGTGTCTCGTGCTCCCCTGCGTGCTGCGCGGCGCTCGGCGGGCACCTCGGCGGGCACCTGCTCGCGACTGCAGGGGAGCACGAGACACACCCTGGTGGGCCACGCGCCCGGGGGACCCGGGGATCTGATGGAATGACCGGTGTTGCGTGAAGTGGGGAATGACAAGGTCCGAGCGTGGACCCCGGAAGGACAGGCATGACCGAAACCACTGTGCCGGCTGGATCGGTGGCCCAGCAGTCCCGTCTGATCGGCGAAGCCATCAGCGAGGTCAAGCGGGTGATCGTCGGCCAGGAGCACATGGTCGAGACCTTGATGGTCTCGCTGCTGGCCAAGGGTCACTGTCTGCTCGAAGGTGTTCCGGGTGTCGCCAAGACGCTCGCCGTCCGTACCTTCGCCAGCGTGGTCGGCGGGACGTTCGCCCGGATCCAGTTCACCCCTGACCTGGTCCCGTCCGACATCGTCGGTACCCGGATCTACCGGCAGACCCGGGAGACGTTCGACATCGAGCTCGGCCCGACGTTCGTGAACTTCGTCCTGGCCGACGAGGTGAACCGGGCCCCGGCCAAGGTGCAGTCGGCGATGCTGGAGCTGATGGCCGAGCGGCAGGTGTCGATCGGCGGCCAGACCTTCCCGATGCCGAAGCCGTTCATCGTGATCGCCACCCAGAACCCGATCGAGTCCGAGGGCGTCTATCCGCTGCCGGAGGCACAGCGGGACCGGTTCCTGGTCAAGATCGACGTGCCGCACCCGCGCGGGCACGAGGAGTTCGAGATCCTCCGCCGGATGAGCGTCGACCCGCCGGAGCCGCGGCAGGTGCTCAAGCCGGAGACGATCCTGGAGCTGCAGCGCTCCGCCGAGCAGGTCTTCGTCCACAACCTCGTCGCGGAGTACGCCGTCCGCCTGGTGATGGCCACCCGGACGCCGTCAGACTTCCACCTGCCCGACCTCGAGCCGATCATCGAGCTCGGCGTCAGCCCGCGCGCCACCCTCGGCATGATCGCGGCCGGCCGCGCGCTCGCGCTGATCCACGGCCGGGACTACCTGCTGCCGAGCGACGTACAGACGGTCGCGCTGGACGTGATGGGTCACCGGCTCGGCCTCACCTTCGACGCGGTCGCCGACAACATCGACCCGCGGGCCGTGATCGAGCGCATCCTGGCCACCGTCCCCCCGCCGCAGCCGGTCTGGCGCGACGGCGCCGACGGCACCGGCCGCCCGGAGTTCGTCTAGTGCTCCGGGCCGGGGAGCACTAATGCCCAACCGACCAGACCCGCGGGCTGCGATGACGATCTCGCAGCTCGCACCCGAACGTGCGCTCCGGCGGCTCGAGCTGACCGTCGTACGGCGCCTCGAGGGGTATCTGCACGGGGAGCACCTGGGCCTGCTGCCGGGTCCGGGCACCGAGCTGGCCGAGGCCCGCGAGTACCAGGTCGGCGACGACGTACGGCGGATGGACTGGGCGGTCACCGCCCGGACCACCATTCCGCACGTCCGGGACCTGATCGCGGACCGTGAGCTCGAGACCTGGGCCCTGGTGGACCTGTCCGGCTCGATGGACTTCGGTACGTCGCAGATGGAGAAGCGGGAGCTGGCAGTGGCGGCCGTTGCCACCGTCGGCTTCCTGACGCACCGGTTGGGTGACCGGTTCGGTGGGTTGATGCTGCGTGACTCGGCGCTGCGGCGCTGGCCGGCGCGGTCCGGGCGGCTCGCGCTCTACGGTCTCCTCCGGGCGCTGCTGGCCGAGCAGTTCAGCGGTGACGAGGAGGCCCGTCGCAGCGACCTGGCCGCCGCGCTGGAGTCGATGGCGCGGACGCAGCGCAAGCGTGGACTCCGGGTCATCGTGTCCGACTTTCTCACCCCCGAGGACGGCGAGGTCGACAGTCGGCTCGAGCCGTCCTGGGAGCGCGCGATGCGCAAGCTCACCGCGCAGCACCAGGTCCTCGCGGTGGAGGTTGTCGACCCGCGCGAGCTGGAACTCCCCAATATCGGCGTCGTCACGATCGGTGACCCCGAGACCGGCCAGGTGCGGGAGATCGACACCCGCCGGCGCAAGATCCGGGAGGCGTTCGGAGTGGCCGCGCTCGCGCAGCGGGAACGAACCCGGGCCGCCCTGCGTAGGGTAGGTGCGGGGCACCTCGTGTTGCGGACCGACCGTGACTGGGTCGCCGACACGGTGCGGTTCGTCCTCGCCTACCGGCGAGTGGCGCCCCGCTTGCACCAACCGCCGAAGGGAGTGGCTCGCTGATGGAGTTCCTGTCTCCGGCCAGGTTGTGGTTCCTGCTCATCATCCCGGTCGTCGTCGCGGCGTACATCTTCCTGCAGCACCGGCGGGCGCAGTACGCGCTCCGGTTCACCAACATCGCGCTGCTGGACCGGGTCGCGCCGCGCCGGCCGCAGTGGCGGCGGCACCTGGCGGTGACGCTGGCGCTGCTGGCCGCGCTCTCATGCATCGTGGCGTTCGCGCAGCCGAAGGACGAGGTCAAGGTGCCGCGCGAGCGGGCCACCATCGTGGTCGCGATCGACGTGTCGCTGTCGATGATGGCCACCGACATCGAGCCGAACCGGCTGGAAGCGGCGAAGGACTCGGCCAAGGAGTTCATCAACCAGCTGCCGGCCAAGTTCAACGTTGCCCTGGTCAACTTCGCTGGTACGGCGTCCATCATCGTGCCGCCGACCACCGACCGGGCCACCGTGCTGCGCTCGGTGGACGGGCTCGAGCTGGCCGAGTCGACCGCGACCGGTGAGGGCATCTTCACGTCGCTGCAGGCGCTCACCCAGGTCCCGCCCGACCCGGCGCACCCGAACGACCCGGCCCCGGCGCGGATCGTGCTGCTGTCCGACGGCAAGCGAACGGTGGGCCGGACCGCGCAGGAAGGCGCGCAGGCGGCGAAGGCGAAGAACACGCCGATCTACACGATCTGCTTCGGCACCGACTCCGGCTTCATCGAGATGGACGGCATCCGCCAGCGGGTGCCACCGGACCGGGCCGAGCTGCGCAGCATCGCCGAGACCACCGGCGGCGAGGCCTACACGGCCGAGTCCGCGGGCGAGCTGAAGGACGTGTACAAGGACATCGGCTCCTCGGTCGGCTACGACAAGGTCGACAAGGAAGTCACCTCACGGTTCGCCGGGATCGCGATGCTCTTCACGCTGGCCGCCGCCGGCGCCTGCATCGCCCTCGCCTCCCGCTTCCCGTAAGTCCGCGTTTCAGCCGTGCCCGTGGCGACCCTGCAGGTCGTCGTACTCCCGATCTCCAGCGACAACCCGCAGGTGTTCGCGGACCCGTTCTTCGCCGAGGTCATGGTGGCGCGAACGCATCAGGGAGAGGATTCTCGGACTCATCACCCGCAACCTCGCGTTCTGGCCACACCTTCAGGAGACACGATGCCGGACCGGACGGATCTGCTGGTCGTCGGCGCAGGCCCTTATGCCTACTCTGCGGCCGCGTTTGCCCGTGACAACGGCATCGAGTCCCACATAGTCGGCCGCCCGATGGGTTTCTGGCGCGAGCAGATGCCGGCTGACATGTTCCTGCGTTCGGGCCCCGATTGGCATCTCGACGGAAGCGGCGAGTTCACGTTCGAGGCGTTCTTCGAGGATCGGGGAATGCGTCCCGAAGACTTCGACCCGATCCCGATCTCGGTCTTCCTCGACTACACGGAGTGGTTCCGCGAGCGCAAGTGGCTCGACCTCGACGACCGCCTCGTGACCGGCCTGACCAAGCCGGACGCAGGCTTCGTGGCAACGATGGACGACGGTACGACGATCACCGCGGACAAGGTACTCGCGGCACCCGGCATCGGCTACTTCCTCAACCTGCCGGAGTGGTACGCCGATGTCCCGCCTGCTCGCCGCTCACATACGTCCGAACTGGTCTCCTTCGAATCGCTCGCCGGTGCCAGGGTGGTGATCATCGGCGGCAGGCAAAGCGCCTACGAGTGGGCGGCCCTGCTGTGTGACCACGACGCCGAGCGTGTGGACGTGGTGCATCGCCACAGCACGCCGAAGTTCGCCAAGGTGAACTGGCGCTTCGTCGACCAGTACGTCGATCAGACGCTGACACACCGGGGATGGTGGCGAAGCCTCTCCGTCGAGCGGCAGACAGCGATCGCTGCCGAGTTCTGGCAGGTCGGGCGCCTCACCCTCGAACCCTGGCTTGTGCCGCGGATCCCTGACGCCGTCGTGACTAGCCATCCGGGGTGTGCGGTGGTCGACACGACCGTCAGCGAACACGACGTGACGCTGTCGCTCTCCGATGGCACGGCGCTGACAGCCGATCATGTCGTCTTCGCTTCCGGTTACCGGGCTGACCTTGCTCGCGTGCCTTACCTGGGCGGTGTTGTGGATCGGATCTCGACAACCGAGGGGTTCCCCGCCCTGACCGAGGGCCTCGAGACGTCCCTGGCCGGGCTTTACCTGACAGGGTTCGCGTCGATCCGCGACTTCGGCCCCTTCTACGGGTTCACCAAGGGGTGCCCGTCGGCCGCACGTATCGCCATCGCAGACATGACGCGATGACCGAACCGGACCCGCTTCCCGTAGGCCTGCGTTCCTGAGCAAGCTCACTTCGTGCATCAGATCCGTGCGGTGCAGTGTTCGGCGTACGGATCTGATGCACAAAGTCGGCCGAGGGATGCACAAAGTCGGCCGGGGAAGGATCGCGACACGACGGTGATGTAGTTGACACGGCGAGGTTGCTGGTGTTGGTGGGGGCAGTGGTGCAAGATGTACGCAGTGTTCCGCGGGGTGCCTTTGTGCTCGGTGGGATGCTGGTACCGCCGGGTTCGACGCGGTTGTTCGAGAACGCTGGGGAAGGCGCCCCTCGAGCACAGGAGGTCCCGGTGGCGACGACTCGTGGCGTTCTCTACGTCCACACGGTGCCGTCAGCGTTGTGCCCGCATGTCGAGTGGGCAGCGGGCGGCATCCTTGGCGTGCCCGTGAAACTTGACTGGACGCCGCAGCCCGCGGCCCAGGGCCAGTACCGGGCCGAGCTGTCGTGGCAGGCCGAGGCCGGCACGGCGGCGAAGCTGGCGTCCGCCCTGCGCGGATGGCAGAAGCTCCGGTTCGAGGTGACCGAGGAGCCGAGCAACGGCGTGGAAGGCGAGCGGTACTCCTTCACGCCCGAGCTGGGCGTCTTCCACGCGACGACCGGCGTCCACGGCGACATCATGGTTCCCGAGGAGCGGCTGAAGGCCGCGATGCTGAAGGCGGCCAGCGGTGAGGCCGATCTGACCGAGGAGGTCGAGCGTTTGCTCGGCCGCCCCTGGGACGACGAGCTGGAGCCGTTCCGGTACGCCGGTGACGGCGCGCCGGTGCGGTGGCTCCATCAAGTCGTCTGAACGGATCCTGAGAACTTCAGAAGAAAGCCATGAAGGGCAGGACTTCCCCGAACTTTTCGATGAGACTGAGCATCAGACATCTCACATGGGTGGGAGGGGCCGTGGCCGCTGGGCCACCGGGTGTCGGGACACCCCCGGTTGTCGCAAACAGCGGCCGCACCACGTGAAGGGCGCGGACCTCAGGGTCCGCGCCCTTCGTGCGTTGTCGTGACCAAAACGCGGCTGACGTGGACTGGTACCCGACCTATGGTGGGTCGATGGAGTGGATCCTCGTGGTCTTGGCGGGTGGGGCGATGGTGGGGGCCGGGCGCCAGTTGCTGGTGCGCCGGGCGGCCCGGAAGGTCGATGCCGAGGAACTGGCCCAGATCGAGCGGCTGGCCGGCGAGGACGTGACGGAGTTCGGCGAAGAGCTGACTCGGCTGGGCGAACAGGTCCGGACCGACGACCTGGACGCCGACGGGCGGCTCGACTACCAGCGCGCGCTGGCGGCGTACGAGGCGGCTCAGCAGGCTGTCGAGAAGCTTCAGTCGGCGCACGACGTCAGCACGATCACGGACACGCTCGCCTCTGGGCGGTACGCGATCGTCTGTGTACGCGCGCGAAGTACCGGCCAGCCGGTGCCGGAGCGGCGGGTGCCGTGCTTCTTCAACCCGCAGCACGGTCCGTCGACGACCGACGTGGTCTGGAACCAGCCGAAGCACGGGACCCGGAAGATCGCGGTCTGCGCGCAGGACGCGGCCCGGCTGCGGGCGGGCGAGGAGCCCGAGGTTCGAATGGTTGTGGTCGGCAACAGACGGGTTCCGTACTGGGAGGCCGGCAAGGCCCTCCTGCCCTACAGTTCGGGCTACTTCAGCCAAGGCGGCGGTGCCCAGTACATCACCGAGGCGAAGATCCAGGGCCCGCTCCATCGGATCGCCGACAGTGGCGGGGCCAACGGACTTGGCGACATCGGCCCGGGCATGTAGCCAGGCGGCGCGGCTACAGCGGGATGTTGCCGTGGCAGCCGCGGATCTGGCCGGTTGACTCGGCTTTGGCGAGCGCGGTGGCCAGGGCTGAGCGGGTGCGCGTGGGGTCCACGACCTCGTCGACGACGCCGATCTCGCGAGCCCGGTCGATACCGCCGGCGATCTTCTCGTGTTCGATCGCGAGCTCCGCCTCGACCTGGGGACGCAGTTCGGGATCGACCTCGGCGAGCTTGCGGCGGTGCAGCACCCGGACGGCGGCGACCGCGCCCATCACCGCGACCTCGGCCTGCGGCCACGCGAACACCCGGGTCGCGCCCAGCGACCGCGCGTTCATCGCGATGTACGCACCGCCGTACGTCTTCCGCGTCACCAACGTCACCCGCGGTACGACGGCCTCCGCAAACGCGTGCAGCAGCTTCGCACCACGTCGTACGACGCCGTCCCACTCCTGACCGACACCCGGCAGATAGCCCGGTACGTCGACGAGCACGACGAGCGGGACCCCGAAGGCATCGCACATCCGGACGAACCGGGACGCCTTCTCCGCCGATAGCGCGTCGAGGCAACCACCCAGCCGGAGCGGGTTGTTGGCGATCACACCGACCGTCCGGCCGCCCAGCCGACCGAGCGTGGTGACGATGTTCGGCGCCCACCGCTGGTGCAGTTCGACGGAGGAGTCCTCGTCGAGCACCCCTCCGACCAGCGGATGGACGTCGTACGCACGCTTGGCCGACTCCGGCAGGAACCCGGACAGATCGGTGTCGGCCACGTCGGTCGACACCGTGCCCTGGTTCGCGAGCAGGTCCGCGAGCCGGCGCGCCTGGGCAAGTGCGGCGGCCTCGGTGTCCGTGGTGATGTGGACGACGCCGGACCGCCGGCCGTGCGGCTCGGGACCGCCGAGCCGGAGCATGTCGACGTCCTCACCGGTGACGGATCGGACCACGTCCGGCCCGGTCACGAAGATGCGGCCTTCCGGCCCGAGGATGACGATGTCGGTCAGCGCCGGACCGTACGCCGCTCCGCCCGCGGCCGGGCCGAGGACGACGGAGATCTGCGGGATCTTGCCCGACGCCTGCGTCATCGCGTAGAAGATCTTGCCGACCGCATGCAGGCTGAGCACGCCCTCGGCCAGCCGCGCGCCACCCGAGTGCCACAGGCCGATGATCGGCACCTGCTCCTCGCGCGCGACCTGGTACGCCGTCACCACGACGTCGCACCCCTCGTCGCCCATCGCGCCACCCATCACGGTGGCGTCGGAGCAGAACGCGACGACCTTCGCCCCCGCGATCGTCCCGCGCGCCGCGATCATCCCCGACAGGTTGTCCGGGGTGATCAGCTCCAGGCTGCCCGGGTCGACCAGGTTCGTCAGCCGGGTCACCGGGTTCCGCGGGTCCAGCTCACGGGGCAGTTTGGCGGGCTTGGGAGCCGCGGCGGCGGTCGTCATGTGGTCCTCCGGGGGGTGGTGAAGGAACTGCTTGTTAGACCGTCTTGGAAGGAACTGCTTGTTAGACAGTTTTGAAGGCGATGGCGGCGTTGTGGCCGCCGAAGCCGAACGAGTTGTTCAGCGCCGCGAGGTCCCCGTCGGCCAGCTTGCGCTGCTCGGTCGCGATGTCCAGCTCGATCTGGTCGTCGAGCTTGTCCACGTTGATCGTCGGCGGGACCACCCGGTGGTGCAGGGCGAGCACGGTCGCGATCGACTCGACCGCACCGGCCGCGCCGAGCAGGTGGCCGATCATCGACTTCGGCGCGGTCGCGACCGCGTGGTCGGCGTCCTTGCCGAGCGCCAGCCGGATCGCCAGCGACTCCGCGATGTCGCCCTGCGGGGTCGAGGTGGCGTGCGCGTTGATGTGGAAGATGTCGGCCGGGGTGAGGTCGCCCTCGGCCAGCGCCCGCTCCATCGCCCGGCGGGCACCGGAACCGGTCGGGTCAGGCTGCGCGATGTCATGACCGTCGGCGGAGATCCCCGCTCCCGCGAGTTCGGCGTAGATCTTCGCGCCACGGGCCTTCGCGTGCTCGTACGACTCCAGCACCAGGACCCCGGCGCCCTCACCAAGCAGGAAGCCGTCCCGGTCCACGTCCCACGGGCGCGAGGCCCGCTCCGGCTCGTCGTTGCGCTTGCTCAGCGCCATCATCTGCCCGAACGCCGCCAGCGGCAGGGCCATGATCACGCCCTCGGTGCCACCGGCCAGGACGACGTCCGCGCGGCCGAGCCGGATCTGGTCCAGGCCGAGCGAGATCGCCTCGTTGCCGGAGGCACAGGCGGACACGGGGGCGTGCACACCGGCCTTCGCGCCGAACTCCAGGCTCACGTACGCCGCGGCCGAGTTCGGCATCAGCATCGGGATCGCCAGCGGCGACACCCGGCGGGGGTTGGTCTTCAGCGCGTCGTAGTTCGACAGGGTGGTGCCCAGGCCGCCGATGCCGGAAGCGACCGCGATGCCGAGCCGCTCCTTGTCCAGTCCGGAGTCCTCCAGGCTCGCGTCGGCCCACGCCTCACGGGCGGCGACCACGGCGAGCTGCGCGTTCCGGTCCAGGCGTCGGGCCTTCACCCGCTCGAGCACCTCGGTCGGCTCGACCGCGGCCGGAGCGGCGATCTGGACGGCGAGGTTCTGCACCCATTCGTCGGTCAGCCGCCGGGCGCCGGAGCGACCGGCCAGCAGGCCTTCCCAGGTGCTGGACACGTCACCCCCGAGCGGGGTGGTGGCTCCGAGCCCGGTGATCACGACTCGGGTCTTCGACATCTTTACCTCATCCTTTGCAAGAGATCTGGGGACAGGAGCGAGGGGTGGGTGCGCCGGTGCTGGTGTCCATCGGACCTGGGCCCGATGAACACCGGCCAGCACGGGTACGGCGGTGTCAGCCGTTCTGGGCGCGCTCGATGAACGCGACCGCGTCGCCGACGGTCTTCAGGTTCTTGACCTCGTCGTCGGGGATCTTCACGTCGAACTTCTCCTCGGCGGCCACCACGACCTCCACCATGGAGAGCGAGTCGACGTCGAGGTCGTCGGTGAAGGACTTGTCCAGCTGGACGTCCTCGACCGGGATGCCGGCGATCTCGTTCACGATCTCGGCGAGGTTGGAACGGATCTCTTCGGTGCTGGCCATCTTGTTGTTTCCCTTTCGGATCTTCGCTGGCTGACTACAGCCGGGCCGGCCACCTGAGCCGCCCCGGACAACTATGGGCTACCGGAGCATCGGCTAGGGGAGCCGGATCACTTGCGCGGCGTACACCAATCCGGCGCCGAAGCCGATGATGAGGGCGAGGTCGCCGCTCTTGGCCTCGCCGGACTCGCGCATCGCGGTGATCGCGAGCGGGATCGACGCGGCCGAGGTGTTGCCCTGCCGCTCGATGTCGCGGGCCACCTTGATGTGCTCGGGCAGCTTGAGCGCCCGCCGCATCGCGTCGGTGATCCGCATGTTCGCCTGGTGCGGCACGAACAGGTCGAGGTCCTCGGCCTTCACACCGGCCACGTCGAGCGCCTGCTGTGCGGTCTTCGCCATCTCGAACGACGCCCACCGGAACACCGGGTTGCCGTCCATCGTGAGGTGCGGCCACTGGGAGCTGCCGGCCGCCTCCTGCCACGACTCCTTCTGGCTGATCACCCGGTGCTGCGTGCCGTCGGAACCCCACACCACCGGGCCGATCCCCGGCTCGTCGGTCGGGCCCACCACTGCCGCACCCGCGCCGTCGGCGAAGATGAACGCCGTGCCGCGGTCGGTCCGGTCGGTGATGTCGCTGAGTCGCTCGACCCCGATCGCCAGCACATACTTCGCGCTGCCGCCGCGGACCATGTCGCTGGCCATCGCGATGCCGTAGCAGAAGCCGGCGCAGGCCGCGGAGATGTCGAACGCGGCCGCGGTCGGCGCGCCCACCTCGACCGCGATCCGGGTCGCGATCGCCGGCGTCTGGTAGAGGTGCGTGACGGTGGCGACGATGACGCAGCCGATCTGGGCCGGGTCGATGCCGGACTCGGCCAGCGCGTCCTTGGCCGCGTTCACGGACATCATCAGGACGGTCTCGTCGTCGCTGGCCCAGCGGCGTTCCTTGATCCCGGACCGGGTCTGGATCCACTCGTCGCTGGAGTCGATCTGCTCCAGGATCTCCGAGTTCGGTACGACGCGCCGCGGTCGATACGACCCGATACCGAGCACCCCGGCGTACGTCGCACCGGTCGAAGCAGTGATCGTGGTCATTGGGTGCCTCCGTTGGGGTGCAGGCGAACTAGCGGCTGACCGGGGGCGACCGGGTCGCCTTCCTCGACGAGCCACTCGACGACGATGCCGCCGTGCGGGGCCTTGACCTCGAGCTCGTCGCGCAGACTCTTCACCTTCGCGACCACCTCGCCGGCCTCGACCGTGTCACCGGACTCGCGGCCGACCTGCTCGGAGCGGGTGAACGTGCCCTTCATCGGAGCGACCAGCAGCCGCCACGTCGGCGAGGCGTCGATCTCGGACGGGCTGCCGTGCTTGTCCACGAACGCGCGGGCGTCGTCGAGCTGGTCCGGTGTCTTCAGCGCGAACGTCTCGACGCCCTTCAGCGCCCGGCGCGCGATCCCGGTCAGCGTGCCCGCCGGCGGCAGCTCGAGGATGCCGGTCACCTGCAGATCGGCCATCGTCTCCATGCACAGGTCCCAGCGGACCGGCGCGTTCACCTGGGTGACGAGGCGCTGCAGCACGTCCCGGCCGTCGTGCACGACCTGGCCGTCCCGGTTCGAGATCAGGCGGGTCCGCGGGTCGTGGGTGCTGATCGCGGTCGCGTACTTCGCCAGCGTCTGGACCGCCGGCTCCATGTGCTTGGTGTGGAACGCGCCGGCGACGGACAGCGGGATCAGCCGGGTCTTGGCCGGCGGGTCGGCGGCCAGCGCGGCCAGCTCCTCGACCGTGCCGGCGGCGACGATCTGGCCGGGGCCGTTGTCGTTCGCGGGGGTCAGGCCGTGCTCGGCGAGCTTGGCCAGGACCTCGTCCCGGTCGCCGCCCAGGACGGCGGTCATCGACGTCGCCGTCTGCGCGGCGGCCGACGCCATCGCCTTACCGCGCTCGCGGACCAGCACCATCGCCTGCTCGGCGCTGAGTACGCCGGTACCCGCGGCGGCCGCGATCTCACCGACGCTGTGCCCGGCGACGGCACCGACCTTGCTGAAGGCGTCGGCCGGGTGCGGGATCACCGCCAGCGCGGCCAGCATGCTGGACGCGACGAGTAGCGGCTGCGCGATCGCGGTGTCCCGGATCGTGTCCGCGTCGGCTTCGGTGCCGTAGTGGGCGAGGTCGAGGCCGGCCACCGCGGAGAGCCAGTTGAGCCGGCTCTCGAACGTGGGATCTGCCAGCCACGGCGCGAGGAATCCTGGGGTCTGGGCACCCTGACCGGGCGCGACGATGACGAGCACGTGACCACTCTCCCTCCTCCCGGCCGATCGTGAGCCGGAAAGCAGCACGAATTCTCCTGGGCCGATCTTGTGGAGATCCTACAAAATGGAGCTTCCCGGCTCAGGATTGAGCAGGCGGCCCAAGGTCAGTGCGACACGAAGTGTGAAAGCGTCGCGGGGATTCAGCGGGTTGTAGCCCGTGAGATCGCCCACACGCTTCAACCGGTACCGGACGGTATTGGCGTGGATGAACATCGCCCGGGCGGTCGCCTCGATCGAGCCGCCGGAGTCCAGGTACGCCGAAACCGTGTCGCACAGGACGCCGTCGCCTACGGTGAGTGGGCCGTAGACGTCGTTGGCGAGCTGGCGACGGGCGTGGCCGTCTCCGGAGAGTGACCGTTCGGGCAGGAGTTCGTCGGCCTCGACCGGTCGGGGCGCACCGGGCCACGCCGGTGCCGCACGGAGCCCGGCCACCGCCGCGCGAGCCGAGGTCACGGCCGCCATCAGGTCTTTCACGACCGGACCGACGACGATCGGTCCAGGTCCAAACCACTGAGCGAGTTTTTGTACGATCTCGACAGGTTTACTCGTACCACCGAGTACCACCACCAGCCGGTCGCCCTGCATCGCGCACAGAGCGTCAGCACCCGCCTCGCGGGCCGCGTGCCGGATGGCGTCGGCCAGATTGGCGTTCCCGTCCGTGGCTTGCGCGCGTCCGACCACCACCGTGACCTCGGCCGATCCCGACGTACCGGCGACTCCGGTCCAGCCGAGGGCGGAGGCGCGAGAGCGGACCGACTCGTCCGCCTCGCCGCGGATCACCGAGTCGACCAGGAGTGCTTCCAGCCGGGCGTCCCACGCGCCGCGCATCTCCGCGGCCTGCGCGTAGACCGTGGCTGCGGCGAAGGCGACCTCGCGGGCGTAGCGCTGGATCGCCTCCCGGACCACGGGTACGTCGTCCGCCGGGAGCAGGTCCCCGATGGTGTCCTCGATCGTCTCGATCGTGGTCCGGACCAGGTCGACGGTCTGGTGCAGCGAGATCACCCGGGTGAACTCGCGCGGCGCCGAGCCGAAGATCCGGGTCGGCATCGACGAGTGCGCGCCCGGATCGCGGAACCACTCGACGAACGCCGAGATCCCGGACTGCGCGACCAGCCCGATCCAGGACCGGTCCTGGGCCGACAGCTTCCCGAACCACGGCAGGTTCTCGTCCATCGCCGCCATCGCCGCGGTGGCGAGCGCCCCGGTCGCGTTCTGCAACCGCTCGGCCCGGGCCAGATGCGCCTTGCCACTCTTCGCCACGCCCTGACCTTAGTCCGCCATGATGGGGGTATGAGCGACAAGGCGGGTGTGGCGGAGGCGGTCGCGGCATTGCGAGCCATCGGCTATTACCTGGAACGCGACCAGCAGCCGACCCACCGCGTGAAGGCTTACCGACGAGCGGCCGACACCATCGCGGCCCTGCCGGCGGCCGAGGTACGAGCGCGCCGCCGAGCCGGCACGCTGACCGAGCTCGCGGGCATCGGGCCGAAGACCGAGGCCGTCATTCTCGAGGCGATGGACGGCGCCACTCCGTCGTACCTGGTCAAGCTGGAGGAGTCGGCCGGCGCGCTGACCACGGCCGGCAAGGCGATGCGCGCGGCGCTGAAGGCCGACCTGCATCTGCACTCGGAGTGGTCCGACGGCGGCAGCCCGATCGAGGAGATGGCGCGGACGGCGTACCGGCTCGGGCACAAGTATCTGGCGCTGACCGACCACTCGGCCCGGCTGACGGTCGCGAACGGACTGTCCCGCGAGCGCCGGCTGCAGCAGCTCGAGGTCGTTGCCGAACTCAACAAAAGGCTCGGCGCCGAGCTGGACGGGTTCACGATCCTGAACGGGATCGAGGTGGACATCCTCGAGGACGGCACGCTCGACTGCGACACCGAGATCCTGGCCCGGCTCGACGTCGTCGTCGCCAGCGTGCACTCCAAGCTGCGGATGGCCTCCGAGCCGATGACCGAGCGGATGGTTCGTGCGGTCGCGAACCCGCACGTCGACATCCTCGGCCACTGCACCGGCCGGCTGATCACCGGCGGCCGCGGCACCCGGCCGGAGTCCGACTTCGATGCGGACGTCGTCTTCGAGGCTTGCCGCCAGTTCGGCACCGCGGTCGAGATCAACTCTCGCCCCGAACGCCTCGACCCACCCAAGCGCCTGCTGTCGCTCGCGGTCGAGGCCGGATGCATCTTCTCCATCGACACCGACGCGCACGCGCCCGGACAGCTCGACTGGCAGGTCTACGGCTGCGAACGCGCCGAAGACTGCGGCGTCACGCCCGACCGCGTCATCAATACCTGGGACCAGAAGCAACTCCTGGAATGGACAGCGTCATGAGCGATCTCGAGAAGGATCCGGCTGAGGTGGTGTGCGACGGTTCGGACGGCGGGGGCCCGACGTTGGAGTTGCTGGAGCCGCGGGAGGTCGTGCTCGGGCGGACGACGACGGTACGGCGGCTGTTGCCGAACAAGAACCGCCGGATGGTCGGGGCGTGGTGCTTCGTCGACCACTACGGACCGGACGACCTCACCAGCCGGGTCGACTCGTACGACGTACCGGGGGAGCGCGGGATGCGGGTCCCGCCGCACCCGCACACGAGTCTGCAGACGGTGAGCTGGTTGTTCGAAGGCGAGATCGAGCACCGCGACAGCGTCGGATCGCACGCGTTCGTGCGGCCGGGGGAGCTCAACATCATGACGGCCGGCAACGGCATCGCGCACTCGGAGGTCTCGACCCCGACCGCGCCGCCGGTCCTGCATGGTGCCCAGCTGTGGGTCGCCCTGCCGGACTCCGTGCGTACGACGGTCGCACCCGCCTTCAACGCCTACGCCGACCTGCCGTCGCTCGAGCTCGACGGCGCCAGCGGGACGGTGATGATCGGCACGGTCGCCGGTGTCACCTCACCCGCGCCGGCCTACTCGGCGCTCGTCGGCGCCGACATCACCATCGAGCCCGGTCGCACGCTCTCGTTGCCGCTGACGGTGTCGAACGAGTACGCCGTACTGATCGTCGACGGCTCGCTGTCGGTCGGGGAGCTGACGCCGGGCTTCGGCGAGATGGCCTACCTCGGTGGCGGGCGCCGGTCCGTCGAATTGGTTGCTTCTGGCAACGGTGTGCGCTTCCTCCTGCTCGGCGGCGAACCGTTCGAGGAGCACCTGGTGATGTGGTGGAACTTCATCGGCCGCTCGCACGGGGAGATCGTCGCTGCCCGCGACGCCTGGCAGGCCGCCATCTTGGCGAACGGCAACGACCGTTTCGACATGGTCCCCGGCTACGACGGCGACCCGCTGCCTGCTCCACCGCTACCCGCTATCGCACTGAAACCACGTCCTCGCTCGCGCTGACGCGGCGGCGGTAGTAGGCGTAGGTGAGGACGAGGAGGGCGGGGCCCCAGAGTTGGAGTGGGGCGTAACAGGTGATCATCAGCGCTTTCCAGGCGGTGCTGGAGAACGGGATGAAGTGGTCGGTGAAGACGTCTCGAAAGCCGAAGGTCCAGATGGCGATCAGGCTGAGGGCGCCGAGGACGGCCGGGACGATCGCGGCGTACGGCGCGACCCGACGGCCGCCGATGACGGGGATCCAGCGCGGTGCCACCTCGCCCCAGGGTTTGACCAGCCCGAAGGCGATCAGGGCGACCGCCTCGGAGAACACGGTGAGGACGACGACGTACGTCGCCTCGCCGAAGCCCTGCAGGTGAGCCGGCCGGCCGGAGCCGTCGAGCATGCCCATCGAGGAACCGGCGACCAGGCCGAGGCGCCACAACCCGGACGGCAGAGTCAGCAACGGGATCACGTGGGCCAGACGGTAGGCCCAGCGCGGGACGGGACGCTCAGTCGTGTGCACCCTCCGAGCATCCGGCCGGACACCCCGTCCGCACCTCACTCCCGAGAGTGAACGCGATCCCTCGCGAGAGCCTTCTACAGCAGGTCGTGGTCGCGGGCGTACGCCGCCGCCGCGGTCCGGGACGGTACGTCGAGCTTGGTGAAGATGTTCGTGAGATGCCGCGCCACCGTCTTGTCACTGAGCACGAGCCGCTCCGCGATCTCCGCGTTGCTCCGACCGTCCGCGACCAGGCGCAGCACCTCGAGCTCACGCGCGGTGAGACCGCCCGCGGTGCTGACGTGCAGCAGTTTCTCGACCTCCTGCCGGGCCGGGACCGCGCCGAGCTCGGCGAAGGTCTTGCCCGCGGCGGACAGTTCAGCCACCGCCGATTCCTCGTCCTCGAGCAACCGGAACGACCGACCGATCAGCACCTTCGTCCGCGCGACCTCGTACGGCGCCTGCAGTTCGGTCCACAGTCGTAGCGCAACCCGCGCCTGCGGCAACGCCCGATCGGGATCACCACGCTCCAGCGCCACCAACGCCAAGCAGTACGCCGCCCACGCGCGCAACCCGGCACACCCGAAGCCGGCCGCGATGCTCGCCAGCTCGTCCGCGACCGACTCGGCCTCGTCGACAGCCCCATCGGCCAGCAGGACCTCCACCGCTCCCGCGAGCAGGCGTGACCGGTACACCGCTCCGATCGTCTCCGCGAGCAATCGCCGTACCGTCCCGACCGCCGCCGGCGTGCGGCCGCGGGCGAGTAGCAACAACGCCCGTCCTGGCTGAGGCTCGTACCCGAAGCCGGCCGCCTCGTCATAGGCCTTCTCCGCAGCCACGAGCTCGCCACGGATCCGCAGGACGTCGCCACGCTCACTCAAGGCCAGCCCGGCCGCCGCTTGCGCACCCGACGACGCATACCGCCGGCAGGCCTCGTCGTACTCCTGCAGCGCCTCGCCGTACGCACCGTGCAGCCGCAGGATCTGACCCCGATGTACGGCGCACTGTCCGGTGAACGGCACCAGGTCCGGCTGGGTGTCGCACCACCGGGTCAGCGCCGCCGTCCACGCCGCGGCGCGGGCGAAGTCCTGCACCTCCTGGCAGGCCTCGATCATCGCGCAGTACACGTTGCCCGCGAAGATCGGCGACAGCTCACCGGCCGCGACGCCGACCATCGCTTCGTCGAGCAACGCCAGTCCCTCCGGCACGCGACCGGCGTACATCAGGGTCCGGCCCTGGCAGACCAGGCCCTGGGCGAGCAGATCGGCATTGCCGAACCGGCGGCCCACCTCGGTCATCTCGGCGCTGATGCGCAGGGCACCGGTGGCATCTCCCTGGTTGAGGTGGCGGAAGAAGTCGTGGATCAGGAGGTATCCCCGTTCGACCACGTCGCCCTGGTCGGCGAGCAGCCGTTCGGCGCGGGCCGCCCAGCCGAGACCGATGGCGACCTCCCCGCGGATGTTAAACACCAGCGCCAGCCAGAACGCGACTCGGACCGCGCCCAGGACGTTGCCCTCGTCAACTTCCTGCCGGTACGCGCGTTGCAGCCCGCGGACGCACGCGTCGTTGTCGCCGACCAGGTATGCGGCGGTGGCGAGCGTGACCAGATCGCCGCCGCCGAGGTCGGCCGTGGACGACAGCCGGTCGTAGGCCGTCGCCCAGTCCCGCCGGTCGAACGCCGCCCGGGCGCGCTCCAGATCCTCCACGATGTTCATTGCCATCCCCTCCTGCGAGGATGCGCCCCGGAGTCAGGCGGCGGCAAGACTCCGGTCCGCACGGGATCGGGTCGCGATGCGTTTGGCGACGTACGCCGCGTCCCGGCCGACACCGGGCAGGGTCATCGAACTGAAGGCGTACTGGAAGCTGAGTCCGCAGAAGAACAGGCCGGGCGCGTCCGCGGCGACCCCGCGCAGCTCCCGCGGCCAGCCGTCGGCACCGATCACCGGTTCGTCGATCCAGTCGAACACCTGCCGGAAGCCGGTGCTCCAGACCACGTTCGACACCTCCACGGCCCGGCCGTCACCCAGCATGGGCAGGCCGTCCTGGACGCCGGTGACCCGGTCGTGGACCCGCTCGACCCCTCGCGCGAGCAGGTCCGCGCGCTTCACCCGGATCATCGGGCCGCCCCGGAAGCGCAGGTCCTCCATCACCTTGTCCGCGACCGGCAGCCGACGGGTGACGATGTGCCGCCCGACGAACAGGAAGACCGGCCAGAAGAGTGACTGCCCCGGCTTGCCGGGCCGGACCGGGAGCTGTCCGGGGTCGCGGCCGCACAGGATGGTTCGGTGGGTCTGCGCGACCTCGTAGGCGATGTCGGTGCCGGAGTGTGATCCGCCGACCACCAGGACCGGCCCCGGCTTCAGTTGGCCGGGCCGGCGGTACTCGCTGGAGTGCAGCTGCCGGATCGCCGGGTCGAGGTCGACGGCGAAGTCCGGCAGGTTCGGCGTACGGCCGAAGGTGCCGGTCGCCACGACCACGTTGTCGGCCGCGATCCGCTCGTCGCCGATCTGCGCGACCCAGTGGCTGTTCACCTGCTCCAGCCGGTCGACCCGGGTGCTGGACCGGATCGGGAGCTTGAAGTGGTCGGCGTACGACTCGAGGTAGTCGGCGACCTCGTCCTTGCCGGGGTAGTTCCACCGGTGGCCGGGGAACGGCAGTCCGGGCAGGCCGTCGTACTTCGCCGGGGTGTAGAGCTTGAGCGTGTCCCACTGGGCGCGCCACTGGTCCCCGACGTGGGCGTTGCCGTCCAGGATCGTGAACGGCTGACCGAGCCGTTGCAGGTGGTAGCCGGTCGCGAGTCCTGCTTGGCCGGCGCCGATGATGATGGTGTTCATGCGAGCCTCCGCTCGTCAGAGACGACGCCGCGCCGGGCGGTGTTGAACCGCAGCCACCACAGCAGCATCAGCGCGGACGTCACGACGTAGAAGCCGTGCAGGGCCCAGATCGGCCCCGGCGGCAGGTGCACCACGTAGATGCAGTGGACGGCGTTGCCGACATTGGCGAGCACGAGGTTCCACGGACTGTACGACGCGAGGTCGCGGGTCCGGATCGCCTTGAACACCATCGGCAGCGTGCTCGACGCGAAGAGGAGGGTGGACACCGTCCCCGCGAGTAGAGCAACACTTGCGCCAGTCATGCCACGACACTAGAAATCCGGGCCCATCCGCCGCGTCGGACGGAATGCGCAACTGGCGAACGCCGCCGACTACGAGGTTTGTCGTAGGGCCGCAAGACAACAGGCCCCTGGACCAACCGGTCCAGGGGCCTGTCAGGACGGACGGCGTCAGGCGCCGGCGCCCTCTTGCTTCACGCCGGCGACCGCGGTCGGGTCGTCGATGCGGTACTTGCGGGCCGCCTCGGCGGCGACCTCCGGCTTGACGTCGCCGCGCTTGGCCAGGATCTCCAGCGTGGCGACGACGATCGACTCGGCGTCGACGTGGAAGTGCCGCCGCGCCGCGGCCCGGGTGTCGGCCAGGCCCCAGCCGTCGGTCCCCAGCGACGTGTAGTCGTTCGGCACCCAGCGGGAGATCTGGTCCTGCACCGCGCGCATGAAGTCACTGACCGCGACCACCGGGCCCTTGGTGTCCTTCAGTTGCTCGGTGATGAACGGCACCTGCTCCGGCTCGTCCGGGTGCAGCAGGTTGTGCTGCTCGGCCGCCACGGCGTCCCGGCGCAGCTCGTTCCACGACGTCACCGACCAGATGTCGGCGGCGACCGAGTACTCCTCGGCGAGGATCTCCTGGGCCTTGCGGACCCACGGCAGCGCGACGCCGGACCCGAGCAGCTGCACCCTCGGCACGTCGTCACCCTCGGCGGTCTCGTACTCGTTGAAGCGGTAGATGCCCTTGAGCAGCCCCGCGACATCAAGATCGGCCGGCTCTGCTGGTTGGGGAACGGGCTCGTTGTACACGGTGAGGTAGTAGAAGACGTCCTCGCCGAACGGCTTGTCCTTGTCCAGGCCGTAGCCGTACATCCGGCGCAGGCCGTCCTTCACGATGTACGCGACCTCGTAGGCGAAGCCCGGGTCGTAGTGCACCGCCGCCGGGTTGGTCGAGGCCAGCAGCGGCGAGTGACCGTCCGCGTGCTGCAGTCCCTCACCGGTCAGCGTCGTACGCCCGGCGGTCGCACCGACCAGGAAGCCCCGGCCGAGCTGGTCGCCGAACGCCCAGAGCGAGTCACCGGTCCGCTGGAAGCCGAACATCGAGTAGAAGATGTAGAACGGGATCATCGGCTCGCCGTGCGTCGCGTACGCCGTACCGGCCGCGATCATCGAGCCCATCGCGCCGGCCTCGCTGATGCCCTCGTGCAGCAGCTGGCCCTGCTGGGACTCCTTCCACGACAGCAGCAGGGCGCGGTCGACGGCCTCGTAGTTCTGCCCGTGCGGGTTGTAGATCTTGGCCGTCGGGAACATCGAGTCCATGCCGAACGTGCGGTACTCGTCGGGGGCGATCGGGACGATCCGGTCGCCGATCTCCGGGTCCTTCATCAGATCCCGGAACAGCCGGACCAGGGCCATCGTGGTCGCCACCGGGCCGTTGCTGCCCTTGCTGAGCGGCTTGTAGACGTCGTCACCAGGAAGCGTCAACGAGGTCTTCGGCGCCACCCGGCGCTGCGGCAGCGAGCCGCCGAGCTGCTTGCGCCGATCCATCATGTACTGGTACTCCGGCGAGTCGGTGCCGGGGTGGAAGTACGGCGGGTTGTACGCGTCCTCGAGGGCGGAGTCCTCGATCGGCAGGTAGAGCCGGTCGCGGAACGCCTTCAGGTCGTCCGAGGTCAGCTTCTTCATCTGGTGGGTCGCGTTGCGGCCCTCCAGCGCCTCGATCGTCCAGCCCTTGATGGTCTGGGCCAGGATCACCGTCGGCTGCCCGACGTGCTCGGTCGCGCTCTTGAACGCGGCGTACACCTTGCGGTAGTCGTGACCGCCGCGGGGGAGTTTGCGCAGGTCCTCGTCGGACAGGTTGCTGACCATCTGCTGGAGCCGCTGGTCGCCGCCGAAGAAGTTGTTCCGGATGTACTCACCGGACTCGACCGAGTAGGTCTGGAACTGGCCGTCCGGCGTGGTGTTCATCTTGTTCACCAGCGCGCCGTCGTGGTCCTGGGCGAGCAGGTTGTCCCACTCGCGGCCCCAGATCACCTTGATCACGTTCCAGCCGGCACCGCGGAAGAACGCCTCCAGCTCCTGGATGACCTTGCCGTTGCCACGGACCGGGCCGTCCAGCTGCTGCAGGTTGCAGTTGATCACGAAGGTGAGGTTGTCCAGCTCCTCGCGGGCGGCCAGGCCGATCGCGCCGAGCGACTCCGGCTCGCCCATCTCGCCGTCACCCAGGAACGCCCAGACGTGCTGCTGGCTGGTGTCCTTGATGCCGCGGTGGTGCAGGTACCGGTTGAAGCGCGCCTGGTAGATCGAGTTCAGCGCGGCCAGACCCATCGAGACGGTCGGGAACTCCCAGAAGTCCGGCATCAACCGCGGGTGCGGGTACGACGACAGGCCGTTGTGCGGACCGCGGGACACCTCCTGGCGGAAGCCGTCGAGCTGGTCGGCCGACAGCCGGCCCTCGAGGAACGCCCGCGCGTACATCCCGGGGGAGGCGTGCCCCTGGATGAAGATCTGGTCGCCGCCGCCGGGGTGGTCCTTGCCGCGGAAGAAGTGGTTGAAGCCGACCTCGTACAGGCTGGCCGCGGACTGGTAGGTGGCGATGTGGCCGCCGACCTCGAGGCCCTTGCGGTTGGCCTTGCTCACCATCACCGCGGCGTTCCACCGGATGAAGGCCCGGATCCGGCGCTCGATGTGCTCGTCACCGGGGAACCACGGCTCGCGCTCGGGCGGGATCGAGTTGATGTAGTCGGTGCTCCGCAGCGCGGGCACCCCGACCTGTCGCTCCCGGGCCCGCTCGATCAGCTTGAGCATCAGGTAGCGCGCTCGCGCCTTGCCCCGTTCGTCCAGGACGGCGTCGAGCGATTCGACCCACTCGCGTGTCTCGTCGGGGTCGATATCGGGGAGCTGGGTGGGCATCCCCTCGGTGATGATGGCTGGTGGTTCGTGTCCGGAAGCCACGGTGTCCTGCCGTTCTCTCTGGTTGTCTTCACCGCAATCCTGTCACCTGTTCGGAATGCGTTCTACTTCGCCTTCCACAGGCGCCCGATTCCGGTCGTTCGCGCGTGATCTGAGCGGACACGGACTGTACCCACCCCGCGGATACCGGACACGTCACGGAAGTCTGGTGCATACTTGCGCGACGCGGTACGTCACGATGGACTATCGCTACTGAAACCTACCCCCGGGCAAGCGGGGACCACGGAGGAGGACACGTGAGCGCGACCGCGGACCACGCGGACGGCAAGAGCGGGGTGCCGAACATGGCCTCCCGGCTCGGCCTGGAGGCCGGCTGGGTCGTTCAGGAGATCGGGTACGACGAGGATTGCAGCGACGAGCTCCGCGACGCGATCCGGGAAATCACCGGGGAACCATTCGTCGACGACGAGACCGACGAGGTCGTCGACGTGGTGCTGCTCTGGTTCCGCGAGGACGACGGAGACCTGGTCGATGCCTTCTTCGACATCCTCACCGATCTGAAGGCCGGCGGCGTCGTGTGGCTACTGACCCCCAAGGTCGGCCGCGACGGCTACGTGGAGAGCAGTGACATCGCCGAGGCCGCTCCGGTCGCCGGCCTGGCCACGACCAGCACCCTGAGCGTCACCGACGACTGGTCGGCCACCAAACTGGTGGTGCCGAAGTCGGGCCGCCGAGGCTGAGGTGGCCGCTGCCGTCGGCAGCCGGGCACCCGACTTCAGCGCCCGCAACCAGTACGGCGAACAGGTCCGGCTGAGCGACTTCAGCGGCCGGCGGGACGTCGTACTGGTCTTCTACCCGTATGCCTTCAGCCAGGTCTGCACGAGCGAACTGGCCGCGCTGCGGGACCGGCCGGAGTTGCTCGCGGCCGCCGAGTTCCTGGCGATCTCGTGCGACCCGATGTTCACCCTCCGGGCGTACGCCGACGCCCAGAAGCTCGAGTTCAGCCTGCTGACCGACTTCTGGCCGCACGGCTCCATCGCAACGTCGTACGGCGTCTTCGACCCCGCCCGAGGCTGCGCCCTCCGCGGCACCTTCGTGGTGGACCGCACCGGCCTCATCCGCTGGTCCGTCGTCAACCCCATCCCCGAAGCCCGCAACCCCGACAACTACGCGGAGGCACTGGCAAGTCTGAACCTCAGGTAGACTCCACCGGTCGTTTGATCCGGGCGAATAGCTCAGCGGTAGAGCGCTTCCCTTACAAGGAAGATGTCGGGGGTTCGATCCCCTCTTCGCCCACCAGAAGCGGGACACTTCGGTGGTATGACCGAGGCTGCTGTTGTGCCGCCGTCCTGGACGGTGACTTTGCTGTGCGGTGCGGCTGGGATCGGGAAGACGTCGGTCGCGGTGCGGCTGGCTTCGCGGTACGGCGTGCCGCTGGGCGAGGCTGATGACGTGTACACGGCGCTGAAGGCGCTCACTACGCCTGAGCAGCAGCCGTTGTTGCACTACTGGGACAGCCATCCGGAGGCGGGCAGTTGGTCGCCTGCGAAGACCGCCGACCTGCATCTCGCGGCTGCGGAGTCTGTGCAGGTCGCGTATCGGGCTGTTGTTGCCGACCATGTGGAGTCCCGGACGCCTGTCGTGCTCGAAAGCGATGTTCTGCTGCCGGGCTTGGCCCTCGGCTTCGGCAAGCGCGTCCTGGCGTTCGTCCTGGAGGAGTCCGATGAGGACCAGATCGTCGCGAACTTCCTGGCCCGCGAACCCCAGTACGGAGAGCAGCGGCATCGGGCTCAGGTCAGCGTCGAGGTGAACAATCGGCTGGTCGAACGGGCGCGCGCCGCCGGGCTGCCCGTCGTACCGGCGCGGCCCTGGGGCGACTGTCTGGACCGGATCGACGCAGCACTGCGCGGCTGAGTGCGGCGGTCGTTTCCGGTGATCGGACGGTCTGTCGATCGGGCGTATCCACGGGCCGTGAGCGTCGTTGTCCACGGTGGCGGCGGTCGGTGGAATTCTTAACTGTCGGCTGGTGAGAACGGACTCCTCCCGGGCCGGTTGCGGCTGGTAGGGTTCACGGCTGTCGGTCGGCGCGATGACCCACCGGGTGCGCCCGGTGACGGCATTGTTTCGGCAGGCGGAAAACGGGGCTTGTCGTCGGTGAGAGCGAGACGGGTGTGCCCTGAGCCCGGCTCCGTCCAGTTGGGGAGGCGCGTGTCCGTGGGTCGCCAACTGGCTGGCGCCACCGTCGTTCCGGTGACGTGCCCGCGTGACGCCGTACCGGTCGTCCTCCCGGTGGTGGCATCGGCGTGGTGAGGAGCAGTGTGGACCGGCCGGCGATCTCCACCGGGCCGGCCCTGATGATTCCCGCCGGGTATCCGCGCGACCTCCCGAGCGCCCTGCTGCGCGCCGCCCGTGACTTCGGCGGCGCCGGTGTGGTCGAGATCGGCGCGGACGGCCGCGAGACCAAGCTCGACTTCCCGACGCTGCTCGAGCTCGCCGCCCGGATACTGGCCGGCCTGCGGGCGAACGGCGTACGCGCGGGTGATCCCGCGGTCGTGCACTGCACCGAGCCGGTCGGGTTCTTCGCCGCGTTCTGGGCCTGCACGCTCGGTGGGATCCGTCCGCTGCTGGTGGCCCCGAGTCCCGACGGCGACCGGTCCGAGGCCGGCCGCGAGCGGCTCCGCAAGATCACCGACCTGCTCGGCTGGACCGTCCTCATCGGCCGGCCGTCCGACCTCCCGAACGACCTCGGCCTGCCCGTCCTCGACCCGGACGCGATGGCCGGTCACGAGCCGACCTCTGACTTCCACCGCCCGGCTGCGGACGACGTCGCCGTACTGATGATGTCGTCCGGCACCACCGGTACGCCGAAGATCGTGCAGCTCACGCATCGCGGGCTGGTCGAGTTCGCCGCCGGTACGCCGGCCATGCTGCCGGTGCGGCCCGGTCAGACCACGCTCAACTGGCTGCCGCTGGACCATAGCGGCGCGTTCCTGCTGTACCACCTGCTGCCCGTGTTCACCGGCTGCACGAACATCCACGTGAACACCGACTGGGTCCTGTCGAACCCGCTGCGCTGGCTCGACCTGATGGACCAGCACCGGGTCAACCACTCGTGGTCGCCGAACTTCGGGTACCGCCTCGCGACGCAGGCGATCGCGGGGGAGCCGGATCGGCACTGGGACCTGTCCGCGCTGCGCAGTCTGGTCAGCGGTGGCGAGCAGATCACCGTGCCGGTGATGTCGGAGTTCCTTCGGGTGACGAACCGGTTCGGCGTCGTACCCGAGACCTTCGTCGCGGCCTGGGGGATGACCGAGACGGTCACCGGGATCACGTTCGCCCGGCCCGGTCTGACGCCGAACGTGCACCGCGTCCGGATCCCACCGACCGGAGTCGTCGAGTGGGTCGACCAGCGGCCCGCGACCGGAAAGGTCGCGGTGGCCAGGCCGGGCAAGGCGCGCGCCGAGGCTCCCGGAGTGCTGAGCCTGGTGTCCGTTGGTGCGCCGGCGCCGGGAACGACCGTACGGATCGTCGCCCCGAACGGCGCCGTACTGCCGGAGGGCCGGATAGGTCAGCTGCAGGTCGCGTCGGCTCGCGTGACGCCGGGCTACCTGGGCAACCTGGAGGCGGACCGGTCCGCGTTCCCGATCGGCAACTGGCCGGCCCGCAAGTGGCTCGCGACCGGCGACCAGGGCTTCATCACCGGCGGGCAGGTGGTCATCACCGGCCGGGACAGCGAACGCGTCATCATGTCCGGCAAGCTGTACTACGCCCACGACATCGAGACCGTCGCCGCGACGGTCGTCGGTGCCGAACAGGGCCTGATCGCGGCCTGCGGCGTCGCGGACGCGGACACCGGGACCGATCGGCTGGTTGTCTTCTACGCGCTCACGCCCGACTCGATCCCCGGGATGGACCAAGGGATCCGCAGCCTCATCCAGGGTCGGCTGGGCCTCTCGGCCGAGGTCATCGGCGTACCGCGCCGCGACTTCCCGACCACCCCCGGCGGCAAGATCCTCCGCCCCCTCCTGAAACAACGGTGGATCGACGGCAGCCTGATCACCCCGCACGGCCCCCACATCGAACCCGCCGGCGCCAGCTCCGACTCCGGCCCCACCGGCGAAGGCCCCTCCGCCGCCCCCGACGAGGACCCCTCCGAACGCACCACCGAACTCCCCGTCGTCCGCCTCGCCTGGAAACGCACCCTCCAGCAATCCATCCCCACCCCACCCCAACGCCCCACCCTCGGCGCCCGCCCGAACCAGGCCCCCGCCACGCCCGCCCCCGCCGGGACCACCCCCGCCGAGCCGGCGTCTGCTGCTCCCGCCTCCGCGGACCCAGCCTCAGCCACGGCCACCTCCGCCCCCGCCGAGCCGACCTCAGCCGAACCTGCGTCTGCACCCGCAGACTCTGCGCCCACCGAGGACACGCCGTCGGACCCGGCGTCCGTCGAGCCTGAGGCCGCGCCGGAGCCGGTGCAGACGTCGGAGTCGCAAGCACAGCAGTCCGGCCAGCAGGCTGAATCCTCCGCACAACAGGACGAGCACGGCGCGTACTTCGACAGCACTGCCTTCGCCCTCAATCCAACAGACCCCGAGCAGTCGCAACAACCCAAGACACAGCCGGCGCCGCCCGCCTCACCCGAGGCCCTGACCGAGCCCGCAGTACCTGATGTACTCACGGAGCCTGCCGACCAGGCCACCGAGCCGAGCGCCGCTGAATCCGCCGCCGCCGACCAATCGGCCGAGCCCTCGATAGCAGTAGCCGACGAAGAGCCCGAGTCCACCGAGCAGGCGGCCGAGCTCGACGCGTCGTCGGAGCCGGATACTCAGATCCTCACTCGGATTGAGGCGGACACCGAGCCTCAGCCCGTCCAGGCCGAGTCCACCTCGGAGGCGGTACTCGCGCCCGAGCACGACCCCACGCCCGGCGAAGACGACGCTCCCGAGGTCGCCCAGCCAGCAGCCGAGCACGAACCAACCGCCGACACCGAGTCCGCCGAAGACCCAACACCCGCCGAGCCCGACTCAGCCGAACAAGCCGCCGAACCCGAGCCAGCCGAACAAGCCGCCGAGTCCGAGGCGGCCGAGGCAAGTGCTGAGCTGACGGAGGGGAAGCCGCAGCCGACTGCAGAACTCGAGCAGCGGGAGACGGGCGCAGATGTCGGCCCGCAGGCAGCTGGGGAGGGCGATCAGGCGGCGACTGTAGAGGACGAGGCGCACCCAGAGCCGTCTGGACCTGCCGAGGCGACCGAGGCCGAGCCCGAGCCTGAGGCGGCTGCCGAGGGGACCCCAACTGCAGACGACGAGGTCGCGGCAGACGTGGAGCCGTCCGCACCGTCCGCGGGTGAGCTTGCGCCAGAGGTCGAGCTCGAGCCGGAGGAGGTTGGGGACGGCAAACTGACGCCGGTTGCGGAGGATGACGCGCGCCCGGAGTCGGATGCACCGACTGACCCGTCGGCAGCGGTCGAGTCAGAGACGCACGCACAGGCAGCTGCGGAATCGGAGTCGTCTGCACCGGTCGTGGCTGAGGTTGCGCCAGACGTCGAGTCGGAGCCGGAGGTTGCTGCGGAAGGCGAGTCGAAGCCGACTGCAGACGACGAGGCGCACTCGGAGGCGCGTGCACCGGCCGACGCGGCCCCAGAGGTCGAGCAGGAGGCGGCTGCGGAGGGCGAGGCGGAGGCGGAGTCGCCTGGGCTGGCAGATGTTGCGCAGGAGTCGTCTGCGCCGACCGAGGTCGCGTCGGCGGTAGACGTTGACGCGGAGGGGCTGGCACAGTCGGCGGCGACTGCGGAGGCCGTGGCTGAGGGTGATGCGGCTGCGGAGCCGGGTGCGGTCCAGCAGGGTGCGGCTGCGGTGGTCGTGGAGCCGGAAGTCGACGTACCGGTTGAGGCTGCGGTACTCGGTGAGTCCGAGCCGATCGAGCCAGCGGCGGACAGCTCAGACGCCGAGCTTGAGCCCGCCGAGGTCGGGGACGCAGCTGAGCCTGAGACGGGACTGGAAGCGGACGCCGAGTCGGCCACCGAGCCTGGGGTGCAAGGCGAGCTGGTCGCCGAGGCCGGCGACGAAGCTGAGGCTGAGGCCGGACCAGACGCAGGGGCCGAGTCAGCTGCCGAAGCGGAGGCGCAACCCGAGCCTGTCGCCGACCGCGAGCCTGTCGGTGAGGCGCAGTCCGAGCCGGTCGCGGAGGCTGGGGACGAAGCTGAGCCTCTGGCCGGATCGGAAGCAGACGCCGAGTCAGCCATCGAGGCCGAGGTACAGCCCGAGTCTGTCGCCGATCCCGAGTCTGTCGGTGAGGCGCAGTCCGAGCCGGTTGCCGAGGCTGGGGACGAAGCTGAGTCTCAGGCCGGGCCGGGAGCGGGCGCCGAGTCGGCTGCTGAGCCTGAGGTACACCCCGAGCCGCTTGGCGACGCTGGGCCTGTTGCTGAGCGGCAGTCCGAGGGGGTCGTCGAGGGCGAGCCTGCGCTGGTCGCCGACGCCGAGCCTGTGCCGGCGCTTGAGGCGGCTCCTACGACGGCGGGGGGTTTGGTGGTCGCGTCGGCTGCTGAGGCCCCTCGGGTTCACGATGTAGCTGCGGGCGGAACGGCTTCTGCGACCGCGCCGGAGGATGAGTCCGCGGCGGGGGATGAGTCCGCGGCGGGGGATGAGTCCGCGGCGGGGGATGAGTCCGCGGCGGGGGATGAGTCCGCGGCGGGGGATGAGTCCGCGGCGGTTGGCGAGGTGGGTGCAGGTAGTCCGGCGGCTCTGGCGACTGCGTTGGATTCGGTGGCCGGATCGGCTTCTGAGTCGGCGGCGGCTGCTGAGCCGGCAGAAGGTGCTGACGGCACGGCGGTTGGCGCGGTGGCTGGTGTGGGTGCGGCGGGGCTGGCGGGTGGGTTGGGTTCTGCGGGCGTGGCGGGGGCTGGGACTGCGGGAGATGCTGCGGGAGATGCTGCGGGGGCTGCGACGGGGGTTGCGGGAGGTGCTGCCCGGGCGGCGGGCCGCGCGGCTTTGGCGGCTTCTGGTGCTGCGGGGTCGCGGGGTGTGGTGGTGGAGCCGGTGGCTGTGGTGGGGGTGGCTGGGCGGTTTCCGGGGGCGGAGACGCTGGAGCAGTTCTGGGACAACCTTGTGGGTGGGGTTGAGAGCGTTCGGCGGTTCTCGGCTGAGGAGGTGGGGCAGGTCGGGGACGGGATGGTCGCGGTCAGTGGGGTACTCGACCACGTGGAGTCGTTCGACGCGAAGTTCTTCGGGTTGAGCGATCGTGAGGCCGAGTTGATGGAGCCGGCGCAGCGGCTGTTCCTCGAGGTCTGTCATCAGGCGCTCGAGCACGGCGGGTACGCCGGGACCTCGAGCCGGGTCGGCGTTTTCGCCGGCTCCGGCATGAACCTCTACAACCGCCAGCACCAGTCCCGCGACTCGATCGCCACGCGCGTCGCCTACCGCCTCGGGCTGACCGGCCCGGCGATCGGTGTGCAATCCGCGTGGTCCTCCTCGCTGGTCGCCGTACACCTCGCTTGCCAGGCGCTTCGGTCCGGTGACGCGGATCTGGCGCTCGCCGGGGCCGCCGCCGTACAGGTGCCTCAGGCAACGAGTTATCAGCCGACGCCGGAGTCGGTCTTGTCGCCGAGCGGCCAGGTCCGTGCGTTCGCCGCGGACGCCGACGGCACGGTCGGCGGGAACGGCGTCGCCGCCGTCCTGCTGAAGCGCCTCGACCAGGCCATCGCCGACGGCGACACGGTGTACGCCGTCATCCGCGGCACCGCGGTCAGCAACGAGGACGCCCCGTCGGGCAACCAGGTCGAGCTGATCGAGCGCGCGCTGGAGCGGGCCGGATTCGCGGCGGATTCGCTCAGCTACATCGAGGCGAACGGGATCGGCAGCCCCACCGCGGACGCCGCCGAGGTCAAGGCCCTGACGGCCGCGCTGCGCCGGCACACCGAGCAGGTCGGCTTCTGCACGATCGGCTCGGTCAAGCCGAACATCGGCCACCTCGACAGCGCCGCGGGCATGGCCGGCCTGATCAAGACGATCTTGATGCTGCAGCACCGGATGCTGGTCCCGACCATCAACTACACCGCGCCGAACCCGGACCTCGCCCTCGACGGCAGCCCGTTCGTGATCGGCACCGACGTACGCGACTGGGAAGCCGGTACGACGCTGCGCGCCGGCGTCAGCGCCCTCGACGCCGGCGGCATGAACGCCCACGTGATCCTCGAGGAGGCGCCCCGGCAGATCCGCCGCGGCGACGACGGCCCCGTCGTACTCGCGCTCTCGGCCCCGGACCCGGACGCACTGGCCGACCTGGTCGAGTTGTACCGCACCGACCTCGGCCACGGCACTGGTCACCGCCTCATCGACCTCGCTGGTACGGCGGCGCTCGGCCGACCCGCACACCGGCACCGGATCGCGGTCGCCGGCTCCACGGAAGCCGAGCTGGTCGACGCACTCGGCTCCGCCCAGGCAGCTGAGGTCCCGCGCGGTGGACCCGGCCCACTCGGCTATGCGTTCACCGGACAGGGCGCCGCGCGTCGTGGGATGGCGGCTGGGCTGGCCGCGCGCTTCCCGGCGTTCCGGTCGGTGCTGGACGAGTGCGATCGCGTCTACCACGAGGAGACCGGCGGCAGCCTGCTCGAGCTGTTGCTGACACCAGCTGCCGGGTCGGAAGGCGTCTGGCCGACCGAGACCGCACAGCCGGCGTTGTTCGCGTTCGAGCTTGCGCTGGCGCGGTTGTGGCAGTCGTTCGGTGTGCAGCCCGCGCTGGTAGTCGGTCACAGCGTGGGGGAGTACGCCGCTCTATGCGTGGCCGGCGCGTTGTCACTGGCGGACGGCGTACGGCTGACCGCCAAGCGCGGCGAACTGATGCAGCGTGGCACGGTGCCTGGCGCGATGGTCGCCGTACGCGCGGATGCCGACAGAGTTCGCGAACTCGCGCAGACGACCGGCGTGGAGGTTGCTGCAGGCAACGGTCCGCAGTCGTTCGTGCTGACCGGGTCGGAGGTGATCGTCGGGCAGCTCGCGGCGCAGCTGGACCGGCTGGAGGTCGCGTGGCAGCGGCTGGACGTGGATCGGGCGTTCCACAGTTCGTTGGTCGATCCAATCTTGGCCGACTTCGCGGAGATCGTCCGGGAGATCACGCTCGAGCCGCTGCGGACGCCGATGGTGTCGAGCTGGTCCGGTGATCTGCTCGAGTCCGGCACCGTGCTGGACGGCGACTACCTGGTCGGGCAGCTGCGGCAGCCGGTGCTGTTCGGCGACGCCGTCGAGGCGGTCACGGCGGCGGGTTGCCGGCGGTTCCTGGAACTCGGGCCGGACGCCGTACTGAGTCCTGCCGGTCGCCGGATCGCGCCGAACAGCACGTGGATCCCGGCGCAGCGGTTGGGCCAGGATGCGGTGCTCGCGACGATGAACGGACTCGCCGAGCTGTACGAGCAGGGCACGGAGATCACCTGGTCGAAGGTCTATCCGGACGGCGGTCGCGTGCCGCTGCCGACGTACCCGTTCCGTCGCGTCCACCACCCGGTCGATCCGTCGGTGACGGTTGCGGCCGTGGGTACGGCCGGCACCGCGGACGCCGGTGTGGCGCGGCCGACTGCGTTCGAGCGGGCGGCGCGGGCGCAGGCGGTGGTGTTCGAGCCGTCGAGTGCCGCGGTGAAGCGGATTCCGCTGGATCCGCCGGACGAATCCGCTCCGGCCGAGGTCGAGCCGGTGGACGAGGTTGCGGAGCGGTCGCCGTTCGCGTTGCCGGCCGAGACGCATCAGATCGACGCGGACTACTTCGCGCAGGCTGGTTCGCTGGCCGGCGACGACGTGTCGGCCGAGCGTTATCGCGACTCGCTCGACGCGATCCTGGACCTGACCTGTGCGGAGCTCGACCTCGACCCGTACGACCTCACCGTGGACCACACCTTCGCCGAACTCGGCGCGACGCCGGACAAGCTGGCGCCGGTCATCTCGCAGATCAACGATCGCTTCGCGGTCGAGCTCACAGCCGACGAGTTGTTCGGCAGCTACAGCACCCCGCACAAGCTCGCGACCGCCGTCGCGACTGTTGCCGAAGGCACCGAGTCGGACGACGCCGCCGCTGCTGCTGAGTCGGTGGACGCTGCCGAGGTTGAGTCGGTCGACCCTGCCGGGGCTGAGTCGGTAGCGGCTGCCGGGGCTGACTCGGCGGAGGCTGCTGGACATGAGTTGGTGGAGGCTGCGAAGGCGGTCGAGTCTGCTGCGGCGTCGGAGGACATTGCTGCGCCGGTCGAGGAAGCTGTCGTGCCGGCAGACACCGAGCCGGATGCCGACGACGTCGTAGCCGAGGAAGAGCTGCCGGCTCGGGATCCGCGGGCTGCGCTGGCGGTGTTGGGGTCCGGGCTGGCCGAGTTGGCGGCGAAGGTGGATGAGGCTGCGGCTGCGACGAGCGAAGCCCAGTTGCCGGGCAGTGGGATGGCTGCGCTGATGTCGCAGCAGCTCCGGGTAGCGGGTCAGTTGGTCGACGGCGTCACGCAGTTGATGCGCGAACAACTCGCGCTCCTCAACGAAAGCGCACCAGAAGCCGCCGAGGCGGAAACACCCACCGGCGAATCGCCTGCCCCGGCCGAAGCCGACGCACCAACGGGCAACACACCAACGGTTGAGACAGCACCTCTCGACGCAGCGCCGACTGAGGGTGTTGGTGCCGCCGATGGTGACACCGACGGCCTGTCGGTGGGAGCTGGGTCTGCTCGCGAGAGCTCCGTACCTGGGGCCGCGGAGGCTGCGCGGCGGCGGGATCTTGGGTATTGGGAACTGGCGTTGGCGGGGGCTGAGCCGTTGGTGTTGCCGGCGGATCGGGTGTGGCCGACGGTGGAGCCGCGGGTGGCTTCGGTCAAGCAGGAGCTGGACGAGGAGCTCGGCGACGCGGTGTTCGTGTTCAGCCGGGAGCGCAAGGTCAGCCCGCTGATGACGATGCTCGCGGCGGTCGGCACCGTGCTCGGCCGGTTCGCGGCGCAGGAAGACGTAACCATCGGTTCTGCGTTGATCCGTCCGCAGGGCGACACCTCGACGACGATCCGCCGCGCGCTCCCGCTCCGGATCGACCTCTCCGGTGAACCCGACCTCGGCGAGCTCGCCCAGCGTGTCCGCGACGTCGCGACCGGCGCGTTCGACCACGCCGGCGCCGACCTCGCCTTCTTCGAACGCGACCCGCTCTTCCAGATCCTCGTCGAGTTCGAGGACGGCGACGACGAGCTCCCGGCGACCGTGGACCTGCGGTTGCGGCTGACCCACCACGGCGCGGGCATCACGTGTACGGCGGACTACCGGTCCGGACTGTTCGACCAGAGCACCATCGACCGCCTGCTCGCGTACCTCGAGGCAGTGTTGCGCCGGGCAACGACCAGCCCGCGGCTGCGTCTGCCCGACCTGATGCTCCCGATCGAGTCCGACCTGGAAGCACTCCGCGAGCTCGAGGGGGATGTCGAGCCGACAGGCCTGCGCGGCCGGGTACGTCGTGACGCCGTGGTCGCCGGCGAACTCAGCGGACTGCACACCCTCTTCGAGCAGCAGGTCGCCCGCACCCCCGACGCGATCGCGCTCATCCAGGGCGATCGAGAACTGACGTACGCCGAACTGGACCGCCGGTCGAACGCGGTCGCGTGGCAGCTGACCGACCTCGGCGTGAAACCGGGGCAGCTCGTCGCCGTCCGCGTTGCCCGAGGCACCGAGTTGGTCGTCGCCGTGCTCGCCGTTCTCAAGTCGGGTGCGGCGTACCTGCCGCTGGATCCCGGCGTACCCGAATCCCGCTGGGCGTTCATGATCCAGGACGCATCCGCGGTCGCGCTGGTCGGCGACGATGCGGCACTGGCCGATCGGCTCGGGTTGCGACTGGTCCCGGTCGCCGCGACGGATGGGGACCCGCGGGCGCGGCAGGCGCCGCCGGTGCGGGCCGCGGCCGATGATGTTGCCTACTGCATCTACACGTCCGGCTCGACAGGGAACCCGAAGGGTGTCGTCGTACCGCACCGCGGCCCGGTCAACCTGGTCCGGCACTACCTGCGGACCCGGCGGTCGCTGCGGACGTTGCAGTGGACGTCGTTCGGTTTCGACGTACACGTGCAAGAGATGTTCACCACGCTCGCTTCCGGTGCTGCGCTCGTACTGATCGGCGAGGACGATCGGTACGACCCGGACGCAGTGGTCGCGGCCTTGCGGGATCACAAGGTCGAGCGGCTGTTCATGGCGTTCAGCCCGTTGACGGCGTTGCTCGCGACGATGCGCCGGCTGCCCGAGTTGCCCGCGCTGCGCGAGATCGTCGCCGGCGGTGAGGCGATGGTGCTGACGCACAAGGTGCGCGACTTCCTCGAGGCGCATCCGGACTGCGGGCTGTTCAACGAGTACGGGCCGGCCGAGGCGTCGATCGTCACCACGATCCACGAGGTCGACCCGGCCGAGGACCGGCCGTCGATCGGGCGTCCTGTCGAGGGCGTCGTCGTACGCCTGCTGGACCAGGCATTGCGGCCGGTGCCGGTCGGTGCGGTCGGCGAGATCCACCTCGGTGGTGCGGCCGTTGCCCAGGGCTACATCGGCCGGCCGGACGAGACCGAGCGCGCGTTCGTGCCGGACCCGGGTCATCCGGGCGGTCGGCTCTACCGCAGCCGCGATCTCGGTCGCTGGCGGATGGACGGGACGCTGGAGTACCTCGGTCGCGCGGACGACCAGGTCAAGATCCGCGGCCACCGCGTGGAGCCGGGCGAGACCGAGCACGTACTGGCCGATCAGCCCGGTGTGATCGACGCGGTCGTGGTCGCGTGTGCGGACCCGGGTGGTGACACCTGCCTGATCGGGTACGTCGTCCTGGAGGACAGCGACCCCGCGGTCCTGGCCCGGCTGATGCTCGACCTGGGCAAGGAGCTCCCGATCTACCTGGTCCCCGCGGATCTGATCCCGATCGAGGAGCTCCCGCTGGACGACAACGGCCGCCTGGACCGCAGCCTGCTTCCCGAGCCGGAATGGCTCAGGCCGTAAGAGGTGAGAAGGCTCGAGCCGAGTGGCTCGAGCCCGCCCGAACGAAGTCCGGGCGAGGTCTGTGCCCAGGACGTTTGGTTCTGCACCGTGGACGGGGGGTCAGGTCGGTGGAGGCCCTCCCGCAACCACCGGTCCGCCGTCCGCGGTGCAGAACCCGCGACGATCCTCATCCCTCCTGAGGATCGATCGCACTCCGCGTTCGCCTGCGGAACAGTGATGAGGCACTGATCAGGCAGACGAGCAAGGAGTAGACCGCAAGTGCGGATCCGGCCGTGGAGCCGGCACCACCGGCCGATGATCCGACGCCGGCCGAGCCGCTTCCGTTCCCACTGGACAGTGCGTCGTTCCCACTGGACAGTGCGTCGTTCCCACCGGCCAGGGCCACGACCGCGGCGACCACGACCAGCGCGCTCAACGGCCCGACCCACCTGAGGACACCCATCCGGATCGCAGGCCGCAGCGAGCTGTGCAGCGCGGCCAAGCCACACGCGGCGGCGACGTTCAGCAGCAACAGACGCCCGGAGACGTCCTGCAGTGCGACACCGGTTGATCCGAAGGCGTCGTACCCGACTGCGTACGCGTCGATCGGGACGGTGACCGCGGCCGCGCCGACAGCGGCGAGCTGGAACACTCGCGGGCGCCGGATCGAGCCGCGCAGAACGTCGTACCTGGAGGTCGTGGTCACGACCAGTGCGGTGAAAAAGAGAGCGAACAGCAGGAGCACCGCGACGTCCATCCGGACCGTGTCTCTCTGGTCGAGCGTTGCCCCGGACAACGCTGGCTGACTGGATGCCTCACTGCTGTGGGTTTTCGCGAGGGCGGCGGGAGAGTTTCCTCGCCCGCCGCTCACGCGTTCGGCTGATCCAAGGCCCCCCTCGATCAACCATTTCCAGCCGGTCCAGGCCCCCTGACCGGCCCTGGATGACGTGCCCCCACCCCATCCATCCGTTGCATCGCGTGGAACGGGGCCGTCGTTACACGGTTTCGGGGATTCGGTAAAAATTGCGCAAAGGTGCGCGCGAGAAGCTTTTGCGCGCGCGAATTCTGTGTGCCGACGCTGAAAAGCCCGCCACCCCCAGCACATGGGCGGTGACGGGACGGGGCAGCGGGGTCAGGCCAGGACGGACCAGGCTTGGTGGGCGGCGCCGAGGAGGCCGGCGTTGTCCAGCTGGGCGGGCTCGACGGTGAGGTCGGTGACGAAAGGGAGCTGGGCCAGGCGTTTCACCCACGCCTGCACAGGGTCGAACAGAACCGGACCCGCCTTCGCCACTCCGCCGCCGATGACGACCGTGGTCAGGTCGACCGTGACCGCCGTTGCGACGATGCCGGCGGCAAGCGCCTGCGCGCCGTCGTCGAAGGTCGCCACCGCCAACTCGTCGCCGGCCGCCGCGTCCGCCGCCAGGACCTCCGCATCCACGTCCTCATCCGTACGCCAGCCGCGACGCTTGGCCCGGGCAACCATCCGCGGCCCGCTCGCGTACGCCTCGACGCACCCGAACGACCCGCACGCGCACGCCTCGCCGTCCTGGTCGATCACCACGTGACCGATGTGCGCGGCGTTCCCGGACTGCCCGATCAGCGGCTTGCCGTCGACGACCAGTCCGCCGCCGACCCCGGTCGACACCACGATGCCGAGCAGCGTGTCGACGTCCCGCCCGGCGCCGGTCCAGAACTCACCCAGCGCGAAGCAGTGCCCGTCCACTCCGAGCGTCACGGGTACGTCGCCGGCCACCGCGCGTACCCGATCGACCAGGGGGAAGTTCCGCCAGCCGGTGATGTTCACCGGCGAGACCAGCCCGTGCTGCTGATCCAGCGGTCCGGCCGATCCGATCCCGACCGCGAGCGGCGAGGCGTCGCCCCGGACCCGTTCGATCAACTCCGCGAGCGCAGCGAACACCGCATCCGCGTCACCGTCCGGGGTTGGTATCCGGTCACCGGTGCGGATGGTGCCGTCCGCGGACACCAGAGCGGCGGCCATTTTCGTGCCGCCGATGTCGATCCCGAGTACGGTTCCCTGCGCCATCGCTGCTTCGTCGCTCATCATCCCCCCGTCAGGGCGGTCAAGGTCGAGAGACAACGTTATCCGTAGTCGGCCCGGACAGACAGGGGTCAATTGAAGGAATCCCTGGCGAACCCGCAGGAACAAGGCAATTATGTGCCATGGCAGGTCCTGACAACGATCGCACTGAAGGCCTTCAGAGACGGCTAATTATTAGCTGTCCGTGACGGTCCGGCCCGGGGTGGCGCCCGATTCGCGGGCACGAGAGGGTAGGCCAATGAGTGATGAACTGGATCGTGATGCCGCCGGCGCCCTGATCGTCGGTCTGCCCGGGACGACCGCCCCCGATGAGCTACGCCGCGCCGTCGCCGGCGGGCTCGGTGGGGTGATCCTGTTCACCCGCAACGTCGCCGACGCCGACCAGGTCGCCGCCCTGACGGCGTCGCTGCGGGCCGAGCGACCCGACCTGATCATCGCGATCGACCACGAGGGCGGTGAGTTCAGTCACCTCGCCCCGGCGAACCAGTGGCCGCTCGCGTCGCCGCGCGTACTCGGCGATCTCGACGACGTCGACCTGACCCGGGCCTCCGCCCGGGACGCCGCCGCCACCCTGGCGTCGCTCGGGATCGACCTGATGCTCGCGCCGTCGGTCGACGTGAACAGCAACCCGGCCAACCCGGTCATCTCGACCCGCTCGTTCGGCACGACCGCGGACGTGGTCTCCCGGCATGGCGTCGCGTTCGTCGAGGGCGTGCACGAGGCCGGCATCGCGGCCTGTCCCAAGCACTTCCCGGGCCATGGCGACGTCGCTGTCGACTCGCACATCGGGCTGCCCCGGGTCGACCGCTCGATCGAGGAGGTCCAGGCCGTCGAGCTCGCCCCGTTCCGGGCCACGATCGCGGCCGGTGCCGATGTCGTGATGAGCGCCCACATCGTCTTCTCGGCGTACGACGACCAGCCGGCGACCCTCTCACACCGGGTGCTGACCGGCCTGCTGCGTGCGGAGCTCGGCTTCACCGGCGTGATCACCACGGACGCCCTCGAGATGCAGGCGATCACCAAGACCCGCTCGATCGAGGACGCCGCGGTCGCGTCGATCAAGGCCGGCGCGGATCTGGCCATGATCGCGGTCGGATCCGCCGACCCGCGGACGCTGACCGCCCGCGTGGTCGACGCCGTCGGCAACGGTACGCTCGCCGCCGACCGGGTCGCGGACGCCGCGGCCCGGGTCCGCGCGCTCGCCGCCACGCTCGCCCAGCGCACCCGGCAGCCCGGTCTGGACGGTGCGCCGATCCGCGAGGTCGCCGCCCGCGTCGTGGCCGGCCAGACGTTCCCCGCTTTCGGTGCGGCGCCGTACGTGATCGATCTGGCCCAGGGGCTGCACCCGGCCTGGAACCCTTATTTCAGCGGGCTTCCGGAGGTCTTCGCCCGCGTCGCGCCCGCATCGGTCGGCGTGGTGCTGCGCGGTGTGCATCACCTGTCCGAGGCCGATTCCCCGGCCGGCGACGCGATCTCGGCAGCAGCCAAGGCAGCCGAGGGCCGGCCGTTGGTCATCGCCGTCCAGGACGCCGTGCGTACGCCGTGGATGCGCGACGCACTGGCTCACTTGGTGCAGGGCCGTGGTGACGACGTCTTCGTGCTGTGCACAGGCATCCCCGAGGATCGGGCCATCGTCCCGGCCGGAATCTGCTCGGCGACTACCTCCGGCCGCAACGTGATCGTGCTGGAGGCGGTTGCGAAGGCGCTTACTCGGGCCGGCAGCTGAGGTGTAGGTCCAGGGCGCGCTGCTCGACGTAGTTGAGGGCGTGCCGGACCGCTCCGACCGAGACGATCGCGTCGCCGAGGGACGAGACGGCGACGCGCGGCGGCGTACTGGTGAAGCCGGCCAGCTGCCGCTCGAGGTCGGGGAGCAGCGCCGTGGCCGCCTCGGCCACAGCGCCGCCGAGGACGACCAGCTCGGGGTTGAACAGGATGCCGAGCGTCGCCACCACCCGGGCGGTCCGTCCGGCCACGTCCTGAAGGATCCCGAGGGCGACCTCATCGCCGTCGGCCGCGGCAGTGAACACCAGCTCGGCCGTGACCGGATCGTCGTCGGCCAATTTGCGCAGCGTGGTCTCGACGGCCGGGTCGGCGACCGCTTCGGCGCCGCGCTCGCGGGCGATGCGGGCGATACCGTGGGTGTCGCCGACGCCCTCGACGAGCTTGAGGAAAACCATCTCGCCCGCACCACCGCGACTGCCGTGCAGCAGCCGGCCTGAGTCCATCAGGCCGGATCCGAACCGCTCGCCGGCCAGCAGTACGACCAGATCGTCGACCTCCCGCCCGACACCGCGCCAGTGCTCGCCGAGCGCGGCCAGGTTGGCGTCGTTCTCGAGCAGGACCGGCCAGCCGTGCAGCTCGGTCAGCCGGTTCGCCAGCCCGGCGTCGAACCGCCGCCAGAACTCGTCGTCGACCAGGATGCTTCCGTCCCGGTCGACCGGCGCCGCGACGCCGACCCCGGCCGCGAGCACCTCGCCGTCGGTGACGCCGGCCGACGCGAGTGCCTCGACCACCGTCTCGTGCACGAGCTCGGTCCGCTGCGCCGGCGTGACGTCCGCCACCGACCGCCCGGCCTTGGCGATCGTCGCGCCGCGCAGGTCGGTGAGCAGGACCGTGGTCTTGGCGGCGCCGAGGTCGATGCCGAGCACGAAGCCGGCCCGGCTGTTGAACTCGAACCGCCGTGATGGCCGGCCCACCGAGACGTCGTCGCGGCCGGGGTCGTGCTCGATCACCCAGCCCATCGAGATCAGGTCGTTGCAGACGGCGTGCACGGTCGCGCGGGTCATCCCGGTCGCCTCGATCAGGCCGGTGCCGGTCATCACCCCGGTCCGGATCAGCACGCCGAGTAACTTCCCCGCGTTCACCCGGCGCAGCATCGGCGGCGTCGCCGTCGGCGGCGTGGCTGGTGGTTTCGCCATGAAAAAAGCCCTCTTGACCTCGTCGTGGTTCCGTGCGCAGAATACTGCAGATTCTAAATTTAGAGCCTATATAAACATCCGGGCAAGACTGACATCCGAGTGAGGCATCGTGACCAGTCCGCAGACGACCGACCCCGACTGGTGGCGGCAGGCAGTCGTCTACCAGATCTACCCGCGCAGCTTCGCCGACTCCAACGGCGACGGCGTCGGTGACCTGCCGGGCATCATCAGCCGAGTCCCGTACCTGGTGGCGCTGGGCATCGACGCTGTCTGGCTGAGCCCGTTCTACCCGTCCGCCCTGGCCGACGGCGGGTACGACGTCGACGACTACCGCAACGTGGACCCGCGGCTCGGCACCCTGGACGACTTCGACCGGCTGGTCGAGGCACTGCACGCGGAGCACATCAAGCTGATCGTCGACATCGTCCCGAACCACACCTCCGACCGGCACGAGTGGTTCACCGAGGCGCTCGCCGCCGCGAAGGGCGAGCCGGCCCGGGAGCGGTACATCTTCCGTGACGGGGAGGGCGACCAGCCGCCGTCGGACTGGGACTCGGTGTTCGGCGGATCGGCCTGGGCACGCACCGACGACGGCCAGTGGTACCTGCACATGTTCGCGGCCGAGCAGCCCGACCTGAACTGGGAGCACCCGGACGTCCGGGCGGACTTCGTCCAGACCCTGCGGTTCTGGTCCGACCGCGGGGTCGACGGGTTCCGCGTCGACGTCGCGCACGCCCTGGTGAAGGACCTGTCCGAGCCGTTCCCGGCGAAGGCGACGCTGCCCCGGCAGTCGGAGTCGAACGGCAAGCACCCGTTGTGGGACCAGGACGGCGTGCACGAGATCTACCGGGACTGGCGGATGGTGCTGAACGAGTACGACCCGCCCCGGTCCGCGGTCGCGGAGGCGTTCGTACCGGCGGCCCGGCGGGCCCGGTACGCGAGAGCCGACGGGCTCGGGCAGGCGTTCAACTTCGACCTGCTGCAGGCCGACTGGGAGTACGAGAAGTTCCGCAAGGTGATCGAGGAGAACCTCGCGCAGGCCGAGCAGAACGGCTCGTCGTCGACCTGGGTGTTCTCCAACCACGACGTGGTCCGGCACGCGACCCGGTACGGCCTGCCGAAGAACCCGAAGGGCGGCTGGCAGGACGGCAAGGACTGGCTGCTGAGCGACGGAACCGACCCGACCAACGACGTCGCGCTCGGACTGCGCCGGGCCCGGGCCGCGGTGCTGCTGATGCTGGCGCTGCCGGGATCGGCGTACCTGTACCAGGGTGAGGAGCTCGGTCTGCAGGAGGTCGGCGAACTGCCGGCGGCGAACCTGCAGGACCCGGCGTACTTCCGCTCCAAGGGTGCGGAGAAGGGCCGCGACGGGTGCCGGGTGCCGATCCCGTGGACGGTCGGCGGGCTGTCGTTCGGCTTCGGCTCGGGCGGGTCGCACCTGGTCCAGCCGAAGTGGTTCGGCGCGTACTCCGTCGAGGCGCAGGAGGGCGACGTGGAGTCGACGCTCAGCCTGTACCGCAAGGCTCTCGCCGTTCGCCGCGGACTCCAGGCCAGCAACTCGCTGACCTGGGTCGACGGCACCGACTGGGTCCTGCACTTCACCCGTCCCGGCGGGTGGCAGTCCATCACGAACTTCGGCGCCGCCCCGGTCGAACTGCCCGACGCCGCGGTCGTGCTGTCGAGCGGTCCGCTGGAGGGCGACAAGCTCCCGAGTGACACGACTGCCTGGCTGATCTGATGCGGCAGGATGGGGGTCGTGACCCCCATCCTCGCTGATGTGATCGCTGTCCTCGACCGGCTCTACAACCCCGCCTGGGCGGAGTCCTGGGACGCGGTCGGGCTGGTCACCGGCGATCCGGAACAAGAGGTACGACGGATCCTGTTCGCCGTGGATCCGATGCGAGCCGTGGTGGACGAGGCGATCGAGGGCGACTTCGATCTCCTCGTCACCCATCACCCCCTGTTGCTGCGCGGGGTCAGCAGCGTGGCCGCGACGACGCCGAAGGGTCGGGTCATTCACGACCTGATCCGGAGCAGCACCGCGCTGCACGTCTGCCACACCAACGCCGACAACGCGAACCCTGGCGTGAGCGACGCGCTCGCCGCCGCGATCGGCCTGCGGGACACCCGTCCGCTCAAGCCGATGCCGTCCGACCCGACGGACGAGCTGTCGAGTCAGCGCGGTGGCGGCCGGGTCGGCGTACTCGCGGAAGCCCTGCCGCTGAAGGAGTTCGCCCGACTGGTCACCGACAGGCTTCCGCGTACGGAGCACGGCGTCCGTGTGTCCGGGGATCCGGAGCGGATGATCGAGACCGTCGCGGTGGTCGGGGGAGCGGGCGACTCGGAGTTCGAGCGCGTCCGGGCCGCCGGGGTCGACGCCTATCTCACGGCCGACCTGCGGCATCACCCGGCGACCGAGGCCCGCGCGTACGGCGATCCCGCGCTGGTCGACGTCGCACACTGGGCCAGCGAATGGCCGTGGTTGCGGGACGCGGAGCGACTCCTGGTCGAAGGCTTGGCAGCCCGAGGCAGTACCGTGGACACTCACATCTCGACGCTCTGCACGGACGCATGGACCCTGCGGTTCTGAGCGCACCTGACAACTGAACGATCTAAGGAGCCGACTCTGAACGCCGAGCCCGCCGTCCAACGCCGGTTGCTGGACCTGCAGGATCTCGACCTGCAGCTGGATCAGGTCGCGCACAAGCGCAAATCACTGCCCGAGCACCAGGCCCTGACCGCCCTGGTCGCCGAGAAGGCCGTCGTCGATCGCGACCTGGTCACTGCGGACACCGAGGTCAGCGACCTGCAGCGGGAGCAGAAGAAGGCCGACTCCGATGTCGATCAGGTCCGTCAGCGGAAGGCACGGAACCAGCAGCGCATCGACTCCGGCCAGATCACCTCGCCGAAGGATCTGGAGAACCTGCAGCACGAGATCGGGTCGCTCGAGCGCCGGATCTCCGACCTGGAGGACGCCGAGCTCGAGGTGATGGAGAAGCTCGAGGCGGCCGAGGTTGTCCAGGCGGATCTGCGCACCCGCGCCGAGGCGTTCGCGGGCCAGCAGTCCGAGCTGGAGACCACCCGGGACGCCGCGCTGAAGGAGTTGGACGAGCAGCGTGCTGAGCTGGGTGACAAGCGAGCCACGGTCGCCGCTGAGCTGCCGGACGCCCTGATCGCTCAGTACCAGCGGCTGCGGGAGCACAACGGCGGGATCGGTGCCGCGCCGCTCGTCGGCAAGCGCTGCATGGGCTGCCGCATGGAGCTCGCGCCGTCCGACCTGAACGTCATCAAGGCCGCCGCACCGGACGCCGTACTGCGCTGTGAAGAGTGCGGACGGATTCTCGTGCGGACGTCGGAGAGCGCGGTATGAGTGGTCCTTCGCATGTGATCGTGGAGGCCGATGGTGGTTCGCGCGGGAACCCGGGACCGGCGGCGTACGGCGCTCTGGTGCGCGACCCGGCGACCGGTGAAGTGATCGCGCAGGACGGGAAGACGCTCGGGATCGCGACCAACAACGTCGCCGAGTACTCCGGTCTGATCGCGGGTCTGCAACTGGCTGCGGAGTACGCGCCGGACGCCTCGATCGAGGTCCGGATGGACTCCAAGCTGGTCATCGAGCAGATGGCCGGCCGCTGGCGGATCAAGCATCCGGACCTGCAGCCGCTGGCGATCAAGGCGCAAGGCCTGGCGCCGTTCGGGACCGAGTGGACGTGGGTGCCGCGCGCTCAGAACGCGGCCGCCGACGCGCTGGCGAACATGGCGCTCGACGGTGTGGACATTCCGCTCACGCCGGAGCCGGCCGGACCCGCGCCGACGGTGGCCAAGGAGCCGACGGATCTGCAGAAGGCGTTGCAGGGCTGGGGTGCACAGGCCGAGCCGCCGACGCAGCTGATCTTCCTGCGGCACGGCGAGACGCCGCACACCGCGGAGAAGCGGTTCTCGGGCTCTGGTGGTGACAACCCCGGGTTGAGCGACACCGGCCGGGCTCAGGCGCAGGCAGCCGCGGAGTACCTGTTCCGGATCGGTGGCGTCGATGCGCTGGTGACGTCGCCGATGCGGCGGACCCGGGAGACGGCCGAGGTCGTCGCGGCGAAGCTCGGGCTCGACGCGGTCGTCGACGACAACTGGCGAGAGGTCGCGTTCGGGGACTGGGACGGGCACACGTTCGCCGAGATCCAGCAGAAGTGGCCGGACGCGATGAACGCGTGGCTGGACTCGACCGCGGTCGCGCCGCCCGGGGGCGAGTCGTTCGACACCTGCGCCCGGCGGGCCCGGTCGGCCCGGGACGGAATCCTCGCCAAGTACCCCGGCAAGACCGTCGTCGTGGTCACCCATGTCACGCCGATCAAGCTGATGGTCCGGTCGGTGCTGCAGGCCCCGATGAGCTCGCTGTTCCGGATGGAGTTGCGCCCGGCAACCCTGACCGAGATCCACTGGTACGCCGACGGCCTCGCGTCTTTGCGTTCGTTCAACGTGCCGCCCTCGCTAGTCTGACCTGAGATGCGCACACCGACGTGCGCTGATGAGGACGGAGAGCTCACGTGCCGCTGCAGAGGGTTCACTTCGCGGAAGACGTTCCTGAGGTTTTCCGGGCGTCGCTGCAGGACATCAGGCGTGAGCTCGAGGTGCCGGCGGAGTTCCCACCCGAGGTGGTCGCGGCCGCGCTCACCTCGGCGCAGAACCCGCGTCTGCCCGAGCTGGACCGGACCGACATCGAGTTCGTCACCATCGACCCACCGGACTCGATGGACCTCGACCAGGCCTTGCACATCGAGCGCACCGGCGACGGATACACGGTTCACTACGCGATCGCGGACGTCGCAGCGTTCGTCCAGCCCGGCGATCCGATCGACCAGGAGGCCCGCCGCCGGGGCGAGACGCTGTACGCCCCGGACAAGCGGACTCCGCTGCACCCACCGGAGTTGTCCGAGGGTGTGGCGTCGCTGCTGGCCGACCAGGTTCGTCCCGCGTTGCTGTGGACGATCACCGTCGACGCGACGGGCGAAGGTACGGGCGTCGTCTGTGAACGCGCGCTGGTGAAGTCGCGGGCCAAGCTGAACTACGCCGGCGTACAGAAGGATCTCGACGCCGGTAGCGCGTCCGAGTCCATTCAACTGCTGCGCGAGGTCGGCAAGCTGCGCGAGCAGCGTGAGCTCGACCGCGGCGGCGTCAACCTGCCCATCCCGGACCAGGAAGTCGTCACCTCCAACCACGGCTGGGGTCTGGAGTTCCGCGCGCCGCTGCCGGTCGAGGGGTGGAACGCGCAGATCTCGCTGCTCACCGGCATGGCCGCGGCGGATCTGATGATGAGGGGCAAGATCGGCATTCTGCGTACGCTGCCCGAGTCGCACGACGACCTGCGGCGCAAGTTGGGGAACACCGCCAAGGCCCTCGGGATCGTCTGGCCGGACGAGACGTCGTACGCCGCATTCATCCACGGACTGGATCCGAAGGTGCCGGCGCACGCGGCGATGCTGGCGGCGTGCACAGTGCTGTTCCGTGGCGCCGGGTACACGGCGTTCGCGGGGAGTGTGCCGGAGAATCCGGAGCACGCCGCGATGAAGGCGGACTACGCGCACGTCACCGCGCCACTGCGACGCCTGGTGGATCGGTGGACCGGCGAGATCTGCGTCGCGCTGTCCGCGGGCACCGAGGTGCCGGCCTGGGTGCGCGAGTCGATGGACGAAATCCCGAAGGTGATGGACGAGGCGGATCGGCGGGCACACGCGTACGAGCGCTCGATCGTGAGCATGGTCGAGGCCGGCCTGGTCGCGGACCACATCGGGTCCGCCTTCGACGGAGTGATCACCGACGTCGACGAACGCGAGAACACCCGCGGGATCGTCGCGCTGTCCACGCTCGCGATCGAAGGCCGCGTCACCGGTACGGCACCGTTGCCGCTCGGTCAGGCGGTTCGCGTAAAGCTCGTCGAAGCCGACATCGCCAAGCGGACGGTGGCTTTCGAGCTAATCCCGTAGGTAGTCCTCGACCGCCGCGGTCGTGCGATCGAGGTCGCCGGTCGCGAGCAGGTCGATCAACGCACCGCGCAGCATCGCGAGGACGCCGGTACGCCGTGCCTCGGCCGCGGCGGATCCTGGATCGGGCTGACTGGCCTTGAGCAGCTCGAGCCAGTCGTCGACAGTCGAGCGACCGTAATCGGCCCACGGACCGTCCGGCGCGACCAGCGAACGCCCGTACGCCTCGACCCAGAACTTCATCAGCGGCCGGCGCTCTGGCTCCGCCAGCCACGTCCACAGCTCCCGCGCGACCACGGTCAGCCCGGGCGGTTCGTCGTACCGCTCGTCGATCTGCCGGAGTAGCTCGAGCTCGTCGACGCGGGCGCGGGCCAGCAGGGCGCGGATCAGGCCGTCCTTGCTGCCGAACAGGAACAGCAGCACCCGCGGGCTCGAGCCGATCGCGGTGGCCAGCGGTCGCAGCGACAGGTCGGCCAGCCCGTGGGTGAGCGAGTAGGCGTACGCGCGCTCGAGCAGTTCCTGCTGGCGCGCGGAAGGGGCTGGCTTCGTGGTCGGCACAGGGCTAGTATCGCGTACTGAAACAGTCGTGTCAGTAGAACGGGTAGGGATCGATGACGAAACTGATCAGGAAGCTGGGGACGCCGGGAGATCTTGGCTGGGTCGTCCAGTCGCATGCCGAGATCTACGCGGCCGAGTACGGCTGGGGCCTGCCGTACGAGGTGCTGATCACGCAGATCGTCTCGGCGTACGGCGCCGAGCACGACGACGAGCGCGAGGCCGCCTGGATCGCCGAGGTGGACGGGGAGCGGGCCGGCAGCATCTTCTGCGTCCGGGGTCCGGACGAGGCGACCGCTCAGTTGCGGCTGCTCCTGGTGACGCCGGCCGCGCGCGGTCTCGGCCTCGGTGCCGAGTTGGTCGACACCTGCCTCGCCTTCGCCCGCGGGGCCGGGTACAAGCGGATGGTGCTGTGGACCAACGAACCGTTGGTCGCGGCGCGGCACGTCTACCTGTCGCGCGGCTTCCGCCTGACCGGCTCCGAACCCCACGAGCTGTGGGGCCAGAGCCTGGTCGGGCAGACGTACGAGATCGACCTCTGAGTTACTCGCCGTTCAGCGCCGGCGTGCTCTCGCGTCGAGGGAGCGTCAGGTCGCGCAGGCGGGAGCGCCGGGGGTCGGGGTGTTGTAGATCGCGTGCGACAAGAAGGTGGTGATGTAGCCGTTCTGGACGGTGAGTGCGTGGCGGGGTCCCGCGCTGCCGAGCGGCAGGAACTTCCGGAGCGGGTACGCCAGGTAGTAGGCGCCGTAGTCGGTGAAGTTGAAGTGCCGGGTGCCCGGGACCGTCGCGCACCACGACGTACCACTGCTTGCCTTGAGCAACGAGAGGGCGCGGTTGCGGTCCGCGTCGGTCTTCGCGTCCGGGCCGCACACGCTGGTGATGCACGAGTCATCGGCGCCGAGCAGCAGGATCGGTGCTTGCACACCCTTGGTCACCACGTCGCCGAACTGCGCACCGTCCAGGTCGACCGCGGCCGCACATCGCTGGTCGAGTCGGCAGGCCTCCAACGAAGCCGCGCCGCCGAACGAGTGCCCGACGTACGACGGTCCGATCGAGGGCTCGACGCTGTTGGGTAGTTGCCTGGCCACCATGCCGGCCGCGAACCGTGCATCGGCGGCCCAGACGCCGACAAGGTGATCGCCGACCTTCTGTGCCTGCTCGTTGCTCTCGCCGAGGTTCGGCGGGTTGGCATCCGGCTTGCTCGCGACTGTCTGCCCGTCGAGCACGGTCAGGTTGGCGCTGTACGTCGGGGTCACACCGGCTACCAGGTAGCCGTGGCTGGCGAGATCCTCGGCGAGGCTCGCGTACATCGGCGCGGACAATCCCATCCCCGGCATCAGCACCACGACGGGGAAGCGGCCGGGGGCGATGGCGACGCGATCGAGGGCTCGGTCCTCGAGTGTGTTGAACGGTCCCTGGAACAGCGCCAGCGGTGCCTTCAGGCGGAGTCCGTTCCAGAGGCCGGGGGCGTACTCGACCTTGCGGCCGGTGGTGCCCTTGGCGACCGGGTACCAGAGCCACACCGAGAGCTTCCGCGGCCCGTCGGCGTACGGGTCCCGGCGCGGGGAGTCGGTCCACTCGAACGTCCGGCGTCCGACCTGGAAGTTCCCGGTCGGCTCGGGCAGCGATACCGGCTCAGACCGTTTCACCATGATCCAGCCGACGTACCCGGCGCTTGCGAGCAGGGCGCACAGCACCAGGATCACGATCCCCGTGCGCATCCGGCGAAGTCCTCTGCGCGCCATAAACCAAGCGTGCCACTCGGAGCGTGTCGAACGCCGGATCTCGGTTCCGACGTTACCGATATCAGTGCTGATCGATGGAGGAATTGTGATGGATCTTCCGGATGTCGTGTCCCGGGACGAGTGGCTGGTCGCGCGCAAGGCGCTGCTGGCCGACGAGAAGGAGTTCACCAAGCGCCGCGACGCGTTGAACACGCGCCGTCGTGAGTTGCCGATGGTGCTGGTCGACAAGCCGTACGTGTTCACCGGACAATCCGGCTCGGTGGGCCTGGCGGACCTGTTCGAAGGCCGGCTGCAGTTGGTCGTCTACCACTTCATGTTCCAGCCCGAGTGGGACCGCGGCTGCCCGAACTGCACCGGCTTCGTCGACGAGATCGGGTCGCTGGAGTACCTCCACAGCAGGAACACCACGTTCGCGCTCGTCTCCCGGGCGCCGTACGAGAAGCTGGCCGCCTACCAGGCTGAGCGTGGGTGGAGCTTCCCCTGGTACTCGTCGTACGGCAGCGACTTCAACTACGACTTCCACGTCACGCTGGACGAGTCGGTCGTCCCCTTCGAGTACAACTACCGCAGCAAGGCCGAGTGGGACCTGCTCCCCAACAACGAGCACACCCAGACCCAACAACCCTTCGACCTCCACGGCCTGAGCTGCTTCCTCCACACCGGCAACGCCATCCACCACACCTACTCCACCTACGGCCGAGGCCCCGACGCCATGACCTTCACCCCCACCGCGCTCGATTTCACCCCCCTCGGCCGCCAAGAACCCTGGGAAAAGCCCCCAGGCCGAATCCCCGCCCCGCAAGACGAGGCCCACTGCCACTAGGTGTACTGATCCAGCCCGCCTCAGCTTGTCTGCGGTGCCGGGCGGGCGTTGTGGGCTGGGACAGGTAGTGGTGGGGTTGGACAGGTTATTGCTTGTCTCAGGCCGCCAGGAGGGGTGTCAGGCCCCGAGAGGTCACCGGTTGTTGGGGGAACGGGTCGGTCTGTAAGCCGGATTCTGTCGCGTGCGATCATCCATCTACGGTGGCCGTTGCCGGGCACCTCGAGCGGCCTACCCGCGAGCTCGGGCGGGCAGCCCTCGGACGCTCGCGCGGACGGTGGTTGCCCATCGCCCTTCTTGGCCTTGCTCCACGTGGGGTTTACCGAGCCTCCGCAGTCACCTGCGGAGCTGGTGGTCTCTTACACCACCGTTTCACCCTCACCCGCACTCCCATGAACCACGGGGTTCACCGGAGCCGCTGGCGGTCTGTTCTCTGTGGCACTGTCCCGCGGGTTGCCCCGGGTGGGCGTTACCCACCACGCTGCCCTGTGGAGTCCGGACTTTCCTCGGCGCCCGCTGTCGCGGACGACGCGATCGCCCGACCGACCCGTTCCGTCCCTCAGGATACGGCCTGCGCGGATACCGCGGGCCAGCGGCCGTCAGCACCCCGTTCGTACGGGCGTACGTCGACGACCGCATCGAGGTTGAGCGGTCCGTAGATGTGCGGGAACAGTTGGTCCGCCACCTGCTCCTCGCACACCGCCGACACCAGGCGCTCGGTGTCGATCACCAGCAGGCACAGTGGCCCGTCGACATCGTCGTACACGAAGTTCGCCACCATGGACACCTGCTCCGGCCGGGACGCGTGGATGAACGTCGCGCCGTCGTCGAGGCTCTTGCCGCGCGTCGACCACCGATAGCTGCCCGCCTCCCGTGCGGCCGCCCACTGGTCCGGAAACGCGAGATGCAGAATCGTCGCCATGCCCACAGGCTAGTGGTGGCAGCGCGCCGAGGCATGGATCACGGCGGCAGTGTCCGGACGAGAAAGGCCCGGACCCAGCAGGTGAACTAAGGTCCTCGGCATGGCTACGGAGGAGAACGCTGAGTCCACGCCCGCGTCATCGTCAACGTCCGGTACGCCGACGCCGCCGAAGCCGGTCGACGACCTGGTGACGACCCAGCACTCGCTGACGATCGACGGGCACGAGCTCAACTACACCGCGAGTACCGGGCGGATCGTGCTGCGCCGGGAGGTGCTCACCGACGGCAAGTTCGACGGGTACCAGCCGAAGGCCGAGGTGTTCGTGACCGCGTACACGCTCGACGACGCGGACGCGGCCGAGCGGCCGGTGACGTTCGCGTTCAACGGCGGACCGGGGTCGTCGAGCATCTGGCTGCACCTCGGGCTGCTCGGCCCGCGCCGAGTCGTGTCGGGTGACGCCGGTGAGCTCGCGCCGCCGCCGTACTCGCTGGTGGACAACGCCGAGACCCTGCTGCGGCACAGCGACCTGGTCTTCATCGACCCGGTGTCGACCGGGTACTCGCGGGCCGTCGAAGGGGAGAAGCCGGGGGAGTACCACGGGTTCACGCAGGACCTGGAGTCGGTCGGCGAGGTGATCCGGTTGTGGACGTCGCGCACCGGACGGTGGATGTCGCCGAAGTTCCTGGCCGGCGAGTCGTACGGTACGACGCGCGCCGCCGGGCTGGCCGCGCACCTGCAGGAGCGCTACGGGATGTACCTGAACGGCGTGATGCTGATCTCCGCGGTCCTGGAGTTCGGCACGCTCGACTTCACGCCGGGCAACGACCTGCCGTACACGTTGTTCCTGCCGTCGTACGCCGCGATCGCGCACTACCACGGTCTCGTGCCGGACCGTTCTCTGGAGGACGTGCTGGCCGACGCCGAGCGGTTCGCGGCCGGGCGGTACCCGAATGCGCTTGCCCAGGGCAACCGGATCCCGGCGGACTACCGGGCCGAGGTGGTTACCCGGCTGGCGTCGTTGACCGGGCTGAGCGAGGACTACATCGACCGGGTGAACCTGCGGATCGAGCACGGCCGGTTCTTCGCCGAGCTGTTGCGGTCACGCCGCCAGGTGGTCGGCCGGCTGGACGGTCGCTTCCTCGGCTGGGATGCGGACTCGGGTGGCGAACGGCAGGGCAACGACCCGTCGTTCAGCGCGATCACCGGGCCGTACACGGCCGCGCTGAACCACTACGTGCGAATGGAGCTCGGGTACCAGAACGACCTGCCGTACGAGATCCTCAACTTCGAGGCGGCGAAGAACTGGTCGTTCAAGGAGTTCGAGGGTCAGCAGATCAGCGTCGCCGACAAGCTCGCCGAGGCGATGCGCGTGAACCCGCACCTGAAGATCCACGTGGCATCCGGCCACTACGACGGCGCCACGCCGTACTTCGCCACCGAGCACACGCTCTCCCGCCTGCAGATCCCGGCCGAACTGGTCGGCAACATCGAGACGAAGTACTACGCTGCCGGCCACATGATGTACGTCCACGACGAGTCCCGGGTCCAGCAGTCCGAGGACCTGGCCGCGTTCATCCAGGCGGCCTCCAACCGATGAAGCTGCCCGCCGAAGTCGAAGCGATCACCTCGCAGTACCTCGCGCTGACCGACGACGTGCTGCCCGGCCGGATCCTCGGGTTCTACCTCACGGGCTCGATCCCGTTGGGCGACTTCCACGCCGGTCGCAGCGACATCGACGGTGTGGTCGTCGTCGACGGACCGGTGACCGAGGCCGACGTACGCCCGATCCACGAGAAGCTTCCTGAGCGTCCGTACTTCGACGTCACGTATCTCACGGCTGATGCGTTGGCGGTCGCGCCGGATCGCGGTACGCCGGTGGTCTACACGATCGACGGGGAGTTCAAGGATCCGGCGGAGGCCGGCCCCGTGAATCCGGTGCTGTGGTCGGAGTTGGCTCGTCAGTCGCTGGCCGTCCGGGAGGTGCCGGGGCTGACGGTCCACGACGATCACCAAGCGCTGGTCGACCACACCCGCGCGAACCTCACGTCGTACTGGACGCCGATGCTCGACCGTCTCGAGGAGCACTTCGCCGACTTCGCGGACGATCACGTGGTCGACGGGTGGATCATCCCTTGGTACGTCCTCGGGATCCCGCGGCTGCACGCGTTGCTTGCCACTGGCAACATTGTGTCCAAGACCGCGGCCGGGAAGCACGCGGTCGCAACGTTCCCGTCGTACGCCGGTCTCTGTGTGCGGGCGATCGATCACCGGGCCGGGCACGAGGTCGTCTTCACTGTCGCTGATGTGCGCCAGACGGTCGAGTTCGGCCGGACGGTGATCGGCTCGGCCACGGAGCTCTGATGGGCATCCTCGTCCGTGCACCTGGTCCGATGGACACACCTTCGGTGCCAGGCGTCGTCCTCCGTACGCCGTCCGTCGCGGACATCCCGGCGTTGGGCCGGTTGTACTTCGAGGCCTACGAGCCCGGCGTCGCCGCGTCGACCGAGACAGAGGCGGTCGAGGACATCCAGCTCAGCTTCGACGGCGCGTACGGCGTCCTGGACCTGAACCTCAGCCGGTTGGCCTGGCTCGACGATCAGCTCGTCGGCGCACTGCTCGTAGTCGAACGAGCCCCCTGGCCGGACACCCCGGACTGCCCCTTCATCATCGAACTCTTCACCGCCCCAACCCACCGCCGCCACGGAATCGCCCGCCAACTACTAAGCACCTGCTCCGCCGTCACCATCGCACTAAGAGTCGACGACAACAACACCCCCGCCCTCACCCTCTACCACGCCCTCGGCTTTCACGACGGGTAAATGCGTTACGGGAGGGTGAGGACTTCGGCGCCGGTGTCGGTGACTACGAGGGTGTGTTCGAACTGGGCGGTTCGGGACTTGTCCTTGGTGGTGGCGGTCCAGCCGTCGTCCCAGAGGTCGTAGTCGTAGGTGCCGAGGGTCAGCATCGGCTCGATGGTGAACGTCATGCCGGGCTCGATCACGTCGTCGAAGCGTTCGTCGTCGTAGTGCGGGATGATCAGCCCGGAGTGGAACGACGTGGCGATGCCGTGACCGGTGAAGTCGCGGACGACGCCGTACCCGAAGCGCTTGGCGTAGGACTCGATCACGCGGCCGATGATGCTGACCTTGCGGCCGGGCTTGACCGCCTTGATGCCGCGGTTCAGCGCCTCCTGCGTACGCTCGACCAGCAGCCGGCTCTCCTCGTCCACGTCGCCGACCAGGAACGTCGCGTTGGTGTCGCCGTGGACCCCGTCGAGGTACGCCGTGATGTCGACGTTGACGATGTCGCCGTTCTCGAGGGGACGGCTGTCGGGGATGCCGTGGCAGATCACCTCGTTGACCGACGTACACAGCGACTTCGGGTAGCCGCGGTAGCCGAGCGTCGACGGGTACGCGCCGCGCTCGATCAGGTACTCGTGGCCGACCGCGTCCAGCTCGTCGGTGCTGACTCCGGGCTTCGCCGCCGCACCGACCGCCTGCAGCGCCTGCGCGGCCAGCTTGCTCGCGACCCGCATCCTGTCCACCAACTCCGGTGCCGTGACGTAGGAACCGTCGTACGGCGTGGGGGACGGCTTGTCCACGTAGTCCGGGCGCGGGATGGAGGCGGGTACTTCGCGGCGCGGCGAGATGATGCCGGGAGTGATAGTCGACATGGTGAGATCATTCTAGTGAGCTGCGACAAGACTCCCAGGAGGTGGTCATCCAGATGAGCGACGATCACAGCAACGAGTGGTACTACAACACCAAGACCGGCAAGGTCGAGCAATACCAGGGGGCGAAGTCGGGCGACCGGCTCGGCCCGTACAACTCGCCGGAGGAAGCCGCGCGGGCGCTGGAGAAAGTCCAGGAACGCAACGAGTCCTGGGACAACGACCCCAACTGGAACGACGACTGACACCCTGCAGCGCGGGGCAGTTGGAGCGGTGGAACGACGACTGACACCCTGTGATGACGCAGCAAGGGGCACCACCGGTGATGGTGGTGCCCCTTGGTGTTTGGTGTCAGTTGACGTCGTGTGGACGTCGGCTTCAGCGGGTGACCCGCTGTGCCGCGGTCTTGCGGGCCGGGGCCTTGCGGGCCGGAGCCTTCTTCACCGCGGTCTTGCGCACCGGCGCCTTCTTCGCCGCGACCTTGCGCGCGGGCGCCTTCTTGGCGGCGACCTTCTTGGCCGGGGCCTTCTTCGCGACGGTCTTCTTGGCGGGCGCCTTCTTCGCGACCGTCTTCTTCGCCGGCGCCTTCTTGGCCACGGTCTTCTTCGCCGTCGTCGTCTTGGCGGCGACCTTGCGGGCCGGCGCCTTCTTCGCCACGGTCTTGCGGGCCGGGGCCTTCTTCGCCGGGGCCTTCTTCGCGACGGTCTTCCTGGCGGTGACCTTCTTGGCCGGCGCCTTCTTCGCCACCGTCTTCTTGGCGGCGGTCGTCTTCTTTGCCGCACTCACCTTCTTCGTCACTGTCTTCTTCGCTGTGCTGACCTTGCGCGCGGTTGTCGTCTTCGCGGCGCTGGCCTTCTTGGCGACAGTCTTCTTGGCGGGAGAAGCCTTTTTGGCTGTCGCCTTCCCTGCGGCTGCCTTCTTGGCTGGCACTCTGCCTCCTTGGTGCGGCTGAGGAAAACCACGGTGGATTCCTCGTCGTCATGATGATGACAACACTTGTGCGCTACGTAAAGCACCCGAAACGTCCGCAGGTTAAGGCGTGTGAGCCGCATAGCGGCAGGCAAATGCCGAAAATCCTTGTGCAGAAGGGATTCCGCCGCGCACCGAGCATGCCCGAGGCGCTCAAGAAATTCTTGGCGACACGCGCACAATCTGCGTGCCGAACCGTGCAATCGGGGAGTGTTGTCGTCGGCAACGTCCTCGGCGAACAGAGGTGACAGACGTGCGAGAGAGCACCTACGACGACCTCGGCAACGTCGTCGCGATGCCGTCCGCGGTGACGCGCGTAGTGAGCATCGTGCCGTCGTTGACCGAGTCGATCGCGGCAACGCACGCATCGCTGATCGTTGGTGCGACCGACTACTGCACGCATCCCGCGGACCTCGACGTGACGCGCGTTCGCGGTACCAAGAATCCCGACCTCGAGCGCATCCGCGAGCTCGCTCCCGATGTCGTACTCGCGAACGCCGAAGAGAATCGTGAGGTCGATCTCGACGCGTTGCGCGCGAGTGGAATCGCCGTCTGGGTGACCGCACCGACGACCGTCGGCGAATCACTCGACTCACTGAGTCGCATGCTGTCCGCGATCATCGGAGACGTTCCCCGATGGCTGCACGACGCGCGCGTTGTGTGGAGTACGCCGTACGACGGGAAGCGCCGGCGGGCCGTCGTACCAATCTGGCGTAGACCATGGATGGCATTGGGGCGGGACACGTTCGCGGGTGATCTGCTCAGCAGGATCGGTATCGACAACGTGCTGCGTGAATCCGGTGAACGTTATCCGCGGATCGACCCGGATGCGTTACCCGCCTACGACATCGTGGTGTTGCCGGACGAGCCTTATGCCTTTTCACCGAGCGATGGGCCGGAGGCATTCACGCGGCCGGCGAAGTGCGTGTCCGGGCGGCATCTCACCTGGTACGGGCCGTCGCTCGTCGAGGCGCGGGAATTGCTCAGCGGCCAGCTGCAGTGACGTGTGACACGGTCGTTGCCCTCTCAGCTAGACGGTTAGGTATGCCTCACCTACACTCGCTGCGTGCCGTCGATGACCGCGAAGAAGAAGTGCTGCAAGGACAAGCCGAGGTGCAAGAAGTGCCCGGTCGTCCTGCTGCGCCTGAGCAAGGCCGGCTGCGCCGAGCGGCTCGACCGCAGGCACTACGAGGTGGACAAGAAGGTCCCGAAGAAGGTGCTGAAACAGGCCCGCAAGCGCTGAGCAGGTGATCCCGGGCTAGGACGCGCGGCGCAGCGTGATCGCGTCGGCGGCGCGGCGGAGCAGCTCGGGGATGGTGACGTGTGCGGCCTGACCGGTCGCCTCGAGGTCGTCGCCGTACCACCAGCCGTGCGCGCTGATCGTCTGCAGCTCGAGCTCCTCCTGGTTGGCGAACGTCACGTCGACGCCGTCCACCGCGACCGCGAAGAACGTCTGGTGCTGGATGATCGGGCACCCGCCCCACTCGAACTCGATCGTGTTCGTCGCCACCGGTGCGCCGAGCGCGTCGGCCGGCAGCAGGATGCCGACCTCTTCGCGCAGTTCCCGGCTGGCCGCCTCGGTGACCGTCTCGCCGGTTTCCACGCCGCCGCCGATGGTGAACCAGTACGGCGTCTGTGGTTTCAGCGGATCCCAGCCGTGCAGCAGCAACACTTTGCCGTCGGGACGCACCGGCAGCACGCGGGCCGTCGTACGCCGTACGACGGTGCCGGGTGGTGGCAATCGGGATTCGCTCACACGACAAAACGCTAGACGACACAGGAGGTTCCGCGTCGCCCGATGCGGCGCGTCTCACAGTTGTTGCCGCGGACACCTAGGATCGAAAGCATGGCGAGTATTGGTCTGGGTCTTGCGGCGCTAGGGCGTCCTGGGTACATCAATCTCGGGCACGACGAGGACTTGCCGCCGCGACGGGCGGTCGAGGATCTCCGGGAGCGCACACATCAGTTGCTCGAGCAGGCGTGGCTGGACGGAGTTCGGTACTTCGACGCCGCGCGTTCGTACGGACTTGCCGAGAAGTTCCTCGGTGAGTGGCTGACGGCGGAGCGCCGTACGCAACTGACCGTCGGCTCGAAGTGGGGGTACACGTACGTCGCTGATTGGCATTCCGATGCGGAGACGCACGAGGTGAAGGACCACCGCCTCGCGACCTTCGAGCGGCAGTGGCCGGAGACGCTTCAAGCGCTTGGTGGACCGCCTGACTTCTACCTTGTCCACAGCCTCACGGCGGACAGTCCGGCACTCGGTGACAAGCGGTTGCTCGACCGACTGCGGGAGTTGGCGGACAGCGGCGTACGCGTCGGATTGTCGACGAGTGGGCCGCGTCAGGCCGAGACGCTACGCAAGGCACTCGAGCTCGACACACCGTTCACGGCCGTGCAGGCGACCTGGAACGTCCTCGAGGCCTCATCCGGCGCTGCGTTGGCCGAGGCGCACGCCGCAGGCTGGTTCGTGGTCGTGAAGGAAGCCGTCGCCAACGGCCGCCTGACCGCCAAGGCCGGCGAGACCCCGTTCAACGAGTTCGCCCGCCAGCACGGCATCGCCCCCGACGCCCTCGCCATCGGCGCCGCCGCCGCCCAACCCTGGGCCGACATCATCCTCAGCGGCGCCACCACCGCCGAACAACTGGCAAGCAACCTCGCCCACACCACAGCCGGCCCCCTCACCGAGTTCACCCAACAACCCGAGGAGTACTGGACCGAACGCTCCGCCCTCCCCTGGATCTGACGGGTGGTGTGGGGTTAGAAGGTGTGTTCGTCGGTGGGGAAGGTGCCGGAGGCTACGTCTGCGGCGTAGGTGGTGGCGGCGGTGGTGAGGATGCCTCGGAGGTCGGCGTACTGCTTGACGAAGCGGGGCATGGTGCCTGAGCGGAGGCCGGCCATGTCTTGCCAGACGAGGACCTGGGCGTCGGTGTCGCGGCCGGCTCCGATGCCGATGGTGGGGATGGAGACTCGCTTGGTGATTTCAGCGGCGACGTCGCCTGGAACCATCTCGAGGACCACCGAGAACGCACCTGCCTCGGCGAGCGCCACGGCGTCGTCGATCAGGCCGGCGGCTTGGTCGCCACGGCCCTGGACGCGGTAGCCGCCGATGCTGTGCTCGCTCTGCGGCGTGAAGCCGATGTGCGCCATCACGGGGATGCCGGACTGCGTGAGCTTCTCGACCATCGGGACCATGTTGCGGCCGCCTTCGAGCTTCACCGCATGTACGCCGGCTTCCTTCATGAACCGTACGGCGGTGTGGAAAGCCTGCTCGGGTGAGGCCTGGTACGAACCGAACGGCAGGTCCGCGACGACGAGTGCCCGCTCAACGGCACCAGCGACGGCCCGCGCCAGCGGGATGAGTTCGTCGACGGTGACGCGCAGCGTGGTCTCGTAGCCGAAGACGTTGTTCGCGGCGGAGTCACCGACGAGCAGCACCGGAATGCCGGACTGGTCGAAGATCTCGGCGGTGTACTGGTCGTACGCCGTCAGCATCGCCCACTTCTCGCCACGGTTCTTCATGTCGCGGAGGTGGTGCACGCGGTACCGGCGCGGCTTCTTGGTGCCGTCACCCGGGCCGCTGCCGCCGGACGGCTTGTTCTCCACCGGTGCGGCCGAACCGCCGATCGCCGACGACGCCGCGGCGCTCGCCATGGCCTGAGCCCTGCGGGCCGCACGGTGGGACGCGGACTGGTCGTTGCCGACCTGGCTCGGAGCGTCCTGCTGGACGTCCGCACGCCGCCGCCCACCAACGGGCTTGGGCTCGCTCACCGGCGCGTTGCTCTCGTACTCCGCGCTCGGATCCGACAGGTAACCGTTGTCCTGCTTCGGGGCCGACTCCTGCGGGTAGGACTCGATTGCCTCCGGCATGTACGCCGTGATCGTCGGAGTGTCCACCGGGTAGTTGGCCGGGGGAATCGCGGGCGCGGTCGGACGCGGCGGCTGTTGCGGTTGCGGCGGCGCCTGGTTCTGAGCCGGCGCAGGCGGCGTCTGCTGCTGCGGCGTCGGCGGCTGGTGCGGCGGGGTCACACCGTTGCTGCTGTGACCGTTGCTCTGAGCCGGAGTCGGTGGCGGTGTAGGCGAAGGACTCGGAGCCGGACTGCTCCAGTTGGTGCTCCCGTTCGAGCTGTGCGGTGCGGCTGGTCGCTGTGTCACGCCATTGCTCGACTGCGGCGGTGCGGGCGGGCGCTGGGCCTGCTGCGGCGGTCCGGCCGGCGGTTGCTGCGGTTGACGGTTCGGCAGTGTGCCGTTGCTCCCCGGACCGAACGGACTCGGCCGGCCTTGCGACGGCGGAGGCGTCTGCTGCGCGGGCGGCTGCTGCGGCCGGAAAGGGTTCTGCTCCGGGTACGACGGCTGTCCGTACTCCTCGCCACGAGCCTGCTGCTCACGCTCACCACGGAGCTCACGCTCACCACGAGCCAACTGCTCGCGCTCACCACGAGCCAGCTGCTCGCGCTCACCACGAGCCAGCTGCTCGCGCTCACCACGAGCCAGCTGCTCGCGCTCACCACGAGCCAGCTGCTCGCGCTCACCACGAGCCTGCTGAGATCGGTAG
>NZ_JBEZYF010000025.1:0-113842 GCF_040638415.1 Kribbella sp. NPDC026596 | reverse complement strand
GACCTACTCCAACGAATCGACCAGCACCAGACCGCCACACCGGCCCTCGCACAAGCCGCATGAACAACCCCGACGAACTTACGGCGCGGACCACTTAGCCGTGTAGATCCGAGTCGCGGCGGAGATCTTGACCTCCTGCACGAGCGGCCCCTAGGTCTCGTCACCGATCGCGACGGTGCAGCGCAGATAGAGCGTGGCTCCGTCCGCGGAGGGGGTCAGCCACATCGCTGGGTGGACTGGCGCTCCGGCTTTGACGGGGCGCAGGACGACCTGCGGTTCGTGGTTGAAGATCGTCTCGTCGAGGGTGACGCCGAGGCCCGTCACGTCGCTGAGCGGAGTTCCTTCGGCGACTTCAAGGATTCAGGTTCCAGCGCGATTCAGAGAACCTTGTCCCCCAGGGTGCAGACCGGTGTGGGTGGTCGAGCTCAGATCAGGTAGGCGCTACTGCCATCAGCGATTCTGCTCCGCGACGCCGCCGGGGTCGTGCCGCGAGGCTGCGGTCCGAGTTGGCAGGCCGATGGGTGCTGATCGTCATCGACGACGGCTGGAGCGCAGCGGGCACGCGGTCCGCTCTGTCAGTCGGCGACTAGGGCTTGGACGATGAGTTCGTTGCGGGCGTCCTGGCCGTAGGGGACGGTGGTGTGGACGCCTTCGCGGAGGCACTGGGTAAGGAGTGACGGCTTCGCGGCGAGGAACTCGGCCCAGCGGACGATGCGCAGGTTCGGGTACTTCTTGTCGGCGTCGTGGATCTGGGAGTTGATCCAGGCGCTGTTGCGCTGGTCGGCGACCTGGACCGCCGCCGACATGGCCGTACGGGAGATCTGCGTGTTGACCCAGACCACCATCCGGTTCGGGCCGACGATCTTCATCGTCCGGTCCACCTGGGCGGCGAACACCGGCGGGTTGAAGATGTCGTTGGTGCCGGTGGCCATCAGGATCCGGCGCGGCAGGCCGTACTTGGTCGCCCAGTTCTCGAGCGCGTCGACCGCGGGCGCCGTCGGCCGTCCGGACCAGTTGTGAACGGCGAGACTGACGCCGGCGCGGCTCGCCAGCTTGGTCGCCAGCGCCTTGCCGTCCTGGACCGCGATGCTGTCGCCGAACATGTAGATGCCGTCGTGGTCGCGGGCGTACGCGATCGTCGCCGTAGTGGCGATTGCCCGGCTGAGGACGGTCCAGTCGCCGAGTACGCCAGACCCGTACAGGTCAGCGGCTGTTGCGGACTCCGCGGCTGCAACGCCCGCAACGGCAGCAGCCGCCCCGGCAATCAAGACTTGCCGACGGTTGGGTTTCAGACGCTTCAAGGTTTCCCCCACGAAGAGGAACTTTGAGGCATAACGCCCGCTTCGCGCAAGTCGGGTTCGAACGTTCCATCCCCTTGTCCCATGGGGAATTCGCCGTTCCAAAGGTCGCGCAGAATACCGACCTCGCCTGTCGGTAAGTCAAGCCTGTGATGCCGAACAGAGGCCCGGATTGCAGCTTGTTGCAATCCGGGTCTCTGTTTCAGCTGATCGTGAGGATCTTGTTCGCTGTGAACGCTTGCGCGTGGTCGGCGTCCGCCGGGAACCACACTCGATAGGCGATCTGTCCGCGGACGGCCGGCTTGATACCGAACGCATAGGCGCCCGTGCTGCTCAGCTTCACCGATGCGATGGACTTCCACACCCGGTTCGAGTACTGCTGCAGATACACGAGTTGGCCGTAGTGCGCCGGCGCGACGTACCCGCTGAACCTGCTCACGCCACCCAACCGGATCGCTGTCGGTGACAACGTCGCCGAGATCGTCGGCGCCACCTGCACCGTGAGATCCACGCTCCGGGTGCCCATCAGGTCGCCGTTGCCGGGGAACGTCATCATGAACACCGACGACACCAGCGGCTTGTACGCGTAACTCACCGCGCCGGTCGAGCTCGTCTTCAACGCCGCGAGCAGCTTGAACGTGGACGAGTTTTTCGGCCGTACGTACAGGTTGACGGGCAGTCCGGCGTATACCTTGTTGTCGATCCGGACCGTGCTGCCGCCGACAGTGATCGTGCCGCCGTAGTTCACGAGTGTCGCGGTAGCGCTGATCGAGGTCTTCATCCCGAGCAGCTGAGTGACGGCGACCGGACTGACCTTCCCGCCGCGGTCCTTCACCCAGGCCGCATAGGTGTAGGTCGCCCCTTGCGCCAGGCCCGTGTTCTTCACCGAGGTGGCCGTGCCTGCGTAGACCAGAGTCCCGGTGGTCAACGTCGGCACCTGGCTGCCGGTGTTGCGCCGGACGATCACTTGGTCGAAGTCAGGCAGGGCGGGGATCGTCCAGGTCAGGTTCGCCGCGAGATAGGCGCCGGTGGCATCGAACGCCGGCTTGGCTGGGGGTGCATCCAGCGTTGAGAACACACTGCTGAACGGCTCCAGCGCGGTACCGTCGGCTTCCTGCACGCCGTTCACGACGATCCGGTACGGCGTGTTGTCGAGGAGCGGCGCGGTCGGGGTGATGACGGCCTGCTTGGTCGTGGCGTCGTAGGCCACGGTGGCGCCCACGGTCGTCCCGGTCTTGCCGTGCACCAGGCGCACGGTGCCGGCGTTGACGCTGGCCGCGACGACGTCGCGCGCGAACGTCACCGTTGGGTGCTCGTCGAGCGGCTGGCCGCTTCCCAGGTCGGGCGGGAGCACGTCCCGCACCGGATAGCTCGTGGTCGGGCTGGAACCGCCCGCGCCGGCCTCTTCGACATCCAGGGTGTACGGCCGGGTGTCTCGTGAGCCGTTGGCGTTTCGGATGGCAATAAAGGTGCTGCCCGCCCCGACGCTCACGTCCGTGGTCGCCGTCAACGGTCCCCACTTCGGTCCGCTCGTCGCGGGGTCGATCTCAGTCGGGAATGGGGTGGCGGCAGATGCTAGCGACTTCAGGTCGTTGTCGTAGACATCGATCCGTGGACCGAAGTTCACCGTGTATTTGTCCCCGTTGAACTCCGGCCCGGTCAATGTGATTCTGAGGTTGCGCGGCCCCGAGGAGACCACCTCGTACCAGTCCGTTTCGCCTTCGGTGCTGATCATCGTGCTGATCGAGCTCGACAGCGGGATCGCCCGCTCGGGCTGGTCGTTGAGATCGATCGAGTTCATCGGGAAGTCCGGCGCCCAGCGACCGCCGAGGGCGGCGTACGCATCCACGATGCCGGCGCCGTAGTACGGGTCGTTGCCGCGCGGGCCTGCGTCACGCGCGAGCGACTTGAGCCGGGACTCGACCTGTGCCGGCGTGAACGTCGGCCACTTGTTCTTCACCAGCGCCGCCACACCCGCGACGATGGGCGCCGAGCACGACGTACCACTGCAGTACGCGTACTGGCTCGTACCGCGAGGGGCGGTAGTGACGATGTCCCACCCTGGGGCAGCGAGGTCGACCCAGTCGCCGTACGAGCTGAAGTCGGTCAGCACTCCCCCGGCGTTCGTCGCGCCGACCGCAATCACCTCGGGGTACGCCGCCGGGTATTGCTGTACGGCGCTCCCGTCGTTGCCGGCCGCGGCGACGACGATGACGCCCTTGGCGATCGCCCGCTTGATCGCGTCGTGCAGGACCGGATTGTCGCCGGGGTTCGCGATCGAGACGTTCAGCACGGTGGCGCCGTGTCCGATCGCCCAGTCGATACCCTCGACGAGATCCAGATCGTTGGCGATCCCATTGGCTCCGGCGACCTTCACCGGCATCACCTTGGAGCTCCAGCCGACGCCCGCCACCCCAGCACCGTTGTTGGTGCTCGCGGCGATGATCCCGGCCACCATCGTGCCGTGACCGTTGTCGTCGACCGGGTTCGGGCGCGTCGTCGAGGTCGCGTTGTAGCCCGCGACGAGATGACCTACGAGGTCCGGGTGACCAGCGTCGATGCCGGTGTCGAGCACGGCGACGATCTGGTTGCCGGTCGACTTCGACACGTCCCACGCCTGCGGTATGCGGACCGTGTTCAAGTACGCCTGCTGACTGGAGGCGAAGTACGGATCGTTCGGTACGGCGGAGACCCTGCGACGGTAGCTCAACGACGCCAACTCGACCGCGGGGTCGGACTTGACCTTCTTCAGCAGGTCGGGCGCGGACAACTTGCCCTTGAGCTTGACGACACCGGAGGACGTTTGCCCCTCCGCTGTCGCCCCGAGCTTCGAAGCCGCGGCCTTCCGCGCCGCCGCGGTCGCCTTCCGCTTGAATTTCACCATCACGGCGTTCGGCTCGATCTCGGGCTTCGAGGTGCTGTGCCGCGCGAACCCCAGCCGATACGGCCCCGGTTCCGCGGCCACTCCCGAGGACCCACTCAACGCAACCACCGAACCCGCCACCAACACAGCCGGCAACCCCCACCGCAACAGATGGGCAAAACGGACGGACAAGACGCCCCCAGGGAAGAAAAGTTACGAACGCCGGGAGTATGACAGAGGTCTGCCACCGCCCATGCCAGGCGGCACCTGGTTTTGGCCGACCCCTCCCTTGGGGCAAACTGCAGGGCCCTCGTGTAGGGCGAACACTTAGCGCCCCCGAACGAGGTCGACGTTGTTCTCTACCTCGGTGATACGCCCATCGGTTGCAGAGCGCGTACTGCGCGCGATCACCGACGTACGCACCGCGCACCGGCATACGTGAACACGGACCGTGTGGAAGACAAAGGGGCTCGATCTGGCGTACCTGGCGCGAGAGGCTGAACGCCGGCGACCTCGAGCTGCGAGGTCCCCAGTCAGACGCTGGCTCACGCGGTGGCAGCGACGCCAGTCCTCTCTGGGTGTTGAGAATCGATCGTTATCTGGAGCCGCTGGCGTGGGCGCGGCTGTGACCTGGGGGTTTTCGTCTTGGACGGTGTCCCCAGCGAGGCGGTCATGGTTCGTGGGGCCGACGTCAGCAGGACTCGATCGTTATCGAAGTGCATTCCGAAGCTACGAGGGCGGAGACCCTGTCGACGTGTGGTCGTTTTGATGCGTCGGTTGGTAGTGGTCACCCAGACGACAAACGACAGCGACTGGCCGGTGATCGAGCCGGTCACGCGCCAGCGCCCCGGGGATGGCCAGGCCGCTGACTCGGAAGCCGACGAATGCCGTAGCCATCAGGGATATCGCTTCGATTCTCAACACGAGCGGCCTGCATCCGTCCGCATCACCACGAAGTATGGCGGGTCTATGCCTGCCGCTGCCCGCATGCTTTCCTGAAGACTCCGGGTGTGGGAGGTGGCTGGTGGATTTTCGCGAGGGTCCGGCGAAGGCCTCACCAGACCTGCCGGTCGTGCGGCAGTGGGTTGAGCGCAACCCGGACACGCGCGCGAGACTCACGGAGACCGTCGAGCATGGCGGTGATCGAGTGGTCCTGGTCATCAACATCCCGGTTCACGAGGAGATGCTCCGCGCGCGGATCGAGATTCCCCCGCTCGTGCAGTCCCCCGAGTTGCTGCGCTTCCGACGCCGGCAGCCGGCCGAACAGGAGACCGAGTGGACCCTGCAATGGGTACTGGGCCTCATGCGCAGGCAGGGCGATCTCGGCTTGCCGACCAAGGTCACCTCGACGGGACCGCACCCGGCGTCCGGGCTCATCATGATCACGCTTGACCGCGTCGACCCCACCTACGCCGCCGAACTCGAAGCCCGCGGCAACGGTCTCACCGTCGTCCTGCCCGAACCGGAGAATCCTGTTCCGCTGGCCGTCGCGCGCACCTGGTCACCTCGTGACCGAGTCCCGGACGCAGCAAGTCCGACCTGGGTCACGGTGGAAAAGCCGCGGCTGTCGTAACCGTGCGAGTGCCCCTTGACGACGGGATCAGCCCGGCAGCCTGCCTGTCCCGATCGCTCGTAACTCGCCGAGGGCCTGGGCGAGTTGCAGGCAGAGTCGCTGGTTGTCTTCGGCGAGTTCACGGTTGCGTGCGTTGGCGATCTCAAGGCGTTGTAGCAGCGACGGGTCGGTGGTGCGTTGTCGCGCGGGCACCGCTTGCGCCGGTGCCCGCTGGTGAAGCCTCCGGAGACGTTCGATCTCGACGCGAATGTCGGGTTGGGTGTAGAGCCACGACCTGGACACGCCGGCGGACTTGGCGACGATCTCGAAGGTGACGACTCCGCCGGACGCGTCGAGCTCGCGCAGCGCCCGGATGGTCTTGCTTCGCGTGAGTTCGTGGCGGCGCCGGGCCGCTCTGGTCAGGTGGATCGTGTTGTCAGCCCTCATCTCGGATGTCCTGGTCGCTGTGCCTGTCGTCTGCGAGGGCGCCGATGATCCGGTCGAGGTTGCACAAGACCTGCCGGTTCATCTCCGACAGCCGCTGCTGCCCGCGGGCCTCGGCAGCGGAGATGATCTGCAGGACCTGGTGGCGGTGCTCGTGGTGCTGGGGCAGGAAGTGGGCAGTCGTGATGAACATCAGACAGCTCAAGCAGGCGTTCGCGTGCGGGCAGGACTGCTGCAACGGCAGACCGCAGTACCCGTTGGGCAGCGCCTGGGTGGCCCGGCCGAGTCGTTGCTTGGCCCAGGCCGCGTCGGCCAGTGGCCCGGAGGGATCGAACGACACCGTCTCTCCGCTGATGTTGACCTTGCGGGCCCTCTCCCAGTGGCGCCGGATGGTGGTGTCGCTGAGCCTGGCGTAGTGCGCGGTCATGACGTGCGAGTCGTGGTCGAGGATCCGGCGCACGACCTCTTGGGGGACATCTCGGTTGATCAAGCGGGTCCCGAGCGTGTGACGGAACCTGTGCGGGGTGACGTTCACCGGCTGCCCGTGTTCGTCGCGGACGTCGCAGCGTTCCAGCCAGCGCCGCAGCGCCCGGCGGTAGGTCCGGTCGACCATCCACCGCTTCCCGTCCGGGTTGCCGGTCGGCTGCGGGAACAAGACTGGCGTGCCGTCGGGCCAGCGGTCTCGGACGCGTTGTCGCTGTTCGCCGAGCTCGCGTTCGAGCTCGTCGTCGATGGGGACGAGCGCCTCGCGCCGCATCTTGTGGTTGAAGTAGCGCAGGTAGGGACGCCGTCACCGTCGCGGGCGATGCAATCGGGCGACAGGCGCAGCGCGTCGCCGATGCGAAGTCCGCAGCGCATCATCACCAGGGTGACCAACCGGTGCGCGGGATCGGCCCACCGGGCGAGGTTGTCGGGATGCTCGAGCTGGGCCATGACAGTCTCGCTCAGCGCGCGAGGCAGCCGCTCCCCTTCCTTTGGGAAGTCCTCGGGGAAGAACATCGCGGTGGTCGGCAGCGTGTCGTCCCAGCCGTGCTGGCGGATCGCGGTGAGGAACAGGTTCAGCTGCCCGATCGTGGTTCGGTGAACCACTCGACCGCCGACGAGGGCGTGCAGGTGGGCCAGGTAGCGCTCCAGCAGCGCTCGATTCAGCTGGCCCAGGCTGGTGATTGCGGACTCCTGGCCCGCCAGGAACTCAGCAAAGCGGGCGACCGCCCTCGTCCCCGACGCCGCCGTCGCTGGGCCGAAGCCCGCCGCGAGCCGCCATCGTGCCCACCGCTTGGGAAGGCCTTGAGCCAGGGTTGCGGGATCAAGTTGAACCGGATGCGCGCCGGCGTGCGGCTGTCGATGCCGAGCTCGCGGAGCCGCCAAACGTCCCGGTCGTACTCGGCGTCCCAGGCCGCGTGCGCCACCGGGCGCAGCTCGCGGGCGGGCGCGAGTGTGCTCCGGCCGGGCATCAGCGTCATAGCCGCACCTCTCGGCCGCTGAACCAGCCCGCTTCCTCCAGCGCCTTGCGGGCATCCTCGGCGGTCAGGTGACCGTAGACGTTCGCCGTGGTGGTGATGTCGGCATGCCCGAGCAGCTTGGACACGACCTCGATCGGGACACCGTCGCGCCGCAGCCGAGTTGCTGCGGTATGGCGGTACCAGTGCGGGTCGAATGCGATCCCGGTCCGGCGCCGCAGCCGCCGTACCAGGTCATAGACCGCCGTGTAGGTGAGCGGGTGCCCGTGCGGCTGTGCCCAGAGGTTGACGAAGACGTAGTCGGAGTCCAGATCGCCGTACTCGTCATGCAGGTAGTCGGCGTAGAGCCGGACCAGTTCGGCACTGACCGGGATCACCCGCGTCGCGCGGGACTTGGTGCGAGCACCGTTGTCGTTGACCCGCGCAATGATGGTGACCTCGCACTCGGCGGCAGTGATGTCGGCATACCGCAGTCCCAGCGCCTCGCCGATCCGTACCCCGCTGTCCCACAGCAGCGCGAACAGGAACCGATCCCGCAACCGGTGGCACGCGTCGAGGATCGCCTGTGTCTCGGCGACCGTCAGCACGCGTGGCAGCTTGCGTGGCGCCGCCAGCTTGATCGTGCGCCGTCGTTGAGACTGCCCCTTACTGATGTGATGCAGGAACGGCTTCCACCCCGAACCCCGCTGGCCAGCCGTCCGCCACGTCGCCAGCAACTCCCCGAGATCCATGCCGTTGCGCGATGCGTGCTCGTAGAACGTACTCAGCGCCGCCAGCTTACGATTCGCCGTCGACGCCGAGCAGTGGTACTCCACCGACGGCAGCACCGCCACCACAGCGGCCCGGGCCGCAGGCGGCCGCCGAAGCCAGGCCATGAACTCAGCGATGTCCTCCAACCGCACCTCGCGCCAGTCCAGTCCCAGCCGCGCCAGGAACACGAACCAGTCCTTCAGATCATGCGCGTAGGCCTTCACCGTGTTCGGCGACGGCTCGATGTCGGTTAGGTAAGCCAGAAACCGCTCGACCGGCCCGACCGGACCGCCGTCATCGCCGAGCACCGTCCACGACTCCAACTGCGTGGCAGGTGACAGCACCCGCTGGACATGCATCGCTCCTCCGAGATCAATCCGCGTGATGGACAGCCGCAGATAACCACGGCCAGCACGCAGATCAGGAACGCTCAGGCACTCCTGGCCGACGTCGACGACGCCTACGCGACGGCTCTAGATAACGATCGTTTCTCGACACCACGTCGGTCAGCGGCGCCTGGTGTCGATGTCCGAGTTGTCTGCACGGTTCCAGCGCTGCGAAGTGGCCGATTTGCAGGCGAGTGCGAGGCATGGCGGTGTACCGAAGTGGCCTGCGCGAGCGTCACAGCCTCGTGAGTTGAGGCGACAGAGGACCAGGACGCATGGCCCGACGACAAATGGGCAGCCGCTCTACCCCACTTTCAGGTCGAGGCCGATGCCGGACGGGGCTAGAAGTGTCAGCTGGTTGTAGTCGATGGTGTAGGAGACCGCGGGCTCGAGGGTGGCCAGCATTGCGGCCTGCATCGCGGCGGTTTCGGCTGTGCAGGTGTGGCCTGTGGTGGCGACGTTGCCGAAGGTCAGTTCTGTGTTGTTGCGGGTGACGGTGCCGGAGAGTTCGCTGCATCCGCTCCAGCCGGTCAGGCGCCCGCCGTCGAAGCTGATCCACGCCTGCTCGGCGTGGTAGCGGTGGTGGCGCAGATAGGCGTTGGTGATGATGGTGACGACCTCCCACCTGACCCCGTCGAGCGGGACGTCGGGTTCGGCGATCTTCCGGTCCAGCAGCGTGATCGTCGTGCTGCCTGAGGTGAGGGTGAGCTCGTCACCGTTCAGCCGCCAGTTGGGTTGGCTCGTCAGGAACGTCTTCAACCATTCCTCCTGGTCCCGAAGCGGCGGTTGGCAGCCGACCTGGGTGCCGCCGATTCCGTCGATCCACAGACTCCCGCCGGCCAGCAGTTCGCCGGCCGCGGCGGCTGTGCCCAGGCTGTTGCAACCACGTGCGCTCGCACGACGTCGTACACCCGTGGCCCGTCCGCGTTCTTGTTGGGCACTCGCGCGAACTCCAGCCGGATCCGCGTCTTCGGCACCAGCTGCTTGGGCTCGCCATCCTCGGTGACTGCGGTGGACAGATACGCCTTGCCCATCGGCGCACCGGTCGATCCGTCCACAACCGCGATCGTGGATCTGAACTCGCGCAGCCGTTCCAGGATCACGTCGGCTCCGCCGACCTCCTGGTCCTGGATACCCGATCGATGCAGGGTCAGCCGGCCGTCCTGGTCGACGCGGATCATCGTGCTGGCTCGGCGGCCGGCTCGCGGAGGTGGTCGGCGTCGATGATCACAGTGTCGGCCGGGAACTGCGCACGGGCTTCGGTGGCGGAGGCGGCCGGGGCTTCGCCGGTTCGGTTGGCGCTGCTTCCGTACAGGAAGGGGAAGCTCTCCCACAGCAGCACCAGTGGACGCCAGGCTCCGTCGAAGAACACCACCCAGCCGTCCTGGATCGCAGGCGCCAGCCATTCGGGCATCGTCGGGTCCGACCCGATCGGCGCCAGTACGGAGATTCGCTCGGCGAGAGCGAAGTCGATCGCGGCGAGGGTGTCGCTCCGGAGATCGAGGTACCGGAACAGCTGATCGTGCGCGGCCGCCGAGTGCACCGAGATTCCGACCGGCTGGTCGACGGGGCGACCTTTCAGGAGATTCACCGCCCGGGCATCGCGGGCCAGCACGCCGTACGTCATCGGACTGGGGTTGGTCACGACAACAGCGCCACCACCCCGCAGTACCTCAACCGCCCGAAGTTCTGCACGATTCAACTCGGGCAGATCCATCTCCGACATTCCCCAAGTATCGGACGTACCACCGGGGCAGGGAGCAGATCGGGGGAATCGACGCCGCTCGCAAGCTATGGGGTCCTGGCCGGACGGTTGATCCGCTTCGCGCGGGAGGCCGCTCCGGCTGCGCGCTCCGAAGGCACCAGTTTGCAGGCGAGTGCGAGTCATCGGGGTGTACCGGCGTCGTCTGCATTAGCGTCACGAGCTCGGTGATTCTCGCGAGCTTGGAGACGCGGCGTTGGGCCCGGAGGAGGTATCTGAACGTGGTGTGCTGACGGCGTCGGACGAGCTGTGGGAGGCCGCCGTACGGCGGGCCGCGGTGATCAGCCGCCTGGCCGCGCTGGACACGGCGGGGGTGACCGCTGTGGACGCGGCGGCCGAGGAGCTGGGGGTGTCGCGGCGCCAGGTCGACGTTCTCGAACGTCGCGCAGCGCGGCCAGTACGACAGCGACGGCAATGCCGTGATGACGCTCACGGAGCTGAACGCATTGCTGCTCGGGCGATTCGATCGAAGTCCGGCCGGACCGTACGGCGCGTTCCCCGGAGCCGCAGGTCAGCGGTGAGCTTCTCGTCACTCAGTCCGAGCTCGACGATGCGCACGGTGCCGCCCATCGCATGCGGGTCTCGCCGACCTGGTCGCCCATATTTTGAACGCAGATCCCGCAGGGACCCACCGCGCGGCCTACTTCCAGTCGACGATGTCGTCCATGCGGGCGGGGTAGCGGAGCTCGCAGAACTCCTGGTACGCGAGCATGTGCTCGCGCATCAGGCGCTCGGCGCGGCGGGCGTCGTGTTTCTCGATGGCGCGGGTGATCTGCTCGTGCTCGATCGCGACCTGTTCGCGGTCCTCCGGCGGATACAGGACTGCGGTGACCCGGACCGACCAGATCGCGTAGATCGACTCAGCTGCCAGGGCGATGACCGGATTGCCAGACGCCACGCCGACGGCTTGATGGAATCCGCTCGTGGCCGCCGAGTACAGCTGGTCCTCGGACGAGCGCTGGCCCGTCCCGTCCATGGCCGCCCGGACGGTCTCGCCGGCGGCGTCGCCTTCCTGCTCGGCCGCCTTACGCGCCAGAACGGTCTCGTACTCCACCCGCGCATCCAGCAGTTGACGGTAGTTGGCGCCGATGGACTGCAGATGCAATGTCGCCATCTGCCCGAAGTTCCGGGGATCGTGGGCCGCGACAACGGGACCGCCACCAGGCCCGGGCTTCAGCGTGACGAGGCCGTTGACCTCGAGGATGCGCAACGCCTCACGGAGCGAGCCGCGCCCGATGGCGAACCGCTCGAGCATGGCGCTCTCCGGCGGCAAGGTGGCCCCGGCCCGCAGTCGCTGGCTCTGGATGTCGCGCAGAATCTGGCGCGCGACGGATTCCGCGAGCTTCTCGGTGCGCTGCGCCATCCTGATCCCTCCCCAACGGCCACGCCGTGCCGCTGACCACCAACGACCTGAACATTCGTATAGTAGTCACCAATGCGGTCAGCAGGCTCCATGGCGCGCCTCAGGTGACGAGCCCCGCCAGATCCCGTGCGATGGTGTCGACGGTCTCCCCCATGATCCGTTCCACCAGTTCGGCGCAGGTCGGAACGTCGTCGATCAATCCCTGGCTCTGGCCCGCCCACCACAGACCGCCGTCCGTGTCACCGTCCCGAAGGACCCTCGTCCGCCCCCGGTTGCCGGAGGCAAGATCGGCGAGGTCGGCGAAGGTGGTGCCGGGCCGGGCCTCGATCCGGACGATTTCCTCGGCCACGGCGTTCCTCGCCACCCGAGCCGTGTTGCGCAGCGAGCGGAAGACCAACGTCGTCGACCGTTCGTCGTTGCTCACCAACAGCCGCTTCACGTTGTCGTGCACGGGCGCCTCCCGGGTCGCGACGAATCGCGTGCCCATGTTCACCGCGGCGGCGCCGAGCGCCAATGCCGCCGCCACCCCACGACCGGTCGCGAACCCGCCACTGGCGATCACCGGGATCCGCAGCCGCCGCGCCGCGAGTGGTATCAGGATCAGGCCTGGTACGTCGTCCTCGCCCGGATGACCGGCACACTCGAACCCATCGATGCTCACGGCATCAACTCCGAGCGACTCGGCCTTGACCGCGTGCCGGATCGACGTCGCCTTGTGAATCACCTGGACGCCGGCCGCCTTCAACGCCGGCAAGTGTGGTGCCGGATTATTGCCGGCCGTCTCGATGATCCGTACTCCCGACTCGATGATGACGTCGCGGTAGTCGTCGTACGGAACCGGCTTGATCGTCGGAAGGATCGTGAGGTTCACTCCGAACGGCTGGTCGGTCAACTCACGGCAGCGAGTGATCTCCTTCGCCAGGGCCTCCGGGCTCGGCTGGGTGAGAGCGGTGAGGAACGCGAGTACGCCGGCATCCGCGAGCGGCGCGATCAGGTCGGCTGTCCCGACCGCGGCCATCCCACCGCAGACCAGCGGATGCCGTACGCCGAACAGGTCCGTGAAGCGGGTCCCGATCATGCGCGCTGGTCGAACTTGCGGTCGAGCAACTCCGACACGATGCGGACCTTCTGCATGGTCGGCGTACCACCGGCGATCGCCCAGCCGTGGGCATCCCGGTGCAAGCGCTCGATGCCGTACTCCTCGCTGTACCCGTTCCCGCCGTGCAAGCCGATCGCGAGATCCGAGGCCCGCTTGCCCGCTTCGTTGGCGGCCCGCTTCGCGATCGACACCTGCAGCGAGTCGGGCAGACCGCGGCCCGCGGTCATCGCGGCCCGGTAGACCAGCATGCGTGCCGCCTCGACCTCGACGACCATGTCTGCCAGGTCGGTCTGCACGGCCTGGAACTCGATCAGCGGCTTGCCGAACTGCTCCCGCGTGGTGACGTAGTCGATCGATCTGTCCAATGCGGCTTGGGCGATCGACAGGCTCACGGTGGAGTTGCCGAGTCGCTCGATCGAGAACGCGTTGAACAGCTTGCGGAAGTCGCCGGCGTTGACGAGCAGGTTCTCGGCCGGGACCAGAACGTCGTCGAAGTAGATGTCGCGCGAGGGAATGCCACGGAATCCCATCAGCTTCTCGGGCGTCCCGAACGACACCCCGTCGAAGCCCTTCTCGACGATCAGTGCACCGATCCCCCGCGCCCCGGGCTCGTCGGTGAGCCGGACGTACAGCAGGTACAGATCCGCGTGCCCGGCATTGGACACCCAGCGCTTCATCCCGTTCACCCGGAAATGGTCGCCTTCGCGCACCGCCTTGGTGGTCATGTCCGTCGCGGCCGATCCGGCGTCCGGCTCCGAGATCGCGACCGCCATCGACGAGTCACCACTGATGACGGCGGGCAGGTACTTCGCCTGCTGCCGTTCGGTTCCGAGCTGGGCGACGACCTGCGCCGGGCCCGTGTTCGCCTCGAAGACCTGGAACGCGGCCGGGCGGCAGACCTTGGCCAGCTCCTCGATCACGATCAGCGCGTCGAGGATCGGTGCGCCGCCTCCGCCGTACGGCTCGGGCAGGGCGATGCCGAGGAATCCCAGCTCGCCGAGCCGGCGGCGATCGTCGAACGGGAACGGCGTCCGCCCCTCGTCCCACTCGTGTGCCCGGTGCTCGAACAGGCCGTGCGCCACCTTGCGGGCCAGCGCGCGGAGCTCGAGCTGGTCGTCGGTCAGGTCAAGGCCGGGCATAGAGACTCCTTCGCATTGATGTCTAATGATTAGCATGGTTTATCCACTCTATGCTGTCAACGCATCCGGCGACCGGAACGAGGTCGAGACCTTGACGGCTATTGATGCATATTATTAGCATCAGTCTGTGTCCACCTCCGATGGTCGAGTCCGGGTCCAGGAGCGCGACGAGTCGCGCTGGATCACCCTCGACAACCCCAGCGCCCGGAACGCGTACGACGAGCAGATGGCCGCGGCGGTCGCGGACATCCTGGACACCTGCAACGACGTCCGCTCGGTAGTCATCACCGGCGCTCCGGGTGCGTTCTGCGCCGGCGGCATGCTGGCCGGGATGAGCGCGCCGACGACGCGCGGCATGCGGAAGCTGTACCGCGGCTCGCTGCGGATGTTCGACGCGATCAGATCCTGCCCGCGCCCGGTCATCGCTGCCGTGAACGGTGCGGCCGCCGGCGGCGGGAACGAGCTCGTCGTCGCCTGCGACCTCGCGATCGCGGCCGCCTCCGCAACCTTCGGCCAGACCGGACCGCGGGTCGGGTCCGCACCCGTCACCGGCGCCACGAACGTGATGGGCGTCCAGATCGGCGAGAAACGCGCCAAGGAGCTCGCTCTCTTGTGCCGCCGGTACGACGCTGCCGCGGCCGAGCGCCTCGGTCTGGTGAACCGCGTCGTACCCGATGACCAGCTCGAGACCGAGGTGCTGACGTGGTGCCGCGAGCTCGCGGCCCTGAGCCCGCGCTACCTGGAGATCACCAAGGTCAGCTCGAACATCTGGTGGAACGCGGCCCGGGACTCGTTCGCGAACGGCGTCGGCATGCTCGTGCAGGCGATCGGCAGCGAGGACATGCGCGAGGGCGCGAGTGCGTTCCTGGACAAGCGACCACCGAAGTTCGTCCTCGACAACGGGGAGTTCGGTTCCTGACCACCGGCCGATACAGAAACGGGAGTGAGCACGTGGACTTCAGCGCCAACGCCTTGCACGAGGACATCCGGTCCGCGGTCCGGGAGATGATGGAGCCGTTCGACGACCAGTACTGGATGGAACACGACGTCGATCACGAGTTCCCCTGGGACTTCTACAACGCCGTCGCCAAGGCCGGCTGGCTGGGCATCACGATCCCGGAGGAGTACGGCGGCGGTGGGCTCGGGGTCACCGAAGCCGCGATCGTCGAGCAGGAGATCTCGGCCTCCGGCGGCGGCATGAACGCCTGCTCCGCAGTGCACATCGGGATCTTCGGCTTCGACCCGATCATCCGGCACGGCTCCGAGGACCTGAAGCGGCGGTTCCTGCCGCGCGTCCCGACCGGCGACCTGCACATCTGCTTCGCGGTCACCGAACCGGACGCGGGCACCGACACCACCGGGATCACCACGTTCGCCACCAAGGTGCCGGGTGGCTACCGGGTCAGCGGCAAGAAGGTCTGGATCACCAAGGCCCAGCAGGCCGAGCGGATGCTGCTGCTCTGCCGTACGACGAAGCGCGCCGACGTCACCAAGAAGACCGACGGTATGACGCTGCTGTTCGCCGATATGGACCCGGATCACGTGCAGATCCGGGAGATCCCGAAGCTCGGCCGGAACGCGATCAACACCAACGAACTGTTCATCGACAACCTGTTCGTCGCCGACGAAGACGTCGTCGGCGAACCGGGCAAGGGTTTCAAGGCGATCCTCGCCGGGCTCAACGCCGAGCGTGTGATCGCGTCCAACGCGGCCCTCGGTATCGGCCGGGCCGCGATCCGCCGGGCCACGGCCTACGCAGGAGAACGTGAGGTGTTCGGCCGCAAGATCGGGCAGAACCAAGGCGTCGCGTTCCCGATCGCCGAGGCGCTGATGCGGCTCGACGCGGCCGAGCTGATGGTGAACAAGGCGGCCTGGCTACTCGACCACGACCTGCCCTGTGGCCGCGAGGCGAACATGGGCAAGTTCCTCAGCGCCGACGCCGCGTTCAAAGCCGCGGACGTCGCGGTCCAGGTGCACGGCGGCTACGGCTACGGCAAGGAGTTCCACGTCGAGCGGTACTTCCGCGAGGCACGGCTGAAGCGGATCGCACCGATCAGTCAGGAGATGGTCCTCAACTACATCAGCGAGCACGTGCTCGGCCTCCCCCGCAGCTACTGATCCGGAGAGCATCGACGATGAAGCCTTATCGCACCGTCCTTTTCGTCCCCGCGCACAAGACCTCGTGGTACGAGAAGGCCGCCGAGTCCGGTGCTGACGCGGTCTGCTTCGACCTCGAGGACTCGGTCCCCGAACACCTCAAGGAGTCCGCGCGCAAAGAGGTCGCCGACGGCGTGACCGCACTCGCACGGAGTCATCCGAGCATGGGGCTGTTCGTCCGGACCAACTCGCTCGCTACTCGGCTCACGGGCCTCGATCTCGAGGCGACCGTCGTACCAGGGCTGACCGGGATCTTCGCGCCGAAGGTCGACGAGGCCACCGACGTGATCCGGTACGACACCCTGCTCGATCACTTCGAGGCGCGGGCCGAGGTCAGCGGGCTGGAGTACATCATCCCGGTCGAGACGATCCAGGGCATCCAGCACTGCGAGGAGATCGCCGCCGCGTCACCCCGGGTCGGCGCGATGATCGGCCCGACCGCCGAGCATGCCGACATCGCCAAGGCGGTCGGATACGAGTGGTCGCCGGAGGGTCTGGAGTCACTGCATCACCGGACGCGCATCCTGCTGGCGACCCGCGCCGCCGACCGTCATCCGCTGACTGCGCTCTGGGAGCGGATCCGCGACCTCGATGGTCTGCGCACGTTCGCGACCCAAGGCCGCAAGATGGGCTTCCGCGGCCAGATCGTTCTCCACCCCACGCATGTCCCGGTCGTCAACGAGGTCTACACGCCCGACCGGGAGACCATCGAGTTCTACCGCGGCCTGTTGTCGACGTACAGGGAAGCAGAGGCTCGCGGCGACGGCGCCGTCATGTACGGCGACATCCACGTCGACAAAGCACACGCGGACAAGGCCGAGGAATGGCTGGCCCGCGTCGATCAACTGGCCGGGCTCAACGGCGGCATCTAGAGGAGCGGACACACCATGGCAGGCTTGTATTACGAGGACTTCGTGGTCGGCAAGGAGTACCGGCACGAGTGGTCCCGCACCGTCACCGAGACCGACACCATTCTCTACACGTCGATCACGATGAATCCCGCTCCGATCCATCTCGACGAGCACTACATGAAAACCACGATCCACGGGCAGCGACTCGTACCCAGTCTCTACACCGCGGGGCTGATCGGCGGCATGATCGTGCACGACCTGACGCTGGGTACGACGCTGGGCAACCTCGGGTACACCAAGTTCGACTTCCCCAAGCCGGTGTTCCACGGCGACACTCTGCGGGCCGAGTCGACCATCCTGGACAAGCGGGAGTCGAAGAGCCGCACCGACTCTGGCATCGTGTTCTTCGAGCACCGCGGTATCAACCACCGCGGTGAGATCGTGCACATCGCGCACCGCGCCGGCCTGATGCTCAAACGGCCGGCGTGAATCCCGGAATGATCACTGCCAGCTGATCAACCGCTCCATGCTCTCCGGGAACTTCTTCCGCACGTAGGTGAGGTACTCGCCGATGTGGTCTCGCATCGCCGCCTCGGCGAGCGCGCCGTCGCGGGCCTGGATCGCGTCGTAGATGCTGCGATGTGCCTTGAGTACCGCGACCCGGCGGCGGACCGGGTACTGGATCCCGTGCGCCGCGCCGCTCAGGTCCATGCTGCCGACCATCACGTCCACCAGCAGGCCGAACAGCGGGTTGTCGCTGGCCCACGCGATCGTGTCGTGGAAGAGCTCGTTGGTCTCGAGATAGACCTCGTCGTTCTCGATCCCGGCTTCCATGTCGTCGAGGCTCTGTTCCAGTACGGCGAGCCGGTCGGTGGTGATCCGCTCCGCGGCCAGCCGGGCCATCACCGGCTCGAAGGCGGCCCGGGCTTCGGCGATCGAACGGTAGCGCGCGTTCTCGAACTCCAGCAGCAGGGCCAGCGTGGCCGCGAGCGTGTCCGCGCCTGGCTTCTCCACTACCGGACCGCCGCCGGGACCAGGTTTGAACGACAGCACGCCCTGCAACTCCAGGAAGCGCAGGGATTCGCGCAACGTGCCGCGGCCGGCTTCGTACTCCTCCATCATCAGCCGCTCAGGCGGTAGCTTCTCCCCCGGGCCCAGGCCGCGCCGGTGGATGTCCCGGACGATCCGCTGGGCCAGGATCAGCGCCGTCTTCTGGGGTCTCGGAGCTACTGCCATCTCGATCTCCTCATCATCGGCCGGCCCAGACCGGGTCGCGCCGTTGTTTGAAGGCTGTCGCCCCTTCTCTCGCATCGGCCGACGCCCGCACCGGTTCGGTGTAGGCGGCTTGCCGGTGGAAGAACTCGTCACTCGGCCAATCCCGTGCGTTGCGCAGGATCTGTTTGGTCGCCCGGACCGCGAGCGGCCCGTTCCGGCTGATCGCCGCGGCCAGCTCGACCGCCACCGAAAGCGCCTCACCAGCTGCGGTCAGCCGATTGACCAGGCCCAGCTCGGCGGCTCGTTCGGCGTCGATCCGATCACCGGTGAGGGCGAGCTCCATCGCCAGTTGATACGGAATCCGCTCGGGCAACCGAAGCAACCCGCCACCGGCCGCGACCAAACCACGCTTCACCTCCGGCAGGCCGAACGACGCGGCCCGCGAAGCGACCACCAGATCGCAGGACAGCACGATCTCGAAACCGCCGGCCACAGCAGCACCGTCGACGGCCGCGATCAGCGGCTTGTCCGACGAACGCTCGACGAGACCGGCGAATCCGCGCCCCGGAACACTCGGTCGCTCCCCTGCCAGGAACGCCTTCAGGTCCATCCCGGCGCAGAAGCTCGGACCGGCACCCGCGAGTACGGCGGCACTCAGCGACTCGTCGGCGTCCAGCCGGTCCAAGGCAAGACCGATGCCGTGGGCAACAGATGTGTTGACCGCGTTCCGCACCGACGGCCGGTTGATGGTGATCACTAGGACCCGGTCCAGAACCTCGGTCAGTACGTCGCTCGCCTCGACGAGGATCTCGGTCATCGCGGCCCCATCCGGAGTGCGCCGTCCAGCCGGATGACCTCGCCGTTCAGGTACGGGTTGGCCACGATCGACCGCACCAGCCGGCCGAACTCCTCCGGGCGGCCGAGTCGGCGCGGATGCGGCACCGCCGCCTCGAGCTCGGCCTTCACCTCGGGATTGATCCGGTCCAGGATCGGCGTGTCGAACACTCCCGGCGCGATCGTGCAGACCCGGATCAGCTTGCCGGCCAGATCGCGAGCCGCCACCAGTGTCATACCGACAATGCCGGCCTTGGCGCTGGCGTAGGGAATCTGCCCGATCTGCCCTTCCCAGGCGGCCACGGAAGCCGTGAGTACAGCGACGCCGCGCTCACCGTCGATCGCCTCGTTGCGCGCCATCCGGGCCGCGGCGAGCCGCAGGACGTTGAACGTGCCGACCAGGTTGAGGTTGACGACCTCCGCGAAGATCTCGAGCGACCCCGGCGAGCCGTCCTTGTCGACGACCCGGGTCCGGACGCCCTTGCCCGCGCAATGCACGAGCACCCGGAGCGGACCGAGCGCCTCGGCCTGGTCCAACGCTGCCTCCATGGCCACCGGATCGGTCACGTCGGCAGGCGCGAACACGACGTCGTCCCCGAGTTCCTTCGCGACCAGCTCACCCGGCGAACCCGGAAGATCGACGAGGACGACCTTGGCGCCGGCCTCGACGAGCTCCTTCGCCGTCGCCCGGCCCAGGCCGGACGCGCCTCCGGTGACCAGCGCGGTCACGTTGTCCATCAACATCAGTGCTGCCTTTCTGTCAGCCGGACCAGCCGGCGGGCGAGCTGACCGGTCAGCACCTCGTTGCCGCCTTCATAGATGCGCATCGGCCGGGCGTTGCGGTACAGACGTTCGATCGTCGATCCGGTCACCAGCCCGAACCGCCCCATCACCTGTACGGCGCGGTCCACCACCCGACCGGCTGTCTCGGTCGCGGCGACCTTGGCCATCGAGGAAAGGTCCAGTGTCGCCAGTGGATCGCGCCCGGCCCGATGGGCGGCGCGATAGGTCAAGGCTCGCGCGCTCTCGATCTCGGTCCACGACAGCCCCAGCAGATGCGGGATCGGTCCGGTCTCCGCGAGCGGCCGCCCGAACTGCTGCCGCCCGCTGGTGTGCCGGACCGCCTCGTCGAGCGCGGTCTGGGCCAGACCGACGGCAGCGCCGGCGACCGACACCCGGAACGTCGCCAAGGTTGCCAGCACGAGCTTGAACCCCTCACCCGGTTCGCCGATCCGGTGGTCGGCCGGAACGACGACCTCGTCGAGGCGGACCGCACCCATGATGTGCGGCGCGATCAGGTGCGGCCCGACCTCGACCGACACCCCTGGTGTCGACGCCGGGACGAAGATCAGCGAGTAGCCGTCGCCCTCCCGGCAGAGCACGGTGTAGAACGCCGCCTCGCCCGCGTTGGTGATGAAGGACTTGTTGCCGTTGACAACGAGATCGGATCCGCGCGGGGTGACCGTCGTACTGATCGCCTTCAGATCGGAGCCCGCCTCGGGCTCGGTCAGCGCGAGTGCCGCGATCGCTTCGAGCGAGGCGACCTCGGGGAGCCACTCCTTGCGCAACCGCGGCGAGCCGGCGCGGGCCAGCGCGAAACTCCCGACGCCTTGCATGCCGAACAACCCGTCCAGATGCGCGGAGACACCCATCAGGGCCTCGCGGACCACGGCGATCGCGAGCGGGTCGATCGCCTCACCGCCCTCGGCCGGCACACAGTGGGCGGCAAGCCCTGACTCCTGCAGACCGGCACGCATCTTCGGGTGCACCCTCAGCATGCCGTCGGCCTCGTCGGCATACTCGGCCAGGGAGTCGGCCAGGTCGCGGGCGGTGGCAGCGAGGGCGACGTACTTGTCATCCAGATCGAACATCAGCCGGCCTCCAGGTCGTCGCCGAGGAAGCGCCGGAAGTTGCCGCCGAGAATGCCCTCGACGGCGGCGCCGGTGAGCCCGAGGTTCTCGATCGCGCGGATCTCGGCGGCCGGGTCGGCCATCGGCCAGTCCGAGCCGAAGACGACCTTGTCGCTGCCGTGCTTGTCGATGATCCGGCGTACCCGGGCCGGATCGACGTCGGCGAGCGTCGGTGGCCAGGAGGTTTCGAGGTAGACGTCGAGACCGAGCAGTTCCTGTTCCGCGTCGTCGAGCCGGTGGTACCCGCCGAAGTGACAGGCCGCCAGCCGGAGGTCCGGGAAGGTGGTGACGATCTCGCGGATCATCGCCGGCGTCCCGCGCGAGTTCGCGGCCGCGTCGCCGCCGTCCCCGGCATGCGCGATGACCGCGATCTCCGACCCGAACGCCTCGTACAGCTCCATCATCCGGGGATCGGTGTAGGCGAACCCCTGGAAGAGCGAGTGCAGCTTCACACCGCGGACGCCGTTCTCGCGAAGGATCCGCAGATTCTCATCCACGGGCAGGTCCGGATGCACTGTGCCGAAGCCCAGGAATCCATCGGCCTTCCGGGCAGCGACGAACCGGTTCACGCCGCCGACGTGCCGTGCTTCGTCGGCGATCCCGAGCACGACGGCCTGATCGACACCGGACTGTGCCATCGCCTGCCGCAGTCCCGCGATCGTGCCGTCACCTCGGCGCGGCAGCTGGGTCGAGCGGCCCTCGAGGGCCCGCCGGGCAATCTGGTCGGGCCAGGCGTGGCAGTGGACATCGATGATCACCGAAGCGCCTCCTAATTCCTTGCTATGATTAGTATCGTCTCATGGCAAGCGACAGTGCACCAGACAGACAGGCACCAGCAGGAGGCGTCAATGTTCGAGCTCACCGACCGCGTCGCACTGGTGACCGGCGGCAGTCGCGGCCTGGGGCGCGCGATGGTGCAGGCGTTCGCGGCGGCGGGTGCCGAGGTGGTGATCGCGAGCCGCAATCTCGCCTCGTGCGAGACGGCTGCGCTCGAGGTCGAGAAGTCCACCGGCCGCCGGGCGCTCCCGGTCGCGTTCCACGCGGGTCATTGGGATGAGGCGGAGCCGCTGGTCGACCGGGTGCTGGCCGAGTTCGGGCGACTCGACGTCCTCGTCAACAACGCCGGGATGTCTCCGCTCTACGACTCTCTCGACACCGTCACGGAAGCCCTGTGGGACAAGGTCTTCGCGGTGAATCTCAAAGGGCCGTTCCGGCTGGCCACCGTGGCTGCCAACCGCATGCTCGCGGCCGGCGGCGGGTCGATCATCAACATCAGCAGCATGGCGTCGGTCCGGCCAAGACCACACACCCTCCCGTACGCCGCGGCGAAGAGTGCTCTGAACACCATGACGATCGCGATGGCCCACGCCTACGGACCGACGGTCCGCGTCAACGCGATCATGGCCGGCACCTTCCTGACCGACGTCAGCAAGCACTGGGATGCGGACGCGTTCGCGCGACGCGCCGAGACCTTCGCCCTCCAGCGGGGCGGACAGCCTGAGGAGATCACCGGCGCCGCCCTCTACCTGGCCAGTGAGCTGAGCAGCTACACCACCGGCACCATCCTCGCCGTCGACGGAGGCCAACCTTGAGTACGCCGTACGCCGTGATCGTGGACGCGGTCCGTAGTCCCATGGGTAAGGGGAAACCCGGGGGCGCGTTGTCCCAGGTTCACCCGGTCGACCTGCTGGCCACGGTGCTGGAGGCTTTGCTCGACCGGACGGGCGTCGACCCGGGCCGGGTGGACGACGTACTTGTGGGTTGCGTGGGTCAGAACGGGGAGCAGTCAGCGAATGTGGGTCGGCAGGCCTGGCTCGCGGCCGGGTTCCCGACCCAGGTGCCCGCGACGACGATCGAGCGGAAATGTGGGTCCAGCCAGCAAGCCGTGGACTTCGCCGTCCAGGGTGTTCGGGCCGGCGCGTACGACATCGTGATCGCGGCCGGCGTCGAGTCGATGAGCCGGGTGCCGATGGGTTCCGGCCGGCAGGGCGCCGACGTCTTCGGTCCGCGCGTACGGGCGCGATTCCCGGTCCTCGCACCCCAGGGTGTCTCGGCGGAACTGGTCGCCCAGAAATGGGGTTTCACGCGGCGGCAGTTGGACCAGTTCTCGGTCGAGTCGCACACTCGCTCCGCCCACACGGCGTCGTGCGGCGGATTCGACCGCGAGATCGTGCCGATCGAACTGGCCGACAGGCGCATCGTCGCGGTTGACGAGACCATCCGGCCGGGGACCACCCTCGAACGTCTCGCCGGACTGCAGCCGGTGTTCGGCACCGAGCAGTATCGATCGCAGTTCCCGGAGATCGAGTGGAAGGTCACGGCCGGCAACTCGTCCCAGCTGACGGACGGCGCCAGCGCGTTGCTGATCATGAGCGAGCAGGTCGCCGATGAACTGTCGCTGACCCCGCGGGCGCGAGTGGTGGGCTCCGCTGTCGTGGGCGACGATCCGCTGCTGATGCTGACCGGGCCGATCCCGGCCACGCAGAAGGTCCTCGAACGAACCGGCATAGCCCTGGACGAGTTGGCCGCCGTCGAGGTCAACGAGGCTTTCGCTCCGGTCCCGCTCGCCTGGCTGGCCGAGTTCCCGATCGACCCGATGCTGCTCAACCCACGCGGCGGCGCGATCGCCCTGGGCCATCCGCTCGGTGCCTCCGGCACCCGGATCATGACGACGATGATCAACCACCTCGAGCAGACCGGCGGTCGCTTCGGCCTGCAAACGATGTGCGAGGCGGGCGGTATGGCGAACGCCACCCTGCTCGAGTCCCTCGCCTGACTCTCACGGCTCCAGAATGTCGAGCGGCACCACACCAGTGGGCCGAGGTAAGGCGTCACGTCGCGCCAGTACGGCGACCACCACGGCTGTCACGGCGAACAAGGCCGCACCCGCCGCGCAGGAGACGTCGTACGCCTTCGGGTCGGGATAGCGATCCGAGGTGTACGCCGCGAGGATGGTCGCCGCGGCCGTGCTACCGGTGGCGAAACCCACACTGCGCAGGACCTGGTTGAAGCCGGTGGCGCTACCCACCTCCCCGGCCGGGACAGCCGCGACGATCAACCCGGGCATCGCCGCAAACGTCAAGCCCGCGCCCACTCCGGCCAGCGCCATGGTCAGAAAGACCGCCCACAGTTGATGCCTGGTGATCAGCAGGCTGGCCAGTGCCAGGGCGAAGATCAGGCAGCCCACCGGCAGCAACCAGATGTCCGCCGACGCGCGGACGACCCGCACCGCGATCCGCGAGGTCGTCAGGCTGAGCGCCGAGAACGGCACGATCGCACAGGACGCCACGAACACCGTCGTACCAAGCCCGCCCGGAGAATCACGCGGGGTCTGCAACATCCACATCACCTCGGAGAGCAACACGTACACACCGGTTCCGGCGGCCAGCCCGGTGACGTCGGCGAGCAGCACCGGCCGATGACCGAGCAACCTCAGGTCGACCAACGGATCGCTGACGCGGAGCAGGTGCCAGACCGTCAGACCGCCGACAACGACCGCAGCACCGGCGAGCCCGAGGACCACAGGCGACGACCAGCCGAGCGCGGGACCACGCGTCACAGCCAGCAACAGCGCCGTTAGGGCGGACCCGAGCAGCACGGCGCCGAGCAGGTCCAGCCTGCGCCGGGTCAGGTGCACCCCGCGCGGAAGAACAATCACGGCCACCCCGAGCGCCACGGCAGCGATCGCCGCGCCGAACCCGAAGCTCGCCTGTACGCCGTACCAACGAGACAGCGCACCGCAGATCGGATACCCGAACCCGGCTCCCGCCACGGCCGTGACCGACAGAACGCTGACCGCAGGCCTGATCCGCTCGGCCGACAGGTGATCCCGGGCGATCGCCAAACCCAGCGGTACCAGGCCGAGACCTGTCCCCTGCAAGGACCGACCGGCAATCAGTACGGCGATGTTCGTGGTCATTGCCGACAGCAAACAACCCAGTGTCACGGCCGACAGCGTGCACAGCACCACCACGCGCCGATGCCGGCCGTCGCCGAGCCGGCCGAGCAGTGGTGTGGTCACCGCGCCGACCAGCATCGCGGCCGTCAGCGTCCATTGCGCGAGCGACAGCGGTACGTCGGACTCACGGGCGATCGCCGGAATCAGTGGTGCGCCCAAGCTCCCGACAAGCGAGGCGACCACCACGACCACCACCAGGCCCGCGAGCAATCCACGCTCGAGAACAGGCCGGGCGGACGTCTGGGTCATACCGCCCGCAACCGATACACCCGCTCCGCGGTGGCGGCGACGATCGCATCCTGCTCATCCGCCGACAGCTGCTTGAGGTTCTCCTGTACGGCGTCGAGCGTTCGTGTGTAGCTCCCGGCGCGGAGACTGTTCGGCCAGTCGGACCCGAAGATCAATCGGGTCGGGCCGAACGTGTCGAGCAAGTGGTCGACGGCAGGTGAAAGATCAGCGGTCGTCCAACTGTCGAGCCTGGCCATCGTAGTGAGCCCGGACAGCTTGCAGACCACGTTGTCCAGCCGCGCCAGCCTCGTAATCGAGGCAGCCCACTGCCCGCATGCGTCCCAACCCTGGGCGAGTGGCGGCTTGCCCGAGTGGTTCAGGACGAACACCGTGTCCGGACAGCTCGCGACGACCCGCTCGGTCGCATCGAGTTGGTGGGCCGCCATCATCAGTTCACCGACGCGGTCACCTAGTACCCGGAACCCACGGGCGACCTCGGGACGGCTGATCCACGCCGCGGGATCGAGCTCCGCCTGGGCCTGGTGCCGGATGCCGAGGAGCCGGCCGCCTGATACCAGCTCGTCGAGCCGCTGCAGCCGGTCCGCGACGTCAACTGAGGCGAGGTCGACCCATCCGACCACGCCCGCCACGATCGGTGTGGCCGCGGCGATCCGCAGATAGTCCTCGGTCTCGTCCTCGGTGTTGAGCACCTGCACGAGCACGGTCCGATCGATCGGCAGATCCTCAATCGTCTCGAGGAGATCGGACACGACGAAGTCGCGGTGGATCTGCGGCATCGTCGCCGGGTCGATCCACGGCAGCGGCCGGTCCGCGAGCCGCCAGAGGTGAATGTGAGCGTCGATCACCGGTCGTACCGCAGCCGGTGCCGGACAGCGAGCGCGAACAGTACGACGGTCGTGGACACCACGGTCAACGTCACCCCGAGGGCCGCGATGGTCGGATAGCTACCGCTACTCCACTGGTCGAGCATCACGAACCCGACCACCGGTGTCCGGGTGCTGGCCAGCATCGCGGACGCCGTGATGTCGCCCGACATCAGCACGAAGATCAACGCCCAGGCGGCGATCATCGCCGGCATCATGAGCGGCACCAGTACGCGGCGCAGCGTCGTACCGTCGGGAACTCCGGAGACGGTCGATGCCTCGGTCAGCGGTCTGCCGACCTGCTGGACGGCGGCCGTCGCGTACATCGCGGCCTGCGGGAAGTACATGACGACGTACGCCGTGACCAGGATCAACGCAGTGCCGTTCCAGCCGAACGGTGCTCCACCGAAGGCAGCGATGAGCGCCAAGGCGAAGACGATGTGCGGTACTGCGGCCGGGGCTTTCAGGACGGAGTCGAAGGCCTGTGCTGCCCGCTCGCGCCGTACCTCCAGGAGATGGGTCACGAGGACGGCAGCGACCACCACGACGGTGGCGCAGACGGCAGCGAGGACGAGGCTGTTACGAAGGCCTTCCCGCAGAGTCGGCTGCGCGAACATCTCGCGATAGCTGCCGAAATTCAGCGACGACCAATCCACCTCGGCGTGCCAGAAGCGCTGCACCGAGACGAGGACGAGTCCGAGAAACGGGATGACCGCGGCCAACCCGACGTACCCGGCCATCACGAACCGCGCCGGCCACCGAAGCCGGCCGAGTCTGATCACACTGCTCCGGCTGGCTTTGCCACCGATGGTGGCGAAGGACGCTGCCTTCGAGGCCCCGACCAGTCGCCGCTGGATCAGCCCGGCGGCCAGGACGACGACGAGCAGGATCAGGCTGCGTGACAGCGCCGACACCTCGTCGACCGGATAGGCCTGCGTGACGTCGTGCACGATCAGCACCGGCAGTACGTCGATCCCGGCCCGGGTGCCGATGATGACGGGGATCGAGAACAGCGCCATCCCCATCACGATCACGAGCATGACCGCACCGCCGAGTGCGGGCTTGAGGCTCGGCTGCGTCACGGTCAGCAGCGTCTTCAGCGGGCCGGCACCGGACAGGCCGGCCGCCTCCTCGAGCGCCGGGTCGATGGACCGCAGCCCGTTGACGATCGCCAGGTACGCGAACGGGACGAGGAACACGCCGTAGCACCAGATCAGGCCGTACCAGCTGTAGAGATCGAGCGGCCCGCGCGACATCTCCACCCCGACGAGGCCGGCAATGTCGCGGAGCAGTCCGTTCAGCAGCCCGATCTCGGGGTCGAGCAGGAACACCCAGCCGATGGCGGCGGCCAGCGACGGCACGAACATCGAGACCAACGGCAGAATCTCCGCCAGCCAGCCGACCCTCGCGTCGGTCCGCTCGTTGACCCACGCCAGGCCCGCGGCGACCACGACTGCGAAGGCTCCGCCGGCCACCACAAGGATCGCGGTGTTCAGCAATGCCCGCAGCGTCTTGCCGCTGGTCAGCACCTCCCACGGCGATCCGGCGCCGGTCGCGGCGGAGATTCCGAGCAGACCGAGCAGCGCCTGTGCGAGCGGGAAAACGATGAAGAAGCCGAGGGTGAGAACGACCACCCAGCTCGCGATCCGCAACCCCGGGAACGGGCGACTCCCGGGCCGGCCGATGGCGGTGTCAGCCATCGTCCCTCACCACCACACAGTTCTCCGGTGACACCCCGACCCAGGCCACCGACCCCTCCCGCAGGTCCCGCGGCGAGCTCGCGTGGTCGTCCCAGATCCGCAACAACACCGACCCGACCCGTACGACGAATTCCGTGTACCAGCCGAGGTACGCCGAGCTCACCACCTCGCCACGCCAGGAGTTCGGGGCCGCTTCGGGTTCGGCCGCGCGGATCCACCAGGAATGCGCTCGGCTCGCGACCACCAACCGCTCGTCGGTTTCGGCCCGGACGTTGGCCACGGCAACGACACCGAGCTCGGTCTCGAACTGGGGCAGCTGCGCATCGTCGACCGGGATCGGGGTGGCCGGCAGCAGGTTCGACGTACCGACGAAGTCCGCGACATAGCGCGTGGCCGGCTCGCGGTAGATCTCGTCCGGGCGGCCGAGTTGCACGATCTTGCCGTCCCTGATCACGGCGATCCGGTCGGCCAGCTCGAGCGCTTCGGTCTGGTCGTGTGTGACATAGACCGCGGTGAAGCCGAGCCGTCGTTGCATGGTGCGCAGTTCGAGGCGGAGCGCCTCCCGGACCTTGGCGTCGATGTTGGACAGCGGTTCGTCGAACAGCACGACCTCGCTGCCCGACGCCATGGCCCGAGCGAGCGCGACTCGTTGCTGCTGGCCACCACTGAGCTGGGCCGGCTTACGCGACGCCTGTTCCTTGAGGCGGGTCAGCTCGACTAGCTCGTGCACCCGCTTGCGGATGTCCGCCTTGCCGAGACGGTCGGCCCGCGGAGCGTTGCGCAGCGGATAGGCGACGTTCTCCTCGACCGTCATGTGTGGCCATAAGGCGTAGTTCTGGAACACCATCCCGACCCGCCGGGTGCGTGCGTTCCCGCGAGCGCCGTCGAACACAGTGCGGCCGGCCAGTTTGATGTTCCCGGCCTCAGGAGTCTCCAAGCCGGCCAGGCAGCGCAGCAACGTCGTCTTACCACAGCCGCTCGGGCCGAGGAGGACAAGGAACTCGCCGGCCGGCACCCGCAGCGACACGTTGTCGACGGCAATGACCTCGACCCCGCGGTCGTCGGTGAAGCGTTTGGTCAGGCCGGCGATCTCGATCCCGTCGGCGGACGCGGCTTCCGGAGTACGACGTACGTCCACCGACGCCGGCCGGGTCATCCTAGCCCCAGATCGGACACGATTTTGGCCTTCACCGCCAGCGCGGCCACGACATCCGGCGACACGTAACCTTTCGGCAGTGGGACCGTGCCCTCGAGGTTGCCGAGTGGTGAGGAGCCGGTGCCCTTGTTCAGGATCTTCTGCGCGTCCTCGGTGAGGAGGAAGTTCAGCAGAAGCCTTGCTGCGTTGGGATGCTGGGCCGCGGTCGACACCGCCGCGAACTGCTCGACCCCGGTCGTGGGCGACGGAAACACCGTGTCCACGCTGGCGCCCTTGGCGGATAGTGGCTTGCTCACCGACAGCAGGCTGGGATACACCACGGTGCCCGATCCGGCTGCGACCTGCTGGACTCCTGGCACCGAGCTGTCGACGAGCTTGGGCTTCTGCGCCGCCAGCCTGGCCAGGAACCCGTCGCCGTACGTCGTCCGCAACAGGTTGAAGTGGGCGAGCCAGGACGGCACGTTGGCCGGGTTCACCAGGTAGAGCTGGCCTTTCAGCGACGGGGCCAGCAAGCCTTGCCACGTGGTGAAGTCGGCGGCCTTCGCCTTCTTCGTGTCGATGGCGATCCCGATCGGCTGGATGTTCACCAGCGCGTAGGAGTCCTCGCGGACACCGGCCGCGGGCCACCCGTCCAAGGCCGGCTCGTCAGTGGATTGCAGCTTGCTCACCCACTGCTTAGTCACGGCGTCCTTGAAGAAGACCGGGTCCGCCAGCGTCACCACGTCGGCGGCCGACTTACCCGAGCTCATCTCCGAGGAGTAGCGGGTGGCGAGCAGGCCGGACGTCAGCACGGTCATCTCGACCTTGATGCCGTACTTCTTCTGGAAGGCGTCCGCTGCTCCCTTGGAGACCGCCTCCGGGATCGAGGTGTACCAGGTCACCGTGCCCTCGTCCTTGGCGGACTTGGAGATCGAGTCGAATCCCGTGGCCGCCTTCGCCTCCCCCTCACCGGAGCTCAGACAGCCCGACAACACAGCCGCGAGAACCACAGCGACGGCTCCGGCAGTACCTCTACGACGACCAGCAGACAGCACCATCAGGACAACTCCAGTCGTTGGCCAGTTCGATTTCCACTAGGCTAATCATTCGCCTAGATCTGTCAAGAACGGGAGGACCATCGTGAACCTCACCGGCAAGTCCGTCGCCATCACCGGAGCCGCCGGTGGCCTCGGATCCGCCATCGCCCGGGAGGCGCGCCGCCGCGGCGCCACCGAGCTGGCCCTGCTCGATGTCGACGAGACGCGGCTGGCCGAGGTCGCCGACCAGGTCGGCGGATTTCCCATCGCCTGCGACCTCGGCGACGAGCAGGAGGCGGCCGCGGCCCTCGCCCAAATGGAGAGCAAGGTGGGCCTCGTCGACGTGTACGCCGCCAACGCCGGCGTCAACTTCTTCTCCGACCTGACAACAGCGGCCGCCGAATGGGACCGGGCCTGGCGCACGCATGTCCTGTCGAGCGCCTGGGCCTTCCGCAAGCTCGCACCCGCGATGGCGGCCCGCGCATCCGGGCACCTCGTGATCACCGCCTCGACCGCAGCGATCTCGCTGAGCCCGAAGTCGGTCGCCTACACCGTCACGAAAGCAGCCCAGCTCGCCTTGGCCGAGGGGGTCGGCGCCACCTTTCGTTCGCGCGGCGTGCTGGTCACCTGCTTCTGCCCGGGTGGCATCCGGACGCCAATGCTCGACCGGATGTCCGACGACGGTTCCCACTCGCGGCGCGCACACGAGGAAGCGCACACCCCGGAGGCGGCGGCAGCGATCCTGCTCGACGGGATCGAAGCGGGCCGGGCGCTGGTGACCACCCAGACCCGGACCAGGGACGACCTCGCACAGCGCGGCGCGGACTACGAGGCCTGGATGGCCGACGTGGTGGACCGCTTTGCGTCCGACCGGACGGGCTGGTCAGGATGATGAGATAAAGGTACTATTCATATGCATCAATTGCGTGCGAGGGGATCGATCACATGCCGACAGCCGAGGGGCCGCTTGCCGGGGTGCGGGTAATCGAGCTCGGGTCGATGTACGCCGCTCCCACCGCCGGGCGGATGCTGCGCGACTTCGGGGCCGACGTGATCAAGGTCGAGGACCCCAGCCAGGGTGACTTCGCGCGTCAGTGGGAGCCGATCCACAACGGGCTGGCGATCGGCTTCGCGCGACTCAACTCGGGCAAGCGGTCGGTCGGCGTCGACCTGCGGGACGCTGACGGCCGCGACGTCGTACGACGGCTCATCGGCACCGCCGACGTGGTGATCGAGAACTTCCGCCCGGGCCGGATGGAAGCCTGGGGAATGGACTACAAGGCCTTGTCGGACGGCAACCCCGGTCTCGTCATGACCAGAGTGAGCGGCTTCGGCCAGACCGGGCCGTACCGCGAGCGGCCGGGCTTCGGCACCGTCGCCGAGACCGCCAGCGGCTACGCCTTCCTCAACGGCTGGCCGCAGACCCCACCCACGTCTCCCCCGTTCGGCTTCGCCGACTCCATCGCGGGCATCTCCGCAGCCTTCGGTACGGCGATGGCTCTGTACCGCCGGCACATCACCGGATCCGGCTCCGAGGTCGACGTCGCCCTCTACGAGCCGTTGATGTTCATCCTGGGAGACGCCGTCCTCAACTACACCTCGTCCGGCCGGATCACGCAGCGGCAGGGCAACACCTCGGGCGCCGCGTCGCCGCGCGGCATCTATCAAGCCGCCGACGGCACCTGGCTCTCGATCGCCGCGTCCAACCAGACCATCGCCCTGCGACTCTTCGACGCGATGAGCCGCCCCGATCTCAAGACCGACGAGCGGTACGCGACGAACGCCGCCCGGATGGCCAACAACGATTCCCTCCAAGCCCTCGTCATCGCCTGGGTCGCGAGCCGGCCCCGCGACGAGATCCTCGCCGTTCTCGACGCCCACGAGGTGGTTTCCGCTCCCGTCAACGACGCCCGCGACGTCAGCACGGACCCGCACTTCACCGAGCGCACCCTGGTCGAACTCGCCAACACCGTCCTCGGGCCTGCGCTGATGCCCGGCCCGGTATTGCACGTTCACGACTACGCAGGACCGTCGTACGACGGAGTCCCGGCCATCGGCGCGCACACCGACGCGGTGCTCGCGGAGATCGGTGTCAATGGCAACGAATTGGCCGCACTCCGGAGCCGGGGTGTCGTCGGCGGTGTCTGAGGTCACCACCGTCGGCGAATCCAGGGACCGGCTCGGCGAGGCGCCGTACTGGGATCCCTCGACCGGCGAGCTGGTCCGGGTCGACCTGCTCGACGGCATCGTCCGCGTCGGCGACCGGGTCGCGCTGACGACGGGGCATCGGACGAGCTTCGCCGTACCGGCTGTGGACGGATCGCTCGTGGTGGCGCAGGACAACCGCATCGTGCGCGGGACGGAGACGCTGGCAGAGCTGCCTGATCTCGACGGCCGGCTCCGCTTGAACGATGGGAAGTGCGACCCGCTGGGCCGGCTCTGGATGAGCTCCTACTCCCCGACCGGCGATCGGTGTGCCGGCGTCTATCAGCTGGAGCCCGACGGATCCCTGTGCCAACAACTGGACGGCATGATCGCCGGGAACGGGCTCGCCTGGAACGGCACATGGCTCTATGTCGCGGACACCGCCGACGGCCGAATCGATCGCTACACCTGGCATCCGACGAGCGGCCCTACCGACGGCAAGCTCTTCGCCCAACTCGACTCACCCGACGGCATCGCGACAGACACAGCCGGTGGACTCTGGGTCGCCCTGTTCGGCGGCGGAGCCATCCGCCGGTACGACGCATCCGGAGCGCTCGATCTCCACCTGCCGCTCCCTGTCTCCCATCCGACCAGCGTCTGTTTCGGTGGGGACCGCGACCTCTACATCACGACCTCGCGCCACCGCCTGCATGCGGACACCGAACCTCTGGCCGGCCGCCTTCTCAGGATGCGAGCGCCTCATCCAGGTGTGCCCGTCCACAGGTTCGGAGAGCAGGCATGACCTACGCGCACGTGTTCGAGCCCATCGACGTCGGCACCATGCATCTCCGCAACCGCGTCATGCTCCCGCCACACGCCTCCGCCATCGGCAACATCTGGGGCACCGAGGACGAGGCCCGGCGCAACATCGCCTACTTCGAACGCCGCTGCGCGGACGACGGCGTCGCCTGGGTCGGCAGCTTGTCGACCCACCTCCGCAACACCGTCGTACCCGGCTTCGAACCGACGGGCGTCGGAGCGGCGACTCTCGGACACTTCCGGCTCCCGTACTTCGTCGAGCGAGTCCAGCAGTTCACCGACTCGCTGCACGCACTCGGTACGGCGGTCACCGTGCAGATGGTGCACCAGGGCGGCATGCCCCACGCGCCGTCGGCCGTGATGAGCGCACCCACGATCAACCTGGTCCCGCATGTGATGACCGAGTCCGAGATCGCGTGGTTCGTCCGCGAGTACGCCGAATCGGCCCGCCTCGCCCAGGACGGCCGGGCCGACGGTGTCGAACTGCACCTCAATCACGAAGACCTGCACGAGTGGTTCCTGTCGCCGTACACCAACCAGCGCACCGACTCCTACGGCGGTTCGCTCGAGAACCGGGCCAGGTTCGCGGTCGAGTGCCTGAGCGCGATCCGCGATGCCGTCGGCGACACGATGACGGTCGGGATCCGGCTCAACATCCGTGAGGAACTGCCCGAGGGGTACGACGTGGCCGGCGGGATCGAGCTGGCGCAGTACTTCGAATCGACCGGGCTGATCGACTACGTGCACGGCGTCATCGGCAGTCCGTGGGGCAATCCGAGCTACATCCAGCCGACCCAGTTCGAGCCAGGCTCGTTCGCGCCGTACGCCGGAGAGCTCAAGCGCGCGTTGTCCCTGCCGGTCGTACACACCGGACGGATCACGCATCCCGACGTGGCCGAGTCGATCCTGGCGGCGGGGCACGCGGATATTGTCGGGATGGCGCGGGCGCATATCGCCGACGGCGACCTGCTCGCCAAGGCGCGGACCGGGCGCACCGACGAGATCCGGCCGTGCGTCGGCGGGAACGACTGCATCAGCCGGCGGTACGTCGAGGGGCTGCCGTTCGGCTGTGCCGTGAACCCGGCCACCAGCCACGAGGCCGACGGGCCTTGGTTGCTGCGCGCAACGAAGCGGCGACTGCTCGTCGTCGGCGGTGGTCCGGCCGGCCTGGAGCTCGCCGCGCTGGCCGGTGAGAACGGGCTCGACGTGACGCTGTGGGAGGCGGAGCCCGAGCTCGGCGGACAACTCCGGTACGTCGTCGAGGTCCCACGGCACGAGGGGTTCGCGCAATACCTGGACTGGCAGCTCGCGCGGCTGAAGCGAGCCGGAGTCGACGTCGTCACCGGCTCGCGGGCAACACCGGATCAGGTGCGCGACTTTGCGGCAGATGTGGTCGCGATCGCGACCGGCGCCCGTAGCCGGATGCCTGCGATCAAAGGCGTGGACAGCGCTTTCGACACCCGAGACGTGCTCGCGGGCCGGGTCTCGCTCGGTCACCGTGTACTGGTAGTTGCCGAGGACGACCATGTGCCACCACTCTCCGTGGCCGATCATCTCGCCACGGCCGGCCACGAGGTCACGGTCGTCTATCCGACCAGCCAACCCGCGCCGCTGGTCGGGCGCTACAGCGTCGGAGCGATCCTCGGCCGGCTCGATGCCGCCGGAGTGACGCTCCGACCGATGGAGCAGGTCCTCGCCATCGAGGAGCACACTGTGCTGACCAGGAACGTGTACTCCTGGCGGACCCGCGTCCTCGGCGACTTCGACTCCGTCGTACTGGCGTGCGGCAGTGTGTCGGAGTCATCGTTGTACGACGTACTGCGCAACGTGCTCGCGGACGTCCATATTCTCGGAGACGCCTACGCCCCAAGGCGGCTCGTCTTCGCCACCCAGCAGGCCTACGCCCTCGCTCAGCAACTGGTCACGACCGATCGACGACAGGGAGATTCGTAATGCTTCTCAAGGACAAGGTCGCACTCATCACTGCCGGCGCTTCCGGCATGGGGCGCGCCGCGGCGGTGCTCTTCGCTCGCGAGGGTGCGCACGTCATTGTTGTCGACATCAACGACAACGCGGCCAAGGACGTGGTGACCGAGATCGAGGGCGCGGGTGGGAGCGCCGAGGCGGCGATCGTCGACGTTCGCGACCTTGGCTCGCTGAAGGGTCTCGCGAACCAGGTGAAGGCGGAGCACGGCGTACTGCATGTGCTCTACAACAACGTCGGCATTCCGGGGGCGGCCGGACTCGAGCTGAGCCCGGAGGAATGGGATCTGGGGATCGAGGTCAACGCGCGCGCGAGCTTCTTCCTCAGCGGCTACCTGACCGACCAGCTCAAAGCGGCCGACGGGGCGTCAGTGATCTTCACGAGCTCGACGTCCGGGCTGGTCGGGTCGCCGTACAGTCCGCTCTACTCGTTCACCAAAGGCGGCATCATCGCGCTGGTCCGCTCGATGGCGCTCGCGTTCGCGGACGACAAGATCCGGGTGAACGCGATCGCCCCGGGCTCCGTCGAGACCCCCGGCCTGGCGGCGTTCTTCCGGATCGACGACCCGGAAGAGATCGAGCGCCGCAAGGCCGCCTTCTTCGCAACCATCCCGATGGGCCGCGCCTCCCAGCCGGAGGAGATCGCGAACGTCGCCCTGTTCCTGGCCAGCGACATGGCGTCGTACGTCACCGGTGTGACGATCCCCGTCGACGGCGGCATCACCGCCAAATAGGGCCGCCGCTCGGTCTCTGCCGCGGCGCATGGCCGGCGCATCGGGGCGGCAGGGTGCGGGTTGTTCGGGGGATGGGGTGCTGTGGTTCCGCGGGGTCGGGTGCGGGGTGGTTGCGGGGGATGGGGTGCTGTGGTTCCGCCGATCAAGGTGCGGGTTGTTTGTGGGGATCAGTGGCTGTGGTTCGGTTGGGCCTTCGGGAGGGGATGTGGTTTCGCGGGCTCCCGCGGAGAAGACCAGCCCGGGTCGTAGGTGCTGGCGGTTCGCTCGGAGGTGCCGTGGTCCCGGGTGGTCGTTCCCGGGTCGGGGGTCCGGGTGGTCGGCTCGGCGGGGCGATCCGGGGGTTGGTCGCCGAGTCGTGGATCCGGGTGGTTGGTTGGTGTGCCGCGATCCCCGGGCTCTTTGCTGTAGATCGTGGGTCGGGGTGGTTCGTTCGCCGAGTCGTGGTGTTTGGTCGGCGGCCTGTTTGCCGAGTCGTGGGTTTCGGTTGCCGACACGCGGGGTTCTTCAGCCCGGATCCACGACTCGACGACGGGCGGGGCCGGGGAGGGGGTGGGTGTTCGTGTTGTTCCGGGCGCCTGGCGGGACGCGGGGGTCGGAGCGGGCCGGTGGTGGCGTGGCTCGACAGGGAACGGGGGCTGGGCACATGAAATAACCTGTTCGAGGTCCCTATAACGGGGTCCCAGGTCCCGACAAGGTGTTCACGCCCCGGACCCGAGGTCCCGGGTTCTTCGTCGTGGGTCGGGTGGTTCGTTCGCCGAGTCGTGGCGTTTGGTCGGCGGCCTGTTTGCCGAGTCGTGGGTCTCGGTTGCCGACACGCGGGGTTCTTCAGCCCGGATCCACGACTCGATGACCGCTGGAGGGCGAGCGGACCACGACCGGCGGGTCGAGCGGCGAGAGCACTGAGCGATCACGTCCGCCACTGGATGTGTTTGACCTCCAGGTACTCGCGTAGGCCCCATTCGCCGAGTTCGCGGCCGACGCCTGAGCGTCCGTAGCCGCCGAAGGGCGCGTCGGGGCGCATCGCGCCGCCGCCGTTGATCCACACCGTGCCGGCCCGGATCCGCAGCGCGATCCGGCGAGCTTCCTCCGGGTCGTTGCACCAGACGTTGGCGGCCAGCCCGTACGCCGTGTCGTTGGCCAGCCGGATCGCCTCATCGGTGTCCTCGAACGGCAGGATCACCGCAACCGGCCCGAAGATCTCCTGCTGCACCGCCCGCGCATCCGGGGGCAGGTCACCGAGCAGGACCGGATTGACGAAATACCCCTTCTCCGGAAGGGGTTTCGTCACCTCCAGCAGTTTGGTCCCACCGGCCGCGACCGAGCCGTCGATGAAGCCGAGCACCCGGTCGCGATGGTCGGCGCGGATCATTGGGCCGATGTTCGTGGCCGGGTCCCACGGATCACCGACGACCATCTGGTCGAACGCGGCGGCGCCGGCGGCGAGGAACTCGTCGTACTTGCTCTCGTGCACGAGCAGCCGGGCCAACGCCGCACAGCCTTGACCGCCGTTGCGGGACCAGCGCAAGTGCATCTCTACCGCGATCTTCTGGACGTCGACGTCCGGCATCACGAGGCTCGGCGACTTCCCGCCGAGCTCGAGCGTCACGCCGGTCAGGTTCTGCGCTGCCTGCGCCATGATGTGGGCGCCGACCGCGTCGGAGCCGGTGAAAGACACCCGGTCCACACCGGGATGCGATGACAACTGCCGGCCGACGTCGGCGCCGCCGATGATCACATTCATGACCCCGGCCGGAAGGCCGGCTTCTGCGATGAGTTCGCCAAGGAAGAGCGTGGTCAACGGGGTCCGCGGAGACGGGAGCAGTACGACGGTGCAACCGGCCGCGAGGGCGGCGCCGAACTTGAAGACGGCCAGGTTGAGCGGATAGTTGTAGCCCGTGATCGCGGCGACGACGCCGACCGGCTCATGGACCACATCACTCATCGTCGGGTGCGGTTTGTCGAAACCACCCAGGTGCTGGGTTCGGTCGATCTTCGCAGCGTCGGCGGCCCACCGGAGATGCTCCTGGACGACCATCTTGACCTGGAGATACTCCGCGAGCGACACCGGCGTACCGACCTCGTTCACGATCGACGGCAACAGCCGGTCCGCCGCATTCTCCAGTACGTCGGCCAACCGGTGGATGTACTGCGATCGCTGCTCCCCGGTCAGCGCGGCCCAGGCCGGAAACGCCTGCCGGGCCGCGGCCACTGCTGCGTCGACCTGATCCGTCGAGGCGCCGGTCACCGTCGCGAGCTCGGCCTCCGTCGCCGGGTTCAGAACACTCCAGGTCTCGCCGCGCCCAGGGACCATCTCACCGCCGACGAGCAGGGTGCGGGTCGCCGGGATCCAGTCCTGCCGGACTCCCTCGGACGTCGTGGTCATTGATTCACCTCTTGCTCGGGAATGTCAGACCGCGCCGGGATCGCGTTGATCGCCGGGAGGACGTCCTTGCCGAAGCGGTTGATCGCGGCAATCGTCTCGTCGCAATCCATCGTCGGCCATTGCGGCCGCACGAGCAGCGGGTCCACCGGCAGCGTGGTGACCAGGTCGGTCAATTGGGCGACCACCTCGTCGGGAGTACCAACGACCGCGTGGCCTGACACGACCTTCTCGAACTCGTCCCGCAGCTCGTCGGCGTTCATCACGTCCAGACCGCGGGCGGCGTACGTCAGGTAACGCCCTTGGGCAACCCGCGCGTACTCGAGCATCGCCTCCTCGCGGGAGTCGGCGATCAGGGTGTTCCGCCGCAACGGCTGCGGACCAAACTCCTTGCCCCGGGCACGGAACTCGTCGCGGACGATCGTATACCGGCGAGCGGCCTCGGCCTTCGGTGTCTCCGGCGGGCACGCGTAGGCATCGCCGTACCGGCCACAGCGCCGTACGCCGGCCTCCGCGTGCGCACCGATCCAGATCGGCGGATGAGGTTGCTGGACCGGGAAGATGTGCGGCTGCACGTTGTCCAGCTGCCAGTACTTGCCGTGATGGTTGACCTTCTCCTGCGTCCAGAGCTTCTTCATCAACTGGAGCGACTCGTCGAACCGGCCCGCGCGTTCCTTGAAAGGGATACCCAGGTAGTCGAACTCCTCCGGCCGGTAGCCGAGGCCGGCGCCGAAGATCAGCCTGCCCTCGGTGACGATGTCGAGCGTCGCGATCTCCTCAGCCAGCATCACCGGGTGATAGAGCGGCGCGATCATGATCTGAGTGACGAGGCGGACGTGTGGATCGACGTCCGCGGCCAGCCTGGCGAGCAGCGGGACCGGTTGCAGCCAGCGCAGATCGCCGTACAGGAAGTGCTGACCGATCGCGATGTGGCTGAATCCGTTGCGCTGGGCGGCCTCCACGATCCGGCGGACGTCGGCGAACTGCTGGGCCGGCGTGACCGATCGTGGCGAGTCGCTCAGCAGCAGACCGACCTGGACCATGTGATCGCCTCTCTCTCGTCTGTCAAGACTGTCACGACATGGCCGGTAGCCCGGCCCCGGACCAGCCACCATCGACCGGAAGCACTACTCCACTGATATAGCTCGCCCGGGCCGACGCCAGGTAGAACACCGCGTCGGCGATCTCCTCCGGACGGCCGACCCTCTTCATCGGGATGCGATCGAGGTACCGCTCCATCGACGCCCGTCCGCTCGCCACCACAGCCTGCTGCAGCGGCGTACTCGCGGTCCCCGGGGCAACCGCGTTCACCCGGATCCCATCCGGCCCCCACTCGGTGGCCAGTGAGCGAACGAGACCTTCGATCCCTGCTTTCGACGCGCAGTACGACGCTCGCGCGCCGAACCCTTGGACGGCGCAGATCGAGGACAGCATCACGACACTCGATCCCTCGTGCAGATGCGGCCGAGCCGTCTTCGCGCCGACGAACGCACCTCGCAGGTTCACCCCGAGTACCCGGTCCCACTCCTCGAGCGGGTAGTCGACGGTGTCGCCCGGAGCCGCGATCCCGGCGTTGGCCACGAAAGCACCGAGACCCGCACCAAGCGCCTCCGCCCGCTTGCAGGCCAGCGCGATCACCTCGGGGTCTCCGGCGTCACCGGGCACGTAGTCATGACCGTCGGTCGCGAGCACTGGGAGTACGTCGTCGGACAAGTCGACACCGACAACGTGCCAGCCGTCAGCCGCGAAACGCTCGGCGATCGCGGCACCGATTCCCTGTGCGGCACCGGTGACGACAACACCTGTGGATGTCACGACGCTCCCTTCACTTGGGTGTACTGCGGACCGGCTGACGCCGGCAGCTGGACGATGCGTTCGACGGTGATGACCTTGTGTGCGATCAGCAGCGCACCGTCCTGCTCGACGTGAACGTCGTCGTAGCAGCCGAAGATCATCCGCGTGCCGGTCTCCTCGAACATGGTGGCCTGGAAGTAGGCGTGAGTCTGGATCTCTCCGTCGCCGCGGTCCGCCTGGATGTTGGTGACGACGTGCTTGCACACCGGGATCTTCAGCGCGTTGTGGGCCCGGTAGATGTCGAGAAAGGCCTCGACACCGACCAGGGCGGGCTGGGATCCGCGGGTGACCTTGACGTCCTTCGTCACGATCGAGCGCAGGGTGTCCAGGTCTCCTTCGTCGACTGCCCGCGCGTACCTGTAGTACAGGCGTTCACTGCTGATCATCAAGCCTCCATCCCCCGGCCGTTGCCGGGGATCTTGAGCTGATCGTGGCTGACGGCAACAGCCACCGGACGAACCTCGACCACGACCCGGTTCGGGCTGTCGAGGAGCCGCCGCCAGGCGACCGGATCGGCAGGCTGCAACCGGTTGGTGAACTCGCCGAGGAACCAGGCCAGTGTGTCCGCGTCCCGATGCACCGTGGCAACCCCTCGCAAGGACAGCATCCGCCGGCCAGGCAGACCGGAGCCGGCGCTCGACACCACGATCGATACCCGCGGGTCCTCGGCGAGTGCACTGACCTGCGCCCGGCCTTCGACCGACGTCAGCCAGAAGTGCCCGTCCGCGACGATGAAGCTCATCACCACACCGCTCGGCCACCCTTGCTCGCCGGTGAACACGAAACCACACTCGGTCTGACTGCTCAGCAACTCCTCCTGGTCCGCCTTACCGAGATGGGTGCCCTGCAACGCCTCGAGATCGTCGATGCCCAGTCGTCCCACCGCGTTCTCCGCCGTCACGACTTCCGGCCGGCCAGCGCCGCCTCGCCGAGGAAGGCACGCAGCACCGACGCATGGTTTCGCGCATCGCCGGCCGCGCCGGTGTAGACCACCTCGCCACGAGCGACTGCGACGACGTGGTCGGCAATGTCGAGGCCGGCCTGCGCATTCTGCTCGACCATCAGGATCCCGATCCCGGCCTGGGCCATCTCACCGACCTTGGCGAGGATGGCATCGACGACGACAGGGGCGAGTCCCATCGACGGTTCGTCCAACAGCATCACCTTCGGCTGCGACATCAGCGCGCGACCGAAGGCGAGCATCTGCTGCTCGCCACCACTGAGCAGCCCGGCCGGGCTGTGCTGCCGGTCCGCGAGGATCGGGAACATGTCGTAGACCTTCGCCAAGGTCTCGGCGTACGCCGTCCTGGCCGCGGCGTAACCGCCGAGCCGCAGATTCTCGGCCACGCTGATCGGTGCGAAGACCCGCCGCCCCTCCGGAACCAGCGCGACGCCCTGCCGGACGATCCAGTGCGGTGGCCGGCCGGTGATGTCGCGGCCCTCGAGCGTGACCGAGCCCGCGTGCGGCTTCTGGAGTCCGGCGATGGCCTTCAGCGTCGTACTCTTCCCCGCGCCGTTGGCGCCGAGGACGAGGGTGATCTTTTCCGGTACGACGGACAGGTCGACACCGCGGACCGCCTCGATGTTGCCGTAGCTGACCTGCAGGTCCTTGACCTCAAGCATTGTGGCGTCCCTTCCGGCCGAGGTAGGCCTCCTGCACGAGGGGGTCCTGGACGACGGCCGCCGGCGTCCCCTCGGCGATCAGCTTGCCGAAGTTCATCGCGAAGACGTAGTCGCAGGTGTCCAGCATCATCTGAACGTCGTGCTCCACCAGCAACTGGCACAGCCCCTCGTCGCGCAGGTCGCGCAGCAGCCGGGAGATCTCGGCGCGTTCGGACTGGTTCATCCCGGCGGTCGGCTCGTCGAGCAGCAGCAACCGGGGATCCATCGCGATCGCCCGCGCGATCTCGACCCGTCTCTGCGTTCCGTACGACAGCTCGGACGGGAAGTAGTCCTCCCACCCATCCAGCCCGGTACGGCGAATCGCTTCCGCCACCGCCGGGGACTCGGTCGGACGCAGCCGGCGGTGCCAGGGGAGCTGTTCGACCTCACCGAGCCGCGCGTCGGCGCCGAGCTGAATGTTGTCGCGCACATTCAGATCCGGCAGCAGCCGGACGGTCTGGAAGGTCCGGGCCACGCCGAGTCCGGCCATCGCCGAGGCCCGAGTGCCTTGATAGGGCTCACCCGCGAAGAGCAACTCCCCGTGGGTCAGCGGGGTGAGCCGGGTGATCGCCCCAATCAGTGTGCTCTTGCCCGAGCCGTTCGGACCGATGATGCCGTGGATCAGCCCGGGCTCGAGGCGTAGCGTCACCCCTTCGACCGCCTTGATCCCGCCGAAATGCACCGACACGTCGCGGGCCTCGAGAACCGGGGTGGAGACAGTGGTCGTGCTCATCACGACACCTCCGATCGCGCCGGGACCCGCGAGTCGTGTTCCCGGGAGACCAAGCTGTCCGGCTTGGTCGGCTCCGGGGCCGGTTCGGGCGCCGGGGCACGGGTGCGGCGTTTGCGGCCGAACCACTTGGTGACGTCGGCGATCACGCCGTACAGGCCGCGGGGCAGGAAGACCGCGGCGACGGCCACGATCACGCCGTACACGAGCTCCTGCCACTCGCCGATGACGGCGAGAACATCGGGCAGCCAGGTGAAGATCACCGCTCCGATGACGGCACCCTTCCACGAGCGCGAGCCGCCGACCACGATCATCGTGAGGGCCAGCACGATCAGCCCGAAACCGATGTCCAGCGGGCCGATCGCGGTCCGGACCATCACGTTCATCCCGCCGGCCAGACCACCCAAAGCACCACTGACCACGAAGGCCACCAGCCGGTACCGGCGCACGTTGATGCCGAGCGAGGCAGCGAGCTCGGGATCGTCGCGGACCGCGTCGACGCGCCGGCCCAGCCGTCCACGTTCGCTGAACGCCACCAGCAGCAGGACGACCACGGTCAGCACGAACATGTGCCCGGTGGTGAAGTCCGCGAGTACGCCGTACAGGCCGGTGGACGCGCCGGTCAGCTCACCGCCGTTGATCGCGATCACGCTGATGATCAGATCGAAGGCAACTGTCGCCATCGCCAGGTAGAGGCCGTTGAGTTTGAAGATCAGGAGACCGAGCAACAACCCGATCGCGGCTGCCACGAGTACGGCGATCGCGATCGCGACGAGGCCGTTGAAGCCCTGACGCAGAACGAGGATCGCGGACAAGTAGGCACCGATGCCGTACGATCCGGCGCCCGCGAACGAGAACACGCCCATCCGCAACGGCACCTGGATGGAGAGCGCGAGGATCAGCCCCGACAGCGTCGCCTGGATCAGCACCAGGTTGGTGTCGTAGAACGAGATCATGTCCGCCGCACCTCCTTCCGGCCGAACACTCCGGCCGGACGGAGCAGCAGGACGGCGAAGATCAGCCCGAAGCTCACCGCCTCGACCCACGAGCCACTCGTCTGACTGAGCACGAGTGTCTCGGCGGCCGCCAGGAAATAGGCGCCGAAGGCAACACCGAGCATGCTGCCGACACCGCCGAGGATGATGCACGCGAACGCCTTCACCAGCAGGGTGTCACCGCTCTCCGGCGTGATGGCTCCGAGGGAGTACGTGAACAGCACTCCGGACAGACCTGCCATCGCTCCGGACGCGGCCATCGTCACCAGCGCCAGCCGCCGTCTGTCGATACCCATCAGCGCAGCGGTCTCGGCGTCAACACCGATGGCACGCAGCGCCAGCCCGTGTCGCGAGCGCCGGAGCCAGATCGCCGTACCGGCCCAGAGCACGATCGCGACCACCACGGTCAGCGCCGCGATGCTGGTGATCCGGATGTCGCCGATCACCCACGTGTCCAGCTGGTACGACGACTCCGACAGCCCGAACGGATTGCTCTTGGTGTGGTGCTGCGCGATCGCGAGCGGGATGATCGCGACGCCGATACCGCCGATCAGGATCTGCATCTCGGCGGTGCGTTTGTCCCTGGCTCGCTTCAGGATCTGCTCGAACGCGAGCACCTGGATGAGCAGGGACATCACCGCACCGGCCACGATCCCGATCAGTACGACGGGCAGCAGCGGCAGGTTCGTCTGCCCGAGCACGAGGTACGCGCAGAAGGTCGAGAACATGAAGATCGAGCCGTGGCCGAAATTGAGGATGTCGATCGTGCCCCATGTGATGCTCATCCCGAGCGCGAAGAGCAAGTAGATCGAGCCGAGCGTCACCACGTTCACCAGGTCTTGCACGGGTGTCTCCGTCTCTGTCCGAACGGTCTCCGGGCCTGGTTCTACTGCTTGCCTGCCTCGTAGAGCAGCTTCTCGCCGTTACCGGTCCACTCGACCACGACACCCGGGACCACGATGGTGCGGTCCTTCCAGGTCAGTCCCTCACCGAGCGCACCGGTGCTCGGCTTGCCGGCCTCGGTCGCCATCGCGTCCTTGATCGCCTGACGGTCAGAGGATTTCGCGGCGGCGATCGAGCGGGCCAGGAACCAGGCCGCGTCGTACGCCTCAGCGGAGTAATTCAGCGGGTTCTCGTTGTACTCGGCCTTGAAGGCCTTGACGAACTTCTGGCTCGACGCGCTGGACTGCTGGTAGTTGAAGTCGACCGGCCAGACCATGCCCGAACCGTCGGTTCCAGCCGGCTTCAGGTTGCCGGCACTGGCGCCGGAGTTGCCGAGCACCGGCCCGGTGTACCCGGCCTGCCGCAACTGCTTCATGGCGGTGGGGTTCGAGGCGCCGACCTGGAGAATGGCGACCACGTCGGGCTTGCCGTTCAGGATCTGGGCGATCGGTGCCTGGAAGTCCTGGGTGGTGGCCGGGGTCGCGATGCTGCCCGTCACCGTCATGCCCAGCTCCTTGGCCAGGTCCGGGAGGGTCTTGCTGCCGATCTCCTGCAGCGTCGGCGTCAGCTGGGTGTAGATGATGCCCACCGACTTCCAGCCTTGCTGCTGCAGGTACTTCTTCAGAATCGGATAGTACGTGCTCATCAGCGGCGTCGCGCGGTAGGTGTAGTCACCCACGACCACACCGCTGCTGCCGGCCTGGGTGTAGACGATCGGCAGGCCCTGCTTCTGCGCGATCGGCGACATCGCCACCGCCTCGGTGCTGGAGACAGAGCCGAACACGGCGGCGACCTTCTTGTCGGCGACGGCCGAGCTCACCTCGCTGGCCGCGGTCTGCGCCTCGCTCTTGGTGTCCTTGAGCTCGAGCTCGATCTTGCTGCCACCCAGCAGGTTCGACGCGTTGATCTCTTTCACGGCCAGCTGGTAGCCCCTGTTGGCACCCGCGCCGGCGAAGGCGACGATGCCGGTGGTCGGGTTGACCGAGACGATCTTGATCGTGTCCGGCAGTCCGCCACCGGCGGAACCGCCGGACGAACTGCCACCACAGGCCGCCGCACTCACCAGGGTTGCGAGGGCGAGCATCACGACGGGGACGGACTTGCGACGGGAGCGCGCCGACGTCAGCCAGTTCATCCGTTCCTCCAGGGGATCAGAATTCTATGCTCATGATTAGCATGTAACTGGCACCATAGTTCCGCCGACGATGTGCTGTAAAGAGTGTCGGTCAGTCGATCCGGATGGCGAGCTCGGGACAGCTGTCGGCCGCGAGCTGGGCGTCGGCCTCCCGGTCGGCCGGCACCGCGTCGCCAGCGACGTACGCATGCCCGTCCTCTTCGCGCGCGAAGAACAGATCGGGCGCACTCAGCCGGCACAGGCCGTGTCCCTGGCAGCGACTGTCATCGATCTTGATGTGCATGAGCAGCTCCTGTTTCCGCACCGTGAGGGCGCGTGTGCCGTCGGTACGACGGACACCTGGGCGCCGTTGACACGAACCCTAATCAGTATAACTATGAGCCTGGTATTGGCCAGCTACGAAAGGCGGGCCCCATGGCCGCAGAGGGCAGCTACCCGGTCGCCGACTTCGACCACAACTCCGAGCAGCACTCCGCCGATCCGGTCGGTTCGTACCGCGCCCTGCGCGACGTCGGCCCGGTCGCCCGCTCCGAGCATCACGGTGGTTACTGGATCCTGTCCGACTACCAGTCGGTCTTCGAGGCGGCGCGCGACGACGAGACGTTCTCGTCCGCGCGCACCACCGACGGTGGCGAGGGCCTGTCGGTGGTGATCCCGAAGACCCCGATGCACTTCCACATCCCGATCGAGATCGACCCACCCGAGTTCCGCAAGTGGCGCAAGATCCTGAACCCGATCACGGCCCCGGCGGCGATCGAGCGGCTCGAGCGGATAGTGGAGCACTACGTCACCTGGTTCGTCGACGACATCATCGAGCAGGGCGAGTGCGACCTGGCCAAGGTGATCGGCGTCCCCTCGATCGTCACGGTCGACTGGCTCGGCCTCGACGTGGCCGACTGGCAGCGGTACGCGTCGGCGCATCACGCCGTACTGGCCGCCGTCCGTGGCAGTGACAGGTGGGAGCAGGCCGTCACGGTCGACCTCCCGTATCTGGAGGAGCGGACGCGCGAAGTGATCGCCGCCCGCCGGGCCGAGCCGTTGGACGACACGATCAGTTACCTGACGCAGTGTGAGGTCGACGGCCGGGTCATCACCGACGACGAGGTCTACTCGATCGTCGACCTGCTACTGGCGGGCGGGGTCGGGACGACCGCCTCGTTGGTGAGCAACACCGTGGTGTGGCTGTACCAGCACCAGGACGTCCGCCGGCAACTGATCGACGACCCCGCGCTGATGGACAAGGCGATCGAGGAGTTCCTCCGGTACTTCTCCCCCACCCAGGGCCTGGCCCGCACGGTCAGCCGGGACACCGAGTTCCACGGCTGCCCGATGAAGAAGGGCGACCGGGTCCTGCTGGCGTGGGCCTCGGCCAACCGGGATCCCGAGCAGTTCGAGAATCCCGACCAGGTCGACATCGAGCGCTGGCCGAACCGGCACACCGCCTTCGGGATCGGCGTGCACCGCTGCGCGGGATCCCATCTCGGCCGGGCGATGGCCAAGGAGCTGCTGACCCAGATCCTGCAGCGGATGGGCGACTACATCGTTGACCTCGACGCGTTGGAACCCTATCCGCACCAGGGCACGAACACCGGCTGGCAACGTATCCCGGCCACCTTCACCCCAGGTCCACGGCTCACCGCGTGACGCGGATCCTGGTGGCCGGCGCGGGTCTCGCGGCGCTCCGGACCGTCGAGCACCTGCGCGCCGCCGGCTGGTCCCGGCCGATCACCGTGGTCGGGGCCGAGCCACATCCGCCGTACAACCGGCCACCGCTCACCAAGGAAGCCCTCCGCACCGGCATCACCCCGGACGTCCTGCTTTTCCCGCAGCGCGCCACGACTGCTGACGTCGAGTGGCGGCTGGGTCGCCGGGTCGAGGCCGTCGACCTCCTCAGTCGCAGGGCAACCCTGGATGACGGCGATGTCCTGGCGTACGACGGCCTCGTGATCGCCACCGGGGTCCGGTCCAGAACTCTTCCGCTGAACGGGCACCGGATCCGGACGATGGACGATGCCCTGCGGCTTCGGCCGGAGCTGGTTCCCGGGGCACGAGTCACGGTGATCGGCGCCGGCTTCATCGGGTGCGAGATCGCCGCCACCGCAGCGGGTCTGGGCTGCATCGTGACTGTCGTGGAGCCGCTCGACGCACCGCTCCAGGTCGCGGTCGGCCGGTTGGTGGGTGACGAGCTGCGCCGTCGGCACGAGGAGCAGGGCGTGCGGTTCCGGCTCGGGCACAGCGTCGTCCGCGTGGACGGGGACGTCGTACTGGACGACGGCAGCCGGATCGGCACGGACGTGATCGTCGAGGCGGTCGGGTCGGTGCCGAATGTCGAGTGGCTCGAGGGCAACGGTCTCGACCTGTCGAACGGAGTCCTTTGTGACGCGGAGCTGCATCCGGTGACGGCATCGGGTCCGGTGAACGAGGTCGTTGCCGTCGGCGACATCGTCCGGTTCCCCGATCCGCGGTTCGGTACGACGCGTATCGAGCACTGGACGATGTGCGGCGAGACCGCCCGCTACGCCGCGATCAGTCTGATCGCGCGGATCACCGGAGTACCGAGCGATCGGGCCGGCTTCGCGCCGATGCCGACGTTCTGGAGCGAGCAGTTCGGGACTCGCTTGCAGTCGTTCGGGGTGCCGGGGCTCGGCTGCGAGGACGTCCGTCTGCTGGAGGGCGAGCTCGCAGGCGACTGCGCGGTCGGCTACTATCGCGACGGCATCCTGGTCGGGGTTGTTCTCCTCGGCCTGCGGAGTCGGATGCTGGAGTTCCGGCAGCTGCTGACTTCAGCGGTAGTCGTCTAGGAAGGTGTCTCCGTTCTTGGAGTACAGAACCTCGGGCCAATCGGACGCCCGCTGATCGCCGTACGCGCGGACGCTGTTGCGATCGCCGAGCCCGGTGGCGAGCTCGTCGAACGGCAGGTAGTACATGTACGACATCAGCCGATCCGCGAACCGCCAGCGACCGCCTTCGCGCCGGTAGACGTCCTTGTAGCGCAAGGCAACCTGCATCGCGACGCCGTTGCGGGAAACCTCGGCGTGCGAGGCGAGCAGCCCGGTCGCGCGATCCGGATCCGCCGGGTCGAACCGGATCACGTGGCCGTGCGAGAAGTGGTTGGTCGGACCGAGCGCGGCGAACCGGCCGAGGTACGTCGTGACGATCTCCTCGATTCCGGTCGCGGCGAACACCCCGTCCTGTGATCGCAGCGTCGCGTCGGCGCAGAAGATCTGCCGGATCCCGACCTCGTCGCGCTCGTCCATGACGAATCCGTACAGCACACCGAGCTCCTGGATCGCCGCCCGGTCCTCGACCCGCGATCCGATCCACCAGGACCGCAAGTCCGCCGGCAGGTCATGCCCCTGGAACGCCGGCTCGCGTTTCGCCCGGAACGCCTCGACCCCTTCCTTGCCGTCGCCGACCGAGGTCTCGAACATCGCCAGCGACTCGACCAGGTGCGCTTCGCGCGGATGCGGTTGCGCCGCGTCGCGGTACATCATCTGCCGGGTGAGTGCGATCGCCACCGCCGAACGGTTCGCGGTGAACCGCCGGGCCAACGCGGTGGCCGCGGGCAACAGTTCGTCGGGCTCATGGACCGCGCGGACCAGCCCGGCGTCGTCGGCCTCGGCGGCGGTCAGGATGTCGGCGGAGTACGCCAGCTCCAGCGCGCGGCTGACTCCGACGATCCGCGGCAGGAACCACGTCGAGCAGGCTTCCGGGACGATGCCGAGCTTCCCGAACACGAAGCCGATCCGCGCCTTCGTGGACGCGAGCCGGACGTCCATCGCCAGCGTCATCGTTGCCCCGACCCCGACCGCGGGACCGTTGATCGCGGCAATCACCGGCTTGGTGCACTCGTAGATCGCCAGCGTGACCCGCCCGCCGGTGTCGCGGACGCCGTACGCCGGGTCGTCGTACCGCTGCCGCAACTCCGCCATGGTGGGCCGACGGGATTCGTCGAGACCGAAGACGTTGCCGTCGACCGACAGATTCATGCCGGCACAGAACGCGCGACCCGCGCCGGTGACGACCACGGCCGCAACCGATTCGTCGGCACTCGCCCGGCCGAACGCGTCGATCAGCTCGCCGGCCATGGTGACCGTGAACGCGTTGAGCTGGTCCGGCCGGTTCAGCGTGAGGGTCAGGATGCGATCGTCAACCGCGTAGTCCAGCGTCTCGTACTCCATGACTCTCCTTGGTCAACTTGTCATGCGTGCCGGCGGCCACGCCGTACTCGCGGAGCACTGCCTTCTGCACCTTCTGCGACGGCGTCTTCGGCAACTGGTCGACAAGGCGAAAGTAGCGGGGGATCGCGAACGCCGGGATGCGTCCTTCACACCATCCCCACAGCTCCTCGGCCGACACTGGCCCGGCCGTCACCACCACCGCGAGGACCTCATCCTCCCCCGCCTCCACATCGGCCGGCACGCCGACGACCGCGCACTCCTTGACGGCCGGGTGACCGAGGATCGCCTGCTCGACCTCGTACGAGCTGATGTTCTCGCCACGCCGGCGCAGCGCGTCCTTGTAGCGGTCGATGAAGTAGAACCATCCGTCCTCGTCCTTGCGTAACGCGTCGCCGGTGTGGAACCACAGGTTGCGCCATGCCTCGACGGTCTTCTCCGGCATGTTGTAGTAGCCGTTGCTGCAGATCCCGGGGACGAGTGGGCGGACCACCAGCTCTCCGACCTCGCCGACCGGCACCTCTCGATCGGTCTCGGGGTCGACCAGCTTGATGTCGAACCAGTCCGCCGCCTGCAGACCGGCCGCGCCGGCCGGCCGGTCCACGCCGTACGGCGAGAGGATCGGGGCGCAGGTCTCCGTCAGTCCGAACGCGTCGACGAACGCCTCGATCCCGAACCGCTCCTTGAACTGGTCGACAATCGTGACCGCGGTGGGAGCGGCGTACACGCAGCGCAGTTGGTTGTCCGCATCGTCGGGTCGCGGCGGCTGCTTCCAGGCGAAGTCCATCATCACGCCGACGAAGTTCGTCACGGTGACACCGGAGTCGCGGACGTGGTCGATCCAGCGGCTGGCACTGAACTTCGGGCGCACCACCGCGCGTCCACCGGCGACGATCGCGGGGTACACGGCCATGAACTGCGCGTTGCCGTGGAACAGCGGTGTGGTCGTGAGGTAGACGTCGTCGGGTGTCAGCCGGGTCAGCGAGACCACGACCTGGGCGAAGAAGTACAGCTGCGAGTTGGGCATCGCGACGCCCTTGGACGGCCCGGTCGTCCCGGACGTGTAGAAGATCGCGCCGAGATCCTGCGGCTTCGGGGTCGGGAGCTCCGTCTTGGCCGCTTGCACGAGCTCTTCCCACGCGGACGCCGGCCAGCCGTTGTCCTGCAGCAGCCTGATCGCCTTGTCCCGGGTCCCAGTGTCGATCACCCAGAACTTCTCGATCCCGCGGGCGTGCTCCGCGATCGCGATCCAGCGCTCGGCGAAGGTGTCGTCGATGACGGCGTACCGAGCCTCGGCGATGTCGAGCTGGTGCCGAAGGAACTCCCCCTCGTAGTTCGTGTTGATCGGCACCTCGACCAGCCCGCCGACCGCGGTGCCCCACCAGGTCCGCACCAGCTCCGACGAGTTGGCCGCCATGATCACAACCCGATCCCCCTGCTCGGCACCTGCTTGATAGAGCGCCGAAGCAACCCGCTCCGCCGAGTCGAGCGCCTCCGCATAGGTCAGCGTAAACCCCTGATGCGGAACGTCCAGACACGTCGCCCCCGGCCGAACCGACGCGTGATGCCGCAACACCTGCCCGAACGTCCACGCTTGAGGATCAGCAAACGCCGGAACCAACTCCCGATAAGCCATCGACCGCCCAGCAGGCATCACACACTCCCTTAATATCTGCTGATCATAGTCATGAATTATGCATCAGACCTTCCCCCACGGCAACGACGTGCAGCGCTACAGGTGCTGCCCGGATCCGACTTCACCGGCGCCAGCACCGAATCGGCATCGTCGGCGGCATCGCCGGTTCCTGACACCAAAGCCTCCAACCGGACCGACGCCGCCGGCGGCCTGGCCGCGATCTGGCACAAGGTCACCTCAGCCTGACGCAGCGCCGACGGGTCACCTACTCGTGAAGCAGTCCCATCGGCCCATCTCCGGCGGTGACGAGCTTTCGACCTATCCGAGCACCTGCACGATCTCGCTGGAACGCCGTACCCTCCCGGACGAGAACGCCGACAGCACCGAAGCCGAACTCCGCTCGATCCTCGACGAATTCTCTCAGGCAGATCCAGACTTCCACGCGGACGTCAAGATCCTCGTCGAACCCTGCTTTCGCAGTCGACCCCACACCCACGTCGTCACCACACTCGGCGACGCCTTCCACCGCTGACCGGCCGACCCGCGACGCACCGCGGCGAACAGGTCTGGACCGACTGCGCCGTCTACCAGGCCGCAGGTATCCCGTCCGTTCTCTTCGGCGTCGCCGGCCGCGGCCACGCCGCCATGGAATGGGTCACCCTCCGCGACTTCATGCACACCGAGATCTGGCAAAACCCGCAGGCCAGAAGCCTCAATGCGAACCGTTGGCCATTGCCGGTCATCTTCGGCTGGAAACAGCGGATTGGAGGTTCGCGCATCGATGCGCACGGACGATGCTTCGCTCGGATGGTGAGATCGCGTCACCGCTCGACGCCCTTGTGACGCGGCGCGACTGGCCGACTTCGTCGAGGTTTCGCGTGCCCAGACGTTGAGGTTCCGCTGGTGTTGTCGAGCACGGCGGAGGTTGACGAGTGGCGTTGGTGAAGGATCAGTGGACGACGGCAGTGGCGCAGGCTGGCGGGAAGGTCACGCGCGAGCGGAACGAGAAGCGGTGGGGTAAGGGGAAGCGGTGACTTGGGGTTTGGCATGACCCGAGTGGGAACGAACAGTCTCGCGCGTTCGAGACCAAGACGTAGGCGAGCCGCTACGCGAACGGTATGAGACGGACGCGGCTCGCGGAGACTACGTCGATCCGAAGGTCGGCCAAGTTCGGTTAGAGGTCGTTGCGGACACGTGGCTGAGGTCGCGCTCGGTCGATCCGACGACGTTGATCAGGTATGAGACCGCGCTGCGCCTCCATGTGAAGCCACGGTTCGCCAGTCGGCAGTTGAAGAGCATCAAGCCGTCGGAGATCGCCACATGGCCAACAGACCTGGAGCGAAGGATCGGGCCGGCGACTGCGCGGACGGCGTTTGTCGTGCTGCACGGGACTTTGGAGCTTGCCGTCGACGACGGCACGATCAAGCGGATTCCGGCTAAGGCGAAGGTGGTCAAGGCGCCGACTCCGAAGCAGCGGAAGATCGTCGCGTGGAGTGACGGGACCGTTGAGCGGATCGTGGCGAGCCACCCAATGCAGTACCAAGCCATTCCGATCATCGGCGCGGCCGCCGGACTCCGTCAGGGCGAGTTCTTCGGGCTTGGCCAGGAGGATCTCGACTTCGACGAGATGGTCATCCATGTCCGGCGGCAGGTGAAACGGCTTGGAAGGGACTACGTTTTCGCGCTGCCGAAGAACGATACGGAGCGCGAGGTGCCGATGTCAGATGGAGCGGCGCTCACGCTGCTTCAGCACATCGAGCGCTTCCCGCCACGTCCTATGGCCTTCCGTAGGAGAAGCCAGACGGTGACATGCTGAACACCAACCTCCTCTTCCGTTGGCGAGATGACAGGCATCTGCGGGCGCGTGGCTACAACCAGCGTGGGCGGTTTCGCGGAGGGCGTGTCGGGTCATGATGGAGTGGCCAGGAGGGGTGAAAGAGCGACTCAGTTCAGGGATTTCAGGCCCGGCACCTTGACGACGATGAACTCGTTGTCGTCGGCAAGATTCGGGTTGCGGCCGGTGTTCGGGAAGTTGTTGTCGCACCCGAGGAGCAGCCGCTGTCCGTCGATGACGTGGATCGCCTCGATGGATTCACACGCGACACCGAAGGGGTCGCCGAGGCGGACGTCGCCGGTGTGGATCTCTGGTAGCGAGATCAAGTCCGGGTCGGGGATCGCGGCGAGGTCCACAGCTTTGTGCTTCACGAGGAACCCATCGGGTCCGACATCGCGAAGGTCGACCACGTAGACATTGCGGAACACCGCGTTGACGCCTCGCCCGGCGTCGCGCTCGATGACGACCATCCGGTTCTCGTCGAGCGCCTGCATGTCGGCGACCATGTACGCCGGCTGCTCCGTGTGGTACTGCCAAACGCGACCCGTGAACCCGGCATCCCCGACGCTGAACTCGAAGAGGAAACGCCGACTCTGATCGGTGTCGACCACGGTCGCACCTTCCAGGATCGGGTACAGATACTTCCCGTCGGGTGTCGAGGACATGGCCTCGAAGCCCCGGCTGTTCGGCTGGGTCGCCGACCCGCTGAGGAAGGGGTTGTTCGGCGACATCAGAGTTCCCGGCACGGCCGGCTGGACGAGGTTCCCGGGGACCGGGAGCGGCGGCTCGAGCAGCACGCCGGTCGCGTCGAAGTGCAGCACCCACGGGCCGAACTCGTCACCGACCCAGAGGTCACCGTTCTTTGCCCGCTGCAATGACTCCGGGTCGATGTCCTTACCGGTCAGGAGCCGTGCGGTCGTAGCCTTGTTCACGATGTCGAAGCCGATGACGCCGTTCGGGTCCCGGAACTCGATGAAATCCTTGACGGTGACCGCGCCGGTGCCGCCATTGGCCGTCTTGAAATCCGGTTCGATGTAGTACGCGCGGATCAGGAAGTCGCCCGAAGTCGCTTTTCCACCGAAGCCGTTGTCGGGCATCGCCAGGTACTCACCGGGCGCGCGCCCATTGATCATCGACGAGAAGCCCTCGACCGGCTGCGACGGTGTCGGGAACGAAATGCCGTTGACCGTCTGCCCCGCCATGAACGCACCGGAAGGCGGTCCGGGTGCATACGTCTCCACCGGCAGTACCGCGCGACCCACGAGAACCGGCTTGGGCGTCGAGGCCGACGCGGGATAAGCCGCCAGAAGAGCAAGCGGTACGACAGCCAAACCCAAGGCACGCGACAGTTTCATGACCCTCACCCCTGATCTCACCATTCCGGGAATGGCGAAGTCGCCCCCAGGTCACTTTGCGCTCAGAGAACTCCGGCCCGAGAAACATGTCAATAGTCTGCGATCAACGGGGCGAATTACGGCTCCGTCATTCATTTCCTACTCGATGCGGCCCACGCGAAGGCACGGGAACGGGCCTGGGCGGCCGGCGCCGGACCGGACCTGTCGAAACCGCTGCGGCTGCACTTCGACTCCACCTTGCTGACGGCGTACTCGGAGAAGGAGAACGCCGCGCCGACATGGAAGAAGGGTTTCGGCTTCCATCCGTTGCTGTTACCTGGACCGCCCGGAGGTGTCCGGTGGTGAGGCGCTGGCCGGGGTGTTGCGGCCGGGCAACGCCGGAGGCAATACCGCCGCCGACCACGTCACGGTGCTGGACCTGGCCATCGCGGCGTTGCCGCCCCAGGCGCGGCCGCAGCCCGATGACCCACCAGGCCGCGGTTGCTGGCCAGCGCCGATTCGGCCGGCGCGACCCGCGTGTTCGCCGCCGCACTGCGCGACCGTGGGATCGGGTTCTCGCTGGGCTTCTCGGTCGACGAGAACGTGCAACAAGCGATCCTGGCCACCCCGAAGACAGCGTGGACACCGGCCTACAACGCCGACGGCGAACCCCGCCGCGGTGCCTGGGTCGCCGAGATCACCGGCCTGCTCAACCTGACCAACTGGCCCAAGGGATCGCGAGTCATCGTCCGCCGCGAACGACCCCACCCGAGCGCCCAACTGACCTTCACCGACATCGACGGCCACCGGTTCACCGCCTTCCTCACCGACACCCCATCAGGCCAGCTCGCCGACCTGGCGATGGAACATCGCCGCCACGCACGAGTCGAAGACCGGATCCGCTGCGGCAAGGACACCGGGATCAGGAACCTGCCCTGCCACGCCTTCGCCGCCAACGCCTGCTGGCTCGAACTCGCACTGGCCGCGACGAACCTGCTCTGCTGGACCCAGGCGCTGTGCTTCACCGGCGCCCTCGCCCACACCGAACCAGCCACCTTCCGCTACCAGATACTCCACGTCGCCGCACGACTCGTCCGCACCGCCCGCGGTCGACGCCTCCAACTCGACACCGACTGGCCCTGGGCCCGCGAGCTCGCCACCGCGTTCACCAGGCTCCGCGCCGCACCCTGGCCGGCCGCCTAGCCACAGCGACCCCCCTATGACCCAAGGACATTGGAACCCGCCCACCCGACGCGACAGCCGGGCCCCATATCTGCCAACAACCCGACCGACAGACCCCGGCGGACCCTCAAAGGCAACTGAGCAACACGCCGAAGCCACATGAAACTTCGAGGGTAGGAGTGGTGCGCGACGCTGAGGACGCGGCTGAGAACCTCGCGCCTGAATCGCCGCTTCTCATCGCGAACCGATTCCACCCCAGCATATGGAGCTCAGCCTTACCACTTGGTCGGCCGGCCATTGTCGGGTCGCCGTCGGAAACGCCGCCGCCGCGTTGTCCGCTTACATAGCTGACAGATCCGGCATCACGAACATGACCGGCCGCACGCTAGTCCAGCACGTGCCCGAGGGCGCGCCCTCCGCGGGCCGAATGCTCAGAACCACCGGCGCGCGAAGATCTTCTCTACGCTTTCGATATGCACGGCGAGAAGAAAGCTCGGACGACGACGTGAGTTGTGTAGCTCAGTACGACAGCGGTACGTGCACGACCTGTTCCGAATCGATCGAAGCGTCAGGAGATCGAAAACTCCGCGTACGGCGGCCGCAGCTTACGCCACCTTCACTGCACGGGCTGCCCCCATCATGTGCAGCATCTGCGGTGCTGACTGGCACGAGTGCGACTGCCCCTGAGGCCAGTCCATCGTCGGATAAACAGCTTTGCTCAGCCGAGCCCGTCCGTATTCAGGGCGTAGAGGTTGTCCTTGAGAAACCTGTGCGTCTGGTCTTCGTCTGCGACGAACTCCTGCTCGTACCTGCTGTCAGCCCAAGATGTCTTGCCCTTGGCGCGGACGTGGAGCTGGCCACCGCGGATCTCGTAGTACCTGTCTTCGCTGCTGTTCTTGCCGCTGTAGGACGTCGAGGTCGTGTATCCCTCGTTCTGATCCAGCAGCTTCTGACGCACATCCCTTGTCAAGCGCATGTCGTCTCCTTCGCTTTGCCACGAACCGCAGGCGGCCGAGACTGGTTCATGGTCTCCCAGCAGCGGCGGCCCAGCCCACATCATCACACAGGTGGCTGGCCGGAATCGCCGACTTCTGTCGGCCCATCTCCGTACGCTTCAAATCGTGGCCAGCAGCCAGCACATCGATGACGAGCGTTCCGCAGGCGCGCTCGCTGACCTTCTCAACGGCAACGCGCGCCGGCGACCGGTCGTCGTGGTCACGAGTCCGGCTGTCGCAGTGAACCTCGCAGCCGAGCACTGCAACCAGCACACCCCTTTACGCACCTCAATCAGCGCGAGAGGATGGTGAGCGATGAGCATGAGACAACCCCCGGATCCGTTGCTAGTGCCTCGTCAAGCAACGTTGGGTAGGTAATCGGGTCGGCGGATCTTGGAGTCGACGGCGAAGTGTCGTTTGGGTTGGGCGCGTTTGTTGTGCCAGCGGACGTAGCCGGCGATCGCGGTCTCTTGGGCGGTGTGGCTGGGGTAGTCGCTGCCGTCGAGGGTGAAGTACCGCAGGGCGGTGAACTCGCACTCGATCCAGTTCAGCCAGGACGCGTTGCTCGGGGTGAACACCAACTCGATGTCGTTGAGGCCGCACCAGTCGACGACCTCGGCCTTCTTGTGCGGTCCGTAGTTGTCAGACACGACATACAGCTTTCCGGTCGGGAACCGGTCCCGCAGCTGCTTGAGGAACCCGGGGAACTCTCGCCACCGCTTACGATCTCGGAACCGGTAGAACATCTGCCCGGTGGCCAGATCCAGCGCGGCGAACATGTGCCGGACCCCGCCGGTGCGGTTGAACGTGGCCCGCAGTCGCGCCGGGCGCCGGGCGGGGAACCAGCCCCTGCCCGGCCGGGGTTGGAGGTTCAACGGGCCGAACTCGTCGACGCACAGCACCCGCCCATCGGCCGGCGGATCGTCGTACAGGTCGAGAACGCGGGCCATCTTCGCGGCGAAGTCCGGGTCCTTGCTGGCCTTCCACGTCTTGGTCGCCTGCCACCTGATCCCGGCCTTGCGCAGGATCTGGCGCACCGACTCGGTGCTGATCCGGATGCTCTTGTGCTCGGCCAGGTACTCGACCAGCTTCGACAGGCTCCACGTCGTGAACGGGGGCCCCAGCTGCTGCGGCGGGGTCTTGGCGACCCGGCAGACCGTTTCACGAACCGGGGACCGAACCTCGCCGGTCGGCCCCCGCTCCATTTTGGGTCCAGCGCCGCGAACCCCTGCTCGTTGAACGCGCGGATCACCTCCCGCGCATACTGCGGCTTCATCGCGAACATGCCCGCCGCCTCCGTAGCACTCCTGCCCTGCACCGACGCGAGCACGATCCCGGCCCGGCGAAGCCGCACCCGATCCTTCGTGGTCCGCGTGATCTTCACCAGCCGCTGCGCCTCCTCAGGTTCCAGCGAGCGCACGAACACCTCAGGCTGCCGAGCCATCACCACCTCCGCCAGCAAGCCTCCACACCCACCGCCGAACCGGTCAACCCGACACGAGTTACGACCCCAACCTTTCTGGAAGAGGCACTAGGCACTGTCTTCGGCGACATGCTGCTGCCCGGCCAGCAGATGCACGACAACTTCACCGAGGCCCTCGACGAGGTCGTGGTGTGTGTCATGAGCCGCGCCGACGTGCACCGGTTCCTGCTGTCCGATCCACGGATCGCGGTCCGGATCTCGGAGATCCTCGGCCGCCGGGTGACCGAACTCGAGCGCCGCCTGTCCGACACGGTGTTCAAGAGCGTCCCGCAGCGTGTCGCGGCCACGCTGTGCCTACTCGTGGGCGAGCAACAGAAACGCCCGCTCAGTCGCGGTGTGCAGTTGACCCACGAACGGATCGCCGCCCTGACCGGCACCTCCCGCGAGACCGCCACCAAGGTCCTCGCCGGGTACGCCGACCGCGGCTTGCTCCGCGTCGGCCGTGGCAAGGTCACCATCCTCGACCCGGCCGCCATCACCGCCGAAGCAGACCGCTGAACGGATCGGCGCCCCGGCCGCGATCACCCGTGGCTCGGGTAGCTGGGACGCGCCGGAGTCGTTTTCCTGGTCCAGCCGCCTGGGGTCGTTATGGTCGGTTGTATGGCTTTGGCGCGGCGGGTCGCGATGGTTGCCGGTGGTGGGGCACTGGCCGGCGTGGGCACCTATCTGGGTCTGGTGACTGGAGCGATTCCGGTCGATCTCGGGATCGGTCGCCGGGTCCGTCCGCTGGGTCCTGTCGAGGTGTTGATCGGGGCGCCGCGTGACGTGGTGTTCGCGGTCCTCGCAGCGCCGTACGGCGAGCGGGTTCCGCGGGCCATGCGCGAGAAGGTGAAGGTGCTCGAGCGGGGTGATGACATGGTGTTGGCCGCGCACTTCACGCCGATCCGCGGACGCTTGCGGGCCACGACGGTGGAGACCGTGCGGTTCAGTCGACCGGACCGGGTCGATTTTCGGCTGGTGCGGGGCCCGGTGCCGCATGTTGTGGAGTCGTTCCAGCTGGCTGAGGATGAGGTCGGCGGCACCTTGCTGACCTACACCGGTGAGCTGGGAACGGATCTGTGGCGCGCAGGCCGGTGGTGGGGTGATCTGGTCGCGAGCACCTGGGAGGCCGCCGTACGGGCCTCTCTCGAGGCTGCAAGGACGGAGGCCGAGCGGCGCTCAACACTGTGATTGCGTGACGACGAGCGCCGCTCCATAGCCACGCGGGCGTGTCTGCATCAGGATTCTTCGAGGACGATGACGTGGCCCCTTCGGTGCGGGTCAGCGGGCGTGCTTTGGCAGGGTCGAGGACCACGCCGTACGACGAACCGGCACGCGGATTGTCTACCCGGCCACTGGGCAGACGAAGTCGGCGGCGGGCATCCGGGCGACGGTGATGTCACCCGCGGCCGTGGCTGACGCAACGGCCTCGTCGGAGGTCAGCAGGTACGGCGCCGTGTTCCAGCTCACGACGTAGACGGCCCATCGCCCGCCGTGGTAGCCGGGGCCACCGGGCGCGACCGAAGTGACCGAGAGCTGACCGTCGACACCGCTGGAGAAGGCGAAGATCGGGTCGACTCCCTTGCCTGGTGTCGATGTCGGAGTGACGACAGTTCGAACGACGACGCCGTCGTGGTAGAGCTGGCCGAATCCGGCGGCGGCGTTGCCGGAGTCTGCGACGGCGGGTGCTGTCGCCAGGACGGCCAGCGGTACGGCCAGCACAGAGGCACGGACAAGGGACACGAGACGAGGCATGAGGTTGCTCCTTCGAGCAGGCCGCGGCCAGGCGCCGCAACTCGACTGGGACGCCTCCGACATTAGATTCTGGCCAGCTGCCCAGCAGTTACAGGATCCTTACGGCCAGGACGCTCCCGGTCCGTTCTGCCACCGCCAGGTACCAGACAGTCGCGGCCGCGCGGGTCGTTCAAGCGCCGATCGCACGTGCCTGGCGGCGGGGCTACTTGGCCGCCAGGCTGCGGGCGAACAGGACGCCGCGGTCGACCCAGCGTCGAAGGTCGGCGGCCTCGGCGATGCCGGCCGGATCCACGAGTAGCCAGCCCTTCATCCGCTGGCCGCTCGGCCAGCTCAGCATCGTCGCACGCGCGAGCCAAGGCAGTGGCTGGTGGCATGCCACTGCTCGAAAGAGTCGATGGACATGCCGCGCACGCTTCATGAATTGCAGGCCTTACGGACCGATGACGGAATCGGCCTGGGTGGTGCTCTCGGGCTTAACGTCAAAGACGGGGATGGTCTAGATCGGAGTCGGTTCTGATGCGAACGGTTGTCGTACTTGCCTGCGGACTAGTGCTGACCGGCTGCGGCAGTGACCCCGGGACCGGTTCGACACCAGCGCCGACGCCGTCGCCGGTCACGGCGCTGTCGTCACGTCAGCCGTCGCCAAGCGCCAGTTCGACGTCACCGGGCGATCATTCCATGTCACCGCAACCCGCCGGGACCGGTATCAAGACAGCCGCCAGTAACTTCGGCCTGATCCTTTTCGACAGTACGGGCCAGGCGATTTACCTGTTCGACAAGGAGAAATCAGCGACCTCGGCCTGCTATGGCGCCTGCGCGGAGGCGTGGCCTCCGGTGCTGACGAAGGCACCACCCAAGGCGCTCGGCGCGGTGAAGCCGTCCCTGCTGGGTACGACGAAGCGGACTGACGGCACCATCCAGGTCACGTACGCCGGACATCCGCTGTACTTCTACGCCCACGAGGGCAAGAACCAGGTGAAGTGTCACAACGTCGAGGGCTTCGGGGGACTGTGGCTCGTCGTCACCGCGGCCGGCAAGGAAGCCCCCGCCTGAAGCCCTGTCGAGTCACTCGGCCGCTCAGGAACCAGGCCACATCCGTCCCGGCGAAACTTGACCTGCCGGATGAGGGGCGTGGATCGCTCACCAGGACAGTGAGACCTCAGTGACCACCTGCCTTTCCCACTGATCAGCCCGCGCACACGAATAGAACCCAGTGCCGCCCCGCGAGCCTCGACAACACCCCAGATAACGACACTCAGTGGCCGTGGCTAGGGGCACTGTGTTCTGTTTCGTGGGCTACGTCATGGACATCGTTACGAAGGCTTAAGGGAACATTTGTCCTGCATCTCTGCTTGAGTGCAGTTCATTGCTCGCCTGCGGTTCGGCCGCCGACAGCGGCAGGCGTGGTGGCTCCGGGCTGACGGCGTGTGCGGGTGGGCTGCCGACCGTCAGGAGACGGTGGGCAGCCAGTCCTCGATGTTCACCGGTCGCGCGCTCCTGAACCTGACGCTCCCTCGCGTTCTGTTCGCGCTCGGCGTGCTCGGGCCATCGGCGTGATCGCGTGCCACAGCGTGGCCATGGATTGTCGTCCGGTGGTCACTTTGACGGACGAGCGCCGCAGCCGGCGAGGGCGATCCACGAGCTGCTCCCCCCAAGCGGGATGCCGCCGTACGCAACGCAAGCTGCTGATCGATAGACAAGTCTTCGCGCTGATACCCAGCGACGCCCGTCATTCTCCACTCCTCGATCGGTTCGCCGCGACGGGCGAAACCGACGGCACTGGCCGATCGCTCCGGCCGGCGATGTCGTCGTACACGTCCTCGAAGGCCGCATCCGTTTCGGTCGGGGCTGGATCCGGCACCGACCAAGGCACCCGCGAGCGCGCCTCCGCCGGCAGATGTTCGTACGCGATGTCCCACACTGCGATCACGAGTCATGCGGCTGCACGACGTCGCTCACCTGAGCCGCGTGCCACTTGCCCGGATCCAGCCCACGCCGCCGCGCCACCTTCAGCGCCGGCGGATGCACGCGCTCCGCCGGCCGGGTCCCCGCCGCCACCGCGGGCACACCGACTACGTCGCGACCAGATCGCCGCCGCCAGCTGTGACACTCATTGACTCAATACATCACTGATGTATTCTCGGCTGCCAACGCTGCGGACAGAGGTCCGCACTCAGGTCATCTGATCACTTCGCCCTCAAGACAGCTGCGTGCGTCGCGATGCTCTCGATTCCGCGGGACAATCTCGCTGCAGGATCTGAGAACTGTCCCACCTCGTGTTTACGCTTCGAGAGTGAATCGCATCGACCGCCTGTACGCCCTGGTGGAGGAGCTGCGGGCCGCGGGACTCCGCGGGCGCACCGCGCGACAGTTGGCTGCGCATTTCGAGGTCAGTGTGCGCACCATCGAGCGCGACCTGAGCGCGCTCGGTCAAGCCGGCGTACCGCTCGCAACCAAGCAGGGCCGAGGGGGAGGCTTCACAATCGACCGGTCGATGAGCCTTCCACCGCTCAATTTCACGCCACTCGAGGCAGCCGCCGTCGCGGTGGCGCTGAGCCGGACCGAGCACGTGCTCTTCAAGAAGGACGCCCGCAGCGCGCTACAGAAGATCATGGCCGCGATACCGGAGCGAGCGCTCGAGGAGGCACGCACCACCGCCGAGAAGGTGGGGCTGCTCGTGCAACCTGTTCCCGACCCCGACACCGAGATCGCCGAGACCATCTGGCGGGGCGTCCGCGAGAACCGTGTGCTCCGGATCCACTACATCGATGTCGGCGGCGTCGAGACGGTCAGAGAGGTCGAACCACAGGCAGCCTCTTCGGCTGGACCTTCGAAGCCAACGGGCCCGCGTCGTCCGGCGGCACGGACTACCGCAACATCAAGGCCTCCGGCGCCGGCACCCCGATGGGCGGCATCGCCAACACCGGCGGACAGGCGCCCGGCCACGCGGTGCTCTACATCCTGGTCGCCGACGTCGACACCACCTGCATCGACACCGAACAGCTCGGCGGCTCGGTCGTCAGCAAGCACCTCGACCCCGGCCCCGGCGCCCCGACGTTCGCCTACCTGCGCGATCCCAGCGGCAACGTGTTCGGGGTCTTCGCCCCACCGGCGGCCTGATGCCGGCAGCGAAGAACGCGATGTCCCCGCCCGAACCTTCCGGCGGGCACGCTCGCGACCTCTACGACGAGCTTACCGACGACCTGCTCTACGACCCCGCCATCGGCCGGGCCACCATGATGGGCTACCCGTGTGTGCGGCTGGCCGGACGCTTCGTCGCAAGCTACGACGACGCATCAGGTCTGGTCGTGAAGCTCCCGCGCGACCGGGTCACCGAGCTCATCGAGTGCGGAACCGGCGACCCGTTCGCCCCCGCCGGCAAGGTCTTCCGCGAATGGGCGTCGATCCCCACACCCGATCGTGGATTGTGGACTGCTCTCCTCGCGGAGGCCGTCGAGTTCGCCCGAAAGTCACTCAGCCAGGAGCAGCGACGAGCAGGTAGCTCCTGAGCTCCCGCCGGGAGCCGCAGGTCGCGACACCGACTTCGGCTCTGAAGACGACATCGGGTCAGCCGTCCATCTTGTGCGTCCGGCGTTCGTAGTGTGGGTGAGAGCGAGAGCAGTGTCTCGCGTCACCGGAAGGATCCCACCATGACCTACTACATGTTGCGGCCAGGGCAACCGGTCCAAGGTCCGCCGATGTCCGACGACGAGATGAAGGAGCACCTGCGGGCGATCCAACAGCTCGAGGCGGAGATGAAGTCCGGTGGTGCCTGGGTGTTCGGCGGGCGGTTGCATGATCCTGCGACCGCTACGGTCGTGCGGGCCGAGAAGAACGATGTACTCACCACGGACGGGCCGTTCGCCGAGACGAAGGATCATCTCGGCGGCTTCTATCTGATCCGGACGAGCGACCTCGACGGAGCGCTGGCATGGGCGGGGAAGGTCAGCGCCCTGATCCGGGCCTCGATCGAGGTACGACCCTTCGTCGACGAGATGACGTCCTAGCGCCCATGGTGGCCGACCGCGAGGCGATCGACCGGATCCGGCGTGATGCCCGAGGCAACGAATTGCTCCGGGTCACCACCATGGAGCCGAGCGCAGCCGCCACCACACCTGACGACCGGCTGCGACTCCTCTTCACTTGTTGCCATCCAGCACTCGCCCGACAGAGCCAGGTCGAGCTGACGTTGCGCTTGGTGTGCGGCCTGTCAACCGCCGACGTCGCCAGGGCGTTCCTGACCAACGAACCGGCAATGGCCAAACGACTGGTGCGCACCAAGCACAAGATCAAGGCGGCAAACATCCCCTACCGGATCCCCGGCGACGCAGAACTGCCCGATCGGCTCCGCGCAGTCCTTGCCGCCACCTACCTGACCTACACCACCGGATACGGCGAGCCTGACCGCTGTCCCGACCTGTCCGGCGAAGCCATCGAGCTCGGCCGGATGCTCCGGCTGCTCATGCCCGACGAGCCCGAGGTCGCCGGCCTACTCGCACTGATGCTCCTCACGCAGGTACGACGTCGAAGCCGCACCGACAGCGCCGGCGAGCTCGTCCTGCTGCGTGATCAGGACCGCCGCCTGTGGGACCGCGACCTGATCCAGGAAGGGCACCGCCTGGTCCGCTGGTGCCTGCGCCGCAATGAGCCGGGCCGCTACCAGCTGGAGGCGGCGATCGCCGCGGTGCACGCCGAGGCACCTGCATTCGAAGACACCGACTGGAAACAGATCCTCGCCCTGTACGACCAACTGATGACCGTTGCCGCCACGCCGGTGGTCGCCCTCAACCGGGCGGTGGCAGTCGGCGAGGTCGACGGCGCAGCCAGAGGCCTCCACGACATCGACCAGCTCAACCTGCCCGGCTACTACCCGTTCCACGCGGCGCGGGCGGAATTTCTCCATCGACAGGGACACATCGAAGACGCCGTACGCGCCTTCCAGGCGGCCGCGTCACTGGCCCCGGACGGCGCGGAGCGCCGCTACCTCCAACGCCGAGCAGCCAGTATCTAGATCTCGTCTCCCCCGCATCAGTGCCGCGATGACGTACGCAGACGGCCGGTGCGGGCGACCGTCGTGCTCCGTCGACGGAGCGTCCCGCCACACTGATCGAATCCGACATGGAGACCAAGCCTCCTCAGGGCAGTTGGACGTAGCCGTGGCGCATCTTCCACAGGAAGTACTTCTCGAAGCCCAGCTTCATCAAGTGCGCCTGCGGGCCAGGAATCAGCACACCGTGCTTGCGGGGCGGCAGCATCTTGTCGGCCAGGATGATCACACCGTTGTTGCCGGCATCCATCACACAGACCGCCTTGATGTCGCCGAACCCCTTGGTGATCGTCGGCTGCTCACCCCGGATCTGCGCGGCGATGTTGGCGGCCGCAGTGTGTGCCATCACCTCGGTCGGGAAGCCCGTCTTCGGGATCCCGACCGGCGTCGGGGTCTGCCACGGCACGTCGACCGCCGCGGCCACCCCGACCGCGTAGACGTCGTCGTACTTCTCGCTCTGGTAGGTGTCCCGGACGACGACGTACCCCTTCTCGTCGGCCAGCCCGTTGGCGTCCTTGAGGAATTTCTGCCCGAGGAACGGCGGGATCACCATGCCGAAGCCGAACGGCAGCGTCTCGCCGTCCGCGAGCACCAGGGCGCCGCGGTCGATGTGCTCGACGCCGACCGAGATGCGCGCGTCGATCCCTTCCTTCTTCAGGAACATCCGCAGCAACCGCTCGCCGTGCGGTAGGCCACCGATCCCGAAATGGCCGAGGAACGGCTCAGCCGTGACGTACGTGAGCTTCACCTGCTTGTGCAGCCCGGCCTTCCGGAGCTGGTAGGAGGTGTTGAACAAGAACTCGTACGCCGCACCGAAGCAGCCGGCGCCCTGGGTCGCAGCAACCACGACGTCACCAGGATCGTCCAGGAACCGGCGCCACGCGACCCCGGTCCGCTGCGCCTCGGCCAGCGTGGTGATCGTGTTGGCGTTCTCCCTGAACCCCGGTACGACGTCGTCCTTGTTGCGATAGCCGGTGGCGATGACCAGATAGTCGTAGCCGAATTCCCGGCCGTCGTCGATCGTCACCTTCTTGGCGACCGGGTCGACCTTGGTGGCGGACGCGTGGACGAACTCGATGCCGTGCGAGTCCAAGGTCGGCGCCACCGGGAAGGTGATGTCGGCGCTGTCGCGCTTGCCGAACGGCAGCCAGATCAGGCTGGGGTTGAACAGAAATTTGTCGGCGGCCGACACGACGGTCACGTCGACATCCCCGACCAGTTCGTACCGCACCGCCAACGCCGCCGTCAGACCCCCGAAGTTGGCGCCGAGCACCAGCACTTTCTTGCGCATGTCCGACCTCCTCCATCGCACTCTCCAGCCAGATATACCCGGGGGCGTATCACCGTCGGGAGAGTCGAGTGGCCCCTCCTCGGGGGCCGGATGGCATCACGACTGCGGCGCCGTGGATGGCATAGTGCCCTGAGCGAACAGAGGGGTTGGGGTCTTGGGCAGCTGGCGGGACAGGTTGAGGTACTGGTTCGACAGCACGATGGCGCGTGGTACTCCGGCGCTGATCGGTTTGCTGGGTTTGGCATCGGCTCTGCTGGTGCTGGCGGTCTCGGCGCTGGTGCTGATGTTCGCCCCCGGCGATGTGGGCGAGCACCGTGGCTGGCACGGTGTGCTCTGGATGGGCCTGCTCCGGACGCTTGATCCCGGCACGATGGGCGGCGATCAAGGCGGGCTGGTCTTCCTCGGCCTGATGCTGGCCGTGACGCTGGGTGGCATCTTCATCGTGAGTTCGTTCATCGGTGTCCTCACCACGGGTCTCGAGAACAAGATCGCGGAACTACGGAAAGGCCGGTCACGCATCGTCGAGCGCGACCACACCGTCGTACTCGGCTGGTCGGAGCAGATCTTCACCGTGGTCGCCGAGCTCGTCCAGGCCAATCAGAGTCAGCGCAGGTCCTGCGTGGCGATCCTGGCCGACCATGACAAGGTCGAGATGGACGACGCGATCCGCGCCCGGGTACCCGAGCTGGGCCGGACTCGCGTCGTCTGCCGGTCCGGCAAGCCGCTGCATCCCGCCGACCTCGACCTGGTCAGTCTCTCGTCGGCGCGGTCGGTGATGGTCCTGCCGTCCGATGGCCCGGATTCCGACATCCACGTCGTCAAAGTCTTGCTCTCCCTGGGCAGCCGCGCGGCGACAGGCGACGGTCCGCACATCGTTGCCGCGGTCTGCGACTCCACCAACCTGCCCGCGGCCAGGCTCGCGGGCGGGCGGCGAGCGCAACTGGTCCGGGCCGACGAGCTCGCCGTACGGCTGATCGTCAACGCCCACCGTCAGTCCGGGTTGTCCGCGGTGTGTGCCGACCTGCTGGCCTTCGCGGGCAATGAGTTCTACCTGCGGTCCGAACCACAACTGGCCGGAACCACCTTCGGTACGGCGTTGCACGCGTACGAACTCGGCATACCGGTCGGGCTGCGGCACGCCGACGGAACCATCACGCTCAACCCGACCGGCGACCAGCCGATCACCGCGACCGACGAACTGATCGTGCTGGCCGAGGACGACACCCTGATCCGGCCCGCCGGAGCCGCACCACACGTCGTCGAGGCAGCGATCTCTGCACGGCCAAGACACGACCCCGCGCCCGAACGCACCCTAATGCTCGGCTGGAACGAGCGCGCACCCCAGATCATCGAACTCCTCGACACGTTCGCCTTCCCGGGATCGCACGTACTCATCGCCTGCCCCGACGTCGTCGACCAACTCATCGGCGCGACGACCAACCTGACCGTCGAGGTGATCCGCGCCGACCCGGCCAACCGGGTCGAGCTCGAAGCCCTCGATCCCCAGTTTTGCCAGCACGTCATCGTCTTGTCGGCCGACGGACTCGGCGCCCAGGAAGCCGATGCCAGGACGCTCATCACGCTGCTGCACCTGCGTGATCTGGCCGAGTCCCTCGACCAGCCGTACTCGATCGTCAGCGAAATCAACGACGACGCCAACCGCGAGATCGCCGAAGTCACCCGCGCCGACGACTTCGTGGTCAGCGAGAAACTGATCAGCCTGCTCCTCACTCAGCTGACCGAGAACCGCCACCTCGCGGCCGTCTTCGAAGACCTCTTCAACCCCACCGGCGCCGAGATCTACCTCAAACCCGCCGCCGGCTATCTACTCCCCGGCATGCCGGCCACCTTCAGCACGGTCGCCGAAGCGGCCGCCCGCCATGGCGAAACGGCCATCGGCTACCGCGTCCACGCCGAGTTCTACCAACCACCGGCCTACGGCGTCGTCCTGAACCCACCCAAACAAGCCCCACTCACGCTCACCGACAAGGACCGAGTCATCGTCCTGGCAGAGGACTGACCCTTGCATCGTCATCGCCACCCGGCGTACCGACACCACAACCGACTCCGGCCGCAGATCCGACCCACGGCGAATCAGGACAGGACGAAGTAGCGCAACCACAGGTACGGCGCCGCGATCGCGATCGTGATCGCAGTCATCACCGCACCCTTGCGGGTGAACTCCCAGAAGCTGATCGGATACCCGGCCCGGAGCGCGAGACCGATGACCACCACGTTCGCGCTCGCCCCGACCGCGGTCGCGTTGCCGCCGAAGTCCGCGCCGATCGCCAGAGCCCACCACAGGGCATGGGCCTGGCCCGGATCCGCAATGCCCTTGGTCAGTTCGGCCACGACCGGGCTCATCGTCGCGACGTACGGGATGTTGTCGACGATCCCGGACAGCACCGCGGACACCACCAGGATCAACATCACCGCCAGCAGCGCTCGTCCTTCGGTGATCTTGCCGATCTGAGCAGCAAGGTCACCGATCACGCCGGTCTTGACCAGTGCGCCGACCATCACGAACAGGCCGGCGAAGAACAACAGCGTCTGCCACTCGACGCTTGTCATGTACTGCCGGGTCTGCACCCCAGAGATCAGCACCAGCAGCCCGGCACCGAGCAGCGCCACCACTGACGGGGCGATATCCACAACCGCGCGCCCGACGAATCCGGCGAAGACCAGCAGCAACACCGCGCCACATTTGATCAGCAACCGCCGGTCCTCGATCGCCTCCCGCTCGTTCAACCGCATCACGTCCTCGACCCGCTCCGGATCGACCGTGAACGAGCCCTTGAACAGTCGAGGCAGGACCAGCGTGAACACCGCCAGCACGAGAATCACCAGCGGCGCCAGATGCACAAGGAAGTCGTTGAACGTCAGCCCCGACCGGCTGGCGATGATGATGTTCGGCGGGTCACCGATCAGCGTCGCCGTACCACCGATGTTGGAGGCCATCACCTCCGCGATCAGGAACGGCACCGGATTGATCCCGAGCCGGTCGCACACCAGCAACGTCACCGGCGCGATCAGCAGCACCGTAGTCACATTGTCCAGGAACGCCGAGGCCACCGCGGTGATCAGGGTCAGCAGGATCATCACCCGCAGCGGCGATCCCTTCGCCCGCTTGGCCGCCCAGATCGCGATGAACTCGAACAGCCCGGTACGGCGGACGATGCCGACGATCACCATCATCCCGAACAACAAGAAGATGACATCCCAGTCGACACCGGTCTCGTGCGAGTAGAACGCGTGCTCGGAATCGGTCACCCCGAGAGCGAGCAGCACCGCCGCTCCCCCGAGCGCCGCCAGCAACTTGTGCGTCCACTCGGTCGCGATCAGCGCATAGGCGACGACGAACACCACCACCGCGACGACGGTCATCCGCGGCTCCCGCCGCTCGGCAGACCGGCGTACGACGAGGCGCCGCAGGTCAGTGCGGTGTGACGGCGAGCTCGAGCAGCCTGGACGCGGTGATCGCTCCGAGGATCCGCCGGTCCTTCATCACCGCGACCAGTGGGCACCGCAGGCGGGCCATGATCGCCGCGATCTCCAGGATCGTGTCGTCGTGATTGACCACCGGTACCTCGGTGGGCTCGGCCGGCAGCAACTTCCGGACCGGAACACCTGACAACTTGTCGGCCACCCGATCCGCCAACTGCTCCCCGATCACCCGAGCCAACGAGGGATCGTCCTGCACATAGCTCGGGACCAGGAACCTCACAACCTGCGACGCCGGCAGCACCGCGAACGGGGAGCCGTCCCCGCCCACCACGATCAGACCCGGCAACCGCCGCGACGCCAGCAACTCGACCGCCCGCAGCGCATCCTCGTCCAGCCCTACCACCGGGTAGTCCTCGGCCATCTGCTCTCCGTGCACACCTCCACGGTACGCCGTGCCAACTCCGACCGATGACCACCACGAAGCCTCCCAGGACGCAACCGACCGACCCGCACCCAACTGGGTACGGGCATGCCGACCAGACTTCCCGGCGCACCAAGAGACACCCTCTCCCATTCCGTAGCCAGGAGCAACCAGGTCGGCCGACCCATGCTCGTCAGGTCGGTCACCCCGTTCGGACCCCTGTCATGGTCGATCAGCGGCCGCGGCACACCACGGGCGCTGTGCCCACCCATCCGATCGACCGGTCAGCGCCAGTGCGTGATCGGCTGCAAGTGCGCGTACGAGAATCTTGCCAACCGCTTGGCCAACGCTGGACTGGTAGGTCTGACAGACCGGGGCTTGAGGGACGTGCGCCTCTGCCGTCCTAGGTGGTCTTCGTCAGATGATGCTCACTGTCGAAGGTGCGGAATCGGCGTACGCGGCCCGTTCGGTACGGCGTGGACGTCGGAAGATGCTGCTGGCAACGATCTCGTCGTGGTCGCCGGTGGCATCGGCTTGGCGCCACTACGTCCGCTTCTGCTGGACGCGCTGGCTGAACGGGCGGCGTACCGCAAGATCGTGCTGGTGGCCGGCGCACGCCCGCCGGACGAGTTCCTGTTCCGCGCCGAGCTGGATCGCTGGGCGGCACGCGACAACCTCGACGTCGAGCTCACCGTCGACCGGCCCGCGGCGGGCTCGCGCTGTGCGGGCACTGCCAGCTCGGGGACTTCCGCGAGTTGGTCGAGTCGGCGGATCGGGCAGACATGTTCAGGGGAACGAACGGTACGCGGTGGAACAACCGGCAACTGCTGTTTCACATGTTGCTCGGCTATCTGATCATCCGCGCCCTGCTGCGGCTTGTACGGATCTTCGGGCGGCTACCGAAGGGACCCAGTCGCGCACACGCCCACCTCTTGAACGCCGCGACCCGCCCGTTCGACGAGGTGAACTTTTTCTAGGCTCGTACGCCGCCGGGCACACGGTGAGCCCTGAGCGTATGGAGACCATGTGCGATCACGTGATCGCAATGCTGCACCAGCCGCTCGCCGCCGAATCGGACGCTGACCTCGCCCGCGGCATGCACTACCCGACGCCATGGATCCGTTCTTCAAGGACTACATGACCTTGGCCGACGTGTACCACTTCCCGACTCAGCACTACGACTTCCACTGTCACCAACTCACCTTGGACGGATGAGTCAGCAGCAGGTCCTGAGGTAGGCCTGCAGATCGGCCAAGGCGGCTGCTGCACCCTCTCGATCGGCGCTGTAGAGGACGCTCTTGCCTTCGCGACGGGCGCTGACGATGCCACCACGGCGCAGCAGGTCGAGCTGCTGCGATGCGGTGGACTGGCCGATGCCGGCGTGTTCGGCAACTTCGTTGACCGAGAGTTCGGTACCGCGGGCGAACAGCAACATGATCCGCTGCCGGGTAGGGCTGGACAGGGCCTTGAGGAAATCGTGCGTGGCGGCGTGGAGCTCGACCAGGTCGTCGACGGCGTCAGCCGGCGCTGCCTTCGGGTCTGCTTGCTGCGCCATGAACCCAGACTAGCCAGTATCGTCATTTCGTCATATCGGGATATTAGGATATGTTCGCGACGTGACCAATGCAGGCAACTCCGTTGTGATCATCGGCGGTGGACAGTCGGGGCTGGCGGGGGCGTTCGCGGCTCGTGACGCCGGGATGCGGCCGGTACTGCTGGAGGCAGGCGATCGAACGATCGGCTCCTGGCCGGCGTACTACGACAGCCTCACGCTCTTCTCCCCCGCCCGCTACAGCGGCTTCCCGGGTGCACCATTTCCTGGCGATCCGGATCGCTACCCCACCAGGGACGAGGTGGTCGCCTACCTCGAACGGCTCTCCTTGGACCTTGACGCCGAGATCCACACCAGGACACGAGTCACAGCCGTCGCGCACGACGGCATCGGCTTCATCGTGCGGACCGACGCCGGGGAGGAGTTTCGTTCCGCAGGTGTCATCTGCGCCAGCGGGTCGTTCACCAACCCGCACATTCCGGCAATCCCCGGCACCTTCGACGGCCAGCTGCTGCACGTCGCGGACTACCGCGGCCCCAAGCAGTACGCCGGCCGGCGCGTCGTCGTGGTCGGCGCCGGGAACTCCGCGATCCAGGTCGCCTACGAGCTGGCAGAAGTCGCCAACGTGACGATGGCGGTACGACGTCCCATCCAGTTCGTGCCGCAGATCCGTGGCGGCCGCGACATGCACTACTGGCTACACACCCTCCGGCTCGACCTCCTGCCACCGGCCGTCCTCAGCAGACTCATCCACGGCACCCCCGTCTTCGACACCGGCACCTACAGCAACGCACTGAAGTCCAGGCAGCTGGATCAGCGACCCATGTTCACTCGCTTCGACGTCGACCACCTGGTGTGTACGGATGGTAACCGGGAGCACGTCGACACCGTCATCCTCGCGACCGGCTATCGGCCCGACCTCCCCTACCTGGACGGCCTCGGTGCACTGGATAGCGCCGGATTGCCGCTGCACAGCCGCGGCATCTCACTAACCCACCCAGGCTTGGCCTACCTCGGTGTGGAGTTCCAGCGGTCGTTCTCGTCGAACACGCTGCGTGGCGTCGCCCGAGATGCGAAGTACGTCGTCAAGGCGCTCAGCAAGCGCCTCCGCGGCTAGCGGCCGTTCTGGAGGAAGGTGGGGCCCGGGAGCAGCGCGCGGAGGGTTTGGAGCTGCTCCGGGACGATCGAGTACCAGGACCAGAGGCCTCGCTTCTCCCGAGCGAGAATGCCCGCGGTGACGAGGATCTTCAGGTGATGGCTGATGGTTGGCTGGCTGAGCTCCAGAGGCTCGGTCAAGTCGTTGACACACGCCTCGCCGTTGGCGCTCGACTCGATCATCGCGAGGAGTTGCAGGCGAGTCGGGTCGGACAGAGCCTTGAGTACGACGGCCAGCCGCTCGGCCTCGTCGCGGTCGATCGCGACGCCGGTGACAGAGTGAGCGCTGTCGTCGCTGGCTGCACCGGCTCGAGCGGCGCTTTGACGGGGGCTCACCACTGCAGTGTAGATCGCCACCTGCGTGGAAAACGTATCGGCGGCGAATATGTTCATCCACCAGACACACTGAGGAACCGAACCGGCCGCCCCGACAGCAGGCGGCCGGTCCATTGCCACCGCTCAGGCGCCGATCTCGCCGCCGTCCGGTCGCCAGGTGACGATCACTGCCGGTCGCGCGAAGTCGCCGTCAGGCCAGGTACTGGCCGGCTTGTCCACCGAAGCGTCGGTGATTTCGCCGGGGTGCTGCACCGACACGACAACCGATTTGTTGTCCGGTACGACGTACGCCGAAGCCTGCTCGGCGCCACGCGGAACCGACAGGAACTGCTTCGCCTTACCCCGTTCCGGTCCTTCGACCGCAACCGCGAACAGGCCGTCGTTGAAGTTGGTCCCGGCGTGGTCCGCCAGCGCATTGCCGTCGGTAGAGATCCACAGGTTGCCGTGGGCATCGAAGTCGAGATTGTCCGGGCAGGAGATCGGCGAGACCTTCGTCTTGTCGTAGCCGGCGAAGTACGTCGAGGGATCGGCCGGGTCACCGCACACGATCGGCAGTGACCAGACGAACGTCTCGCCGGCATGGTTCCCGCTGTCCTCGACGATCTCCAAGATCTGCCCGTGTTTGTTGCTGTTGCGCGGGTTGGCCTCGTCCGCCGCGGCCTGGCCGGCGGCGCCGCGGTTGCTGTTGTTGGTCAGCGCAACGTAGATCTTGCCGGTCAGCTTGCTGACCTCGATGTCCTCGGGCCGGTCCATCTTGGTAGCGCCGGCCTTGTCAGCGGCGAGTCGGGTATGTACCAGCACCTCGTCGATCGCCATGCCGGCCACCATGGAGTTGCCGTCGCGCGTCAGCGGGATCCAGGTGCCGGTCCCGTTGAAGGCACCGTCGCTCGGCAGCTTGCCGGTCCCGTCGATCTCTGCGGCGCTGGTGAAGCCGAGCTTGGCGACGTACAGACTGCCCGACTCCAGCAGGCGACGATTGCTCTCCCGATCCGCCTTCGAGTTCCCGGTCCGGAGCTTGCGGTCGGAGACGAACTTGTACATGTAGTCGAAGCGCTCGTCGTCGCCCATGTAAGCGACCACCTGACCAGTCTTCGCGACGACGACGGCCGCACCCTCGTGCTTGAAGCGTCCGAGAGCGGTGTGCTTGCGCGGCGCCGAGTGCTTGTCGTACGGATCGACCTCGAGGATCCAGCCGAACCGGTTGGGCTCATGAGGATTCTTCGACACGTCGAAGCGCGAGTCCGCCTTGTCCCAGTAGCGGCTTCCCGACGGGTAGCGCTTGGTGATGTCGATGCCGTACCGGGCAAGCGCCGGCTTGGCGTCAGCGGGTGCACCGTCAGCGCCGACGAAGTACTGGTTGAAGTTCTCCTCGCCGGACAACACCGTTCCCCACGGCGTCAATCCACCCGAGCAGTTGTTCAGTGAGCCGAGAACCCGTACGCCGCCTGGGTCGGCAGCCGTACGCAGCAACGGCGACCCGGCCGCCGGGCCGGTGAACTCCATCGGCGTGGAGCCGGTCAGCCGGCGGTTGTAGCTGCGCCGGCCGTGCGTGACGACGCGCCACTCGCCGGTGTGCCCGACCCGCTCGACCTCGACGACGCTCATGCCGTGCGCGGCCAGCGCGATGCGCATCTGCTCCGCTGTGGCCGTGGCTCCCCCTGCGTAGCCACGGAACATCAACTCTTCGTTGGTGTACTCATGGTTGACGACCAGGAGTCCCCGGCTGAATCGACGGTCGAGCGGCACCACGACCAGGATGTCGTTGTTGTAGCCGAACTGACCCGCCTGGGCCCCGGGGCTCTGCCGATCGACGTCGAACGCCGGTGCTCCAGGCAGGATCGGGTCACCCCAGCGGATCAGCACATGCTCGTCGTACCCGTTCGGGACGATCACGGTGTCGAGCGTGTTCGGCGGGATCGCCTTGAAGGTCAGCCCGGCGCCGGATGGGCCGCCTTCCACCGAAAGTGCGCCGGAAGCACCGGCTGGGACGGCAGCCGCGGGCACGGCGCCTGCCGCGCCCGCGCCGATCACCAGCGCACTCACGGCGCCGGCCTTGAAGATGCCCCGGCGGGACACCTCCGTCTTCACGGCGTCACCGAGGTAGGTGTTGCCGGAGGTGTTCGGCGCCGGGTTTGCGCAGGCATTCCCGCACCGGTAGAGACAAGTCATAGAACTGCGGCCACCATGTCCGTCAGCCAGCGGCAGCAGCCGGCGCGGCTCGTCAGCGAGCGTCATGCGTCCCCTCCTCGAGATTGAAGCAGTCGCGGCGACGCTAACAACCGCATAGTCGTTCATCTATGTAGTTACCGGTGACCAATCGGTGGCCATCAAGTGAACGGACCACGCCGCGCCACGCAGCGAACGCGGGCGATCACGACCCGGATCCCATACATCGACATTCGTCTATATGAGGTGAACTGATCACCATCCGTTCACCTGGCGTTTACATCGAACTTCTTCGATTTAGTTGTTGCGTGAACGCGTGACAGCTCGTGATGCCCCGGTCTGACGGGGCCCAACTCAGGAGGGGTGCCCGGTGGTCATCCGCCCGGTCAAGTACATGCGTTACCTCGCCGTCTCCGCGGCCGCCGTACTGGCGTTGTCCGCGTGCGGCGGCAACAACAACGACTCGCCGTCCAGCTCGAGCGGGAGCGGTACGGCGCTGTCCGGCCAGGTGGTCGCCGACGGCTCCAGCACCGTCGAGCCGCTCACCGCGGCCGCGGGTGAGCTGTTCAAGGAGGAGCAGAAAGGCGTCGACGTAGCCGTCGGTACCTCCGGCACGGGGGGTGGGTTCAAGAAGTTCTGCGCCGGTGAAACCGACATCTCCGATGCGTCCCGGCCGATCAAGCCCGAGGAGAAGAAGCTGTGTGACGCCAAGGGCATCACCTTCTCCGAGCTGCAGGTCGCCAACGACGCCTTGACCGTCGTCGTGAACAAGGACAACGACTGGGTCGACTGCCTCACCGTCGCCCAACTGAAGAAGATGTGGGAGCCGAAGTCGCAGGTGAAGACCTGGGACCAGGTCGACCCCAAGTTCCCCAAGGAACCGCTTCCGCTGTACGGCGCGGGTTCGGACTCGGGCACCTTCGACTACTTCACCGGCGCCATCAACGGCAAAGAAGGCGACAGCCGGACCGACTACAACCCGAGCGAGGACGACAACGTCACCGTTCAGGGAGTTGCCGGCGCCAAGGGCGCACTCGGGTACTTCGGTTACTCGTACTTCGAGGAGAACCAGGACAAGCTGAAGGCGGTCAAGATCGACGGCGGCAAGGGTTGCGTGGGCCCGTCGGTCGAGGCAGCGCAGGACGGTAGCTACGCGCCGCTGTCCAGGCCGTTGTTCATCTACCCGTCGTCCGCCGCGCTGAAGAAGGCCCAGGTAGAGAAGTTCGTCGAGTTCTACCTGGAGAAGAACCAGGAGATCGTCGAGGCGGCCAAGTTCATCCCGCTGACGGACCCGCAAAAGTCGAAGGCGAAGACCGAACTGGACGACCTCAAGGCCAAGGCCGGTCAGTGAGCGCCACGGCAGAGACGGCGGGCGATCGCTCCAACAGGAGCGATCGGCCGCCGGCCTGGCGTGGACCCGCGATCGATCTGCGCCGGCAGAGCTCGCGCGTCGGCGAGCGGGTCATCAAGGCGGCTCTCATCGCCGCGGCCTGGTTGTCGGTCGCCGTGACCATCGGCATCGTGGTGTCGCTCCTCGCACCCACCGTGACGTTCTTCACCCATGTCAGCCTCGGCAGCTTTCTGACCGGCACCGAGTGGACCGGCGGCTTCGGCGACAAGTTCAGCTGGACCGACAAGGCATGGGGCGTCTTGCCACTGGTCGTCGCCACCTTGGTCGTGACGCTGATCGCCCTGGTCGTCGCCGTACCGCTCGGGCTCGGCGCAGCGATCTACCTCAGCGAGTACGCCTCCGAGCGAGTCCGCAAGGTGCTCAAGCCTGTGCTCGAGGTGCTGGCCGGCATCCCGACCGTCGTCTACGGCTTCCTCGCGCTGACGATCGTCACGCCGATCCTGGGTCACCTCGTGAAGTTCGACACCATTCAGAACATGCTCTCCCCCGGCATCGTGATGGGATTCATGATCGTCCCGACCATCGCGTCACTGGGTGAAGACGCGATGTCCGCCGTACCGCTGGCTCTGCGGCAAGGGTCGTACGCACTCGGTGCCAACCGGATGAAGACGACGCTGCGGGTGGTGTTCCCGGCCGCCTTGTCCGGGATCGTCGCGGCGATCGTGCTCGGGTTCTCCCGCGCGGTCGGGGAGACGATGATCGTCACCATCGCCGCCGGCAGCCGGGCACAGCTGACCTTCGATCCGCGGGAAGGCGCCCAGACCATGACCGGCTTCATCGCTCAGGTCGCCAGCGGCGACGCACCGCAGGGCTCGCCGGTCTACTACTCGCTGTTCGCCGTGGGCGCCCTGCTCTTCGCCATCACGTTCCTGATCAACCTGGCCAGCATCCGTTTGGTGCGCAAGTACAGGCAGGCCTACTGATGACCACAGCAACCGCGAACCGAGCCGCCACACTCACCCGCGGGCGGCGTCGGGACGGCATCGCCTCAGCGGTGTTCGCAGCCGTCCTCTGGCTGTGCCTGGCACTGATCTGCGTGTTCCTCTTCTTCGTCCTTGCCGTGATCATTCAGAAAGGGCTGGCCCGCCTCGACGGGAACCTGATCGGCAACCAGCCGTCGAAGATCAGGCCCCAGACCGCCGGCGTGCAATCCGCACTTCTTGGCACCTTGTGGGTCGGCGCGATGACTGCCCTGATCGCACTGCCGCTCGGCATCGCCGCCGCCGTCTACCTGGAGGAGTACGCGAACCGCGAGAAGTGGTGGAACCGCGCGATCGAGCTCAACATCCAGAATCTTGCGGCCGTCCCCGCGGTCATCTACGGCATCCTCACCCTCGGGTTCGTCGTCCGCGGCCCACTGTCGATCGGCGCCGTCGTGATGGCCGGCGGCATCGCGCTCGCGCTGCTGATTCTCCCCGTCATCATCATCACGACCAGGGAAGCGATGCGCGCCGTGCCGCGTGAGATCCGCGACGGCTCCCTCGCACTCGGCGCGACCGAGTGGCAAACGACCTGGAAGCAGGTGCTGCCCGCCGCCGTGCCCGGGATCGCCACCGGCTCGATCCTGGCGATGTCGCGGGCAATCGGCGAGGCCGCACCGCTGATCCTGGTCGGCGCGACGACGTTCGTCACCTTCAACCCGGACGGCGTGCTGTCGAAGTACACGACGCTCCCGGTGCAGATCTACAACCTCGTCCCACAGGACCGCGACGCGTTCCGCGACCTCGCGTACGCCGCGATCCTGCTGCTCATCTTCGTCCTGCTGGCCATGAACGCCGTCGCGATCTGGCTGCGCAACCGCTACCAGCGTCGCTGGTGACCATGACCACCCCGGGAGACCAGCCCATGACGAACGTCGAACCAGATCTCGCCACCGTTCCCGAGACGCACGGAGCGCCCGGCGCACCACACGAGATCCATGTCGAACTCGGCGACCGGACGAACCACCGCGTGCCGTCGGCCGAGCCCGACGGTGTGATCGAACTGCGCGATCTCGAGGTGTTCTACGAGAAGTTCCTCGCCGTCTCGGGCGTCGACATGATCTTCGGCAGCAAGGAGATCACCGCCCTGATCGGTCCGTCCGGCTGCGGCAAGTCCACGGTGCTCCGCTGCCTCAACCGGATGAACGACCTCGTCCCCGGCGCCCACGTGATGGGTAAGGTGACGTTCCACGGCATGGACATGTACGACCCGAGCGTCGACGTGATCGAGGTACGGCGCCGAATCGGCATGGTGTTCCAGAAGCCGAACCCGTTCCCCAAGTCGATCTACGACAACGTCGCCTACGGACCGCGCGTCACCGGTATGAAGCCGGACAACATGGACGAGGTCGTCGAGAAGGCCCTGCACGGCGCCGCGCTGTGGGACGAGGTGAAGGACAAGCTCAAGCAGAGTGCCTACGGCCTGTCCGGCGGCCAGCAACAGCGGCTGTGCATCGCCCGCACGATCGCCACCAGCCCGGAGGTGATCCTGATGGACGAGCCGTGCTCGGCCCTCGACCCGATCGCCACGGCGAAGATCGAGGACCTCATGGTCGAGCTCGCCAAGACCTACACGATCATCATCGTCACCCACAACATGCAGCAGGCGGCACGGGTTTCGCACCGCACGGCCTTCTTCACCGCCGCGGCGGACGAGCACGGCCAGCGGACCGGTCGGTTGGTGGAGTTCGACAACACCAGCAAGATCTTCGGCAACCCGTCCGACAAACGCACCGAGGCCTACATCACCGGCCGGTTTGGGTGACCGCCATGACCGCCCCGATGATGAACCCGCCGACGGCAGACCTCCGCGCGCGCCGCCGGCTCAACCACCGGAAGTTGCGCATCTCTTTGCTGGTCATCGACCACGGTGACGACGTGGACAAGCTGCTTGCCGCCGCAGCCGGACAGCCGTTCGACATCCACGTCTGCGCCGATGCCGCGGAAGCGCTCCTCCATGTCGGCAGACTCTGCCCGGATGTCGTCCTCCTCGGTCCCTGCGGGGGACGGCTCGATCCGATCGAGTTCCTCACCATCGTGCGGGCCGACGACCCTCAGCAGCCGATCGTGGTCGGTGCGGACTCGGGCCGCAGTGAGTTCACCAGCCGGGCCAGCGACGCGGGCGCCAGTGCCGTCGTGCCGCGCCCGTACCGGGTACGCGAGTTGCTGGCGCTGATCAACTCGCTCGCCCCGGTCCCGAACCAGGTCGATCTGCGGCCGATGGTCCTGGACCTCGGTCGCCTCCGCGTCGACGGCGCCGTACCGCAGATGTGGCTCGATGGACACCAGATCGAACTGCCCCACATGGAGTTCCTGCTGCTGCGCTTCTTCGCCGAGCGACCCGGCGAATTGGTGACGCGGCAGGAACTTCTGGACGCCGTCTGGGGCAGGGGTGTCACAGTCCGCAGCAACACCCTCAACGTCCACATGATGCGGCTGCGCAAACGGCTCTGCTACGACGAGCAGGACCCACAGTGGATCAAGGTGATCCGCGGCGTCGGCTACCAGTTCAAGGTGCCGCCGAAGGCACCTGCTGTCGGCCAGGAGTTCGCCCAATGATGGCGCGGCAGGCGGCCACGCTTCGCCGTGGTTTGCTTGCCTGAGGCAAAGTCGGCTGCGGACGAGGAGAGCTGGACGATGAGGATTCTGGTGGTGGGCGGTTCCGATGCGGGGATCAGCGCGTCCCTGCGGGCGCGCGAGTACGCCCCGGACAGCACGGTGACGATGCTGGTCGCCGACTCCTACCCGAATTTCTCCATCTGTGGCATCCCCTACCACCTGTCCGGCGAGGTAGCCGACTGGCGCAACCTCGCTCACCGTACGGCGGCCGACATCGAGGCGACCGGGATCGACGTACGCATCAACCACACCGTGACGGCGGTCGATCCGACCACCAAGAGCGTCACCGCGTCCACCACCGATGGCCAGGTCGAGTTCGAGTACGACCGCCTCGTGATCGGCACCGGCGCGGAACCAGTCCGCCCGCCCATCGGCGGCCTCGACCACCTCGGGCCGGCCGACGGTGTACACCTGCTGCACACCATGGACGAGGCGCGAGGGTTGGATGAGGACCTCCGGCAGCGTGACGCCCGGCAGGTCGTGATCATCGGCGCCGGCTACATCGGAATCGAGATGGCCGAGGCCCTCACCAACCGCGGCATCGGCGTCACCGTCCTGGAGCGCCTCGACGGCGTTCTCCCCCGCACTCTCGATCAGCAGCTCGCCGACGAGATCACCGCCGAGCTCGAGGCCCACGGGGTCGAAGTGCGCTGCGGTACGACCGTGACCGAGGTACGGCGTGACGGCGCCGGGCTGGCTGTGGTCGCCGGTGATGGCAAGTGGAGTGCCGATGCGGTGCTCGTCGTCAGTGGTGTCACTCCGAACAGCGAATTGGCCGCGGCGACAGGTGTGCAGCTGAACGCGCACGGTGCGATCGTCGTCGACCGGCACATGCGGACCAGCGTCCCGGACATCTGGGCCGCCGGTGACTGCGTCCACACCCACCATGCGCTGCTGACCGAACCGACCTACGTTCCGTTGGGGACCACAGCTCATAAGCAAGGACGCGTCGCCGGCGAGAACGCGGCCGGCGGGCAGAAGGAGTTTGCCGGGATCGTCGGCACCCAGGTTGTCCGCGTCTTCGACCGCGTCGTAGCGGCGACCGGGCTTCGGGACATCGAGGCGACCGTGGCCGGCTACACACCCCTGACGGTGCAGAGCACCGCGGACGACCACAAGCGCTACTACCCCGGCGCAACCCCGATCCAGATCCGCCTGACCGGCGACCAGTCCACCGGCCGACTGCTCGGCGCCGAGCTGGTCGGAACCCACGGCGCCGAGATCGCCAAACGTGTCGACACGTACGCCGTCGCAGTGCAGAACGGACTGGCCGTCGAGCAGATCCTCGATCTCGACCTTTCCTACACGCCGCCCCTCGGAAGCCCTTGGGACGCCATCCAACTCGCCGCGCAGAGCTGGCTCGCAGCGCGGTAACCGGTCACCGGAGGCAGGTATGCGCAAGATCTACCACGAGCAGCTCGACGACATCCTCCCCGAGCTCGAACGTATGACCCGGACGGTCTCGACCGCCGTACGCCGCTCGACCGCCGCGCTGCTGACCGCCGACCTCGGCACCGCCGAAGAGGTGATCGCCGCCGACTCCCAGCTCGATGCCACCGGTGAGATGGTCGAGGAGAAGATCTTCGAGCTGATCGCCCGCCAGGCCCCGGTCGCCGACGAACTCCGGATGCTGGTCGCCGCGCTGCGGATGGTCGCCGACCTCGAGCGAATGGGCGACCTCGCCGCCCACGTCGCGAAGATCGCCCGCCTGAGGTACCCGTTGCCGGCCATCCCAGTCGAGCTCGAAAGCCTCATCGAGGACATGGGCCGGGTTGCCCAGCGGTTGGTCGACCAGGCCGGCAACGTCATCAACAGCCGCGATGTCTCGGCCGCCCAGCAGATCGCGTCGGACGATGACGAGATGGACAGGCTGCGCAGCAACCAGTTCCGTTTGATGATGGCCCCCTCCTGGCCCCACGGGGTCGAGGTCGCTGTCGACATCGCCCTCCTCGGCCGCTACTACGAGCGCATCGCCGACCACGCCGTCTCGATGGCGCGAAGCATCATCTTCCTGGTCACCGGGGAGATGCCGCTCGCTCAGTAGACACGCGGCTGCCCAGCGCGAGGAACCCTCCGGCCATCACGCAGGCAGCGGCGACCATGAGGATCAGGGAGCGGTAGCCAACGGTTGCCGCCAGCACGGCTCCGCCGAGCGGCGCGGACGCCCGAGCGACCAGGACCGGAGCAGCAAGCATGCCCGCGATCGTGCCGTACCCGGTGGCGCCGTAGCGGTCGAGCAGGATCGCCGGCGTCGCGATCGACGCGACACCGAACCCGAGGCCGAACAAGATCAGGCAAGCGATCGCCCCGGCAACATGGCGCCCGACAACCGGCAGCAGCGACATCGCCGCGCCCTGCACAACGAAGATCACAGCGGCGATGGAGGCCATCGGCAACCATCGCGTCGCGACCGTGGTCACGACCCGCCCGGTCACCGACAGCAGGCCCAGGAGTCCGGCCAGAGTGGCGGCCAGCGCGGACGAGTGGCCGAGGCTGATCAGGTACAACACCAGGTGGACGGCGATCACCGCCAGCGCGGCACCGTGCAAGACGAAGGTCGCGGCAAGCAACCAGAACCCGGAGTCGCGCAGCACCTGGCTTGGCGGGTGGTGCCGATGCCGATCTACCCGATCTCCGGGAGACGCCGTACGCCGCAGCGCCAGGCCATGCAGCGGCACCGTCACTGCTGCGAGCATCACCGCCAAGACGACTAGGGTGTGGCGCCACTCCAGCCTTGCAACCAATTGCCCGGTCAGCGGGATGAAGATGGAACTCGCGAAGCCTGCAACCAAGGTGATACTGAGCAGCGCCTTCGCCCGCCGCGCCGGATCGGTGACCGCCACCACCACGGCGAAGGCAGGCTCATACAGCACCATCGCCGACGCCGCGCCGATCACCACGAAAACCACGTACAGTCCGGCAGCGGACTGCACCTGAGACCAGGCGAGCACCGCAGCCGAACCGAGCACGGATCCGGCGGTCATGAGTCCGTGGCCGCCACGAGTATCCAGCCAGCGGCCGACCGGGATCGACAGTGCGCCTGTCACCAGGACGGCCGCGGTGAGCGCACCCGCAGCCGTCGCGGTGGAGACACGGAGATCCCGGCTCATCGGACCGACGACCACGCTGAAGGCGTAGTACAGGACGCCGTACCCGACGGTCTGGGTAACCGCGAGCGCTCCCACCAAGCGCCGCCGTCCAGGTCTGGCGGTTCGCTCCTCGGCCAGACCTGGACTGAGCGCCATCAGTTGCAGCAGCTCGACTGAGTGCTCGGCGCAGCGTCGATCACCGTGAGCAGTCCGCCACTGATCCCGGTCGCCAGACCGCGACCGACGGGCGCCTCGATTGTGACCGCTTGCGGAGCCGGACCACAGCAGCCGCCGGCCGCCTCGTCGGCGGAGTCGCCATACGCGAGATTCGACGAGCAGACGCCAGTCTCGGGCAGGTTCAGCTGCACGTCGCGAGCAGCCTCCCAATCGCCAGCGAGCGCCGCAACCACCGAGCGGGCCTGCTCGTAACCGGTTGCCAGCAGGAACGTCGGTGCGCGACCGTAGGACTTCGCGCCGACCGCGTAGTAGCCCGGCTCGGGGTGCTGGAGCTCGTCGACGCCATGCGGTGGGACGGTCCCACACGAGTGCTGGTTGGGGTCGATCAACGGCGCCAGCGCACGCGTCGAGCCCAGAATCGGGTCCAGGTCCAGACGCAGCTCGCCGACCATGTCATGGTCAGGACGGAAGCCGGTCGAGTTCACCACCGTGTCCACGACCACCTGCCGGTCCCCCGCGGTCAGCTCCACCCGGCCATCCGCCGAACGAGCCACGGACTCGATCCGGAAGCTGCTCACCAGCTCGACGCGACCCGACTGCACCAACCTCTTCAGCCGCGCACCGAGCGCACCACGAGCAGGAAGCTCGTCGGCGTCTCCGCCACCATAGGTCCGGGCCTGGTCCGCGCCCCGAACCACCCAGAGAACCTCGGTGCCCGGCTCGTGCTCACACAACTCGCCGAGCTCGAGCAGAGTCGTGGCCGCCGAGTGACCGGCGCCGACAACCGCGGTACGACGGCCCGCGAACCGCTCACGGTCACGCCCGAAGACATCCGGCAGGGCCCGTGAGATCCCCTCGGCGACGTCGCTCTCCCCACGCGCCGGGATACCGGAGCCGCCGAGGACGTTCGGGCGGCGCCAGGTCCCTGCCGCGTCGATCACTGCGGAGGCAAGCACCTCCTCGCCGTCGGCCAGGCGCACCAGGAAGGGTGCCTCCTCGCGTCCAGCCGTGCGGATACGGTCGAACCCCACCCGGGTCACCGCGGTCACGTCGGCGCCGTACCGGATCCGGTCCGCAAGCTTGGGCGTCTTTGCGAGCGGCGCCAGGTAGTCGTCGATCAGGTCGCCACCGGTCGGCAACTCGTCCAGGTTGGGCTCGATCCATTCCGACGTTTCGAGCAGACGGCGAGCCGCCCCGTCGATGTCGTAGCGCCACGGGCTGAACAGCTTCACGTGCCGCCACTCGTCGATCGCCGCGCCCACACTCGACCCGGACTCGAGGACCAGGAACTCCAGGCCACGCTCGGCCAGGTGCGCCGCTGCGGCCAGACCCACCGGACCTGCTCCGATGACTACCACCGGCTGTGTCACGATCATCCTCCGTGCTGTCTAGATGTTTATCTAATCACGAAGCTTGCCTCCTGATTCGACAAGAGTCAAGATAGACACATGCCTAAACAGGAGCTCGCCGTACTCAACACCTGCTGCACGCCGATCTCCGAGGCAGCGCTGGACCCGGCCCAGGCTGCGGACGGCGCAGCGGTCTTCAAGGCTCTGTCCGACCCGATCCGGCTCCGGCTGATGTCGATCATCGCCTCGGCCGGCGACGAGGTGTGCGTCTGCGACATCACGCCCAACTTCGAGGTCAGCGGGCCGACGATCTCCCATCACCTCAAGGTTCTCCGCGAGGCCGGGCTGGTCGACTGCGAGCGGCGCGGCACCTGGGTCTACTACTGGCCGCTGCCCGAACGCCTGGCATGGCTCTCCAGTCTGCTGTCGACTCCGACCGCTGTCTGATCAGCGACACGTCATCGACTGCTCATCGACATCCTTCAATCTAGGGCCTTAAGCAACCGACGAACCAGGAGTTCGCCATGCCCACGTCCGCAGAAGACCTCGCACTGCTCGATGTCGACACCGTCCTGACCCGCGCCGCCGAACGGCTTTCCGAACGCTTCGCCGGCGTCTTCGGCCTCGAGACCATCGACCGTTACGTCCGTGAGTGCCGACGTGGTCATCACCTTGGGCTGCGGCGACGCCTGCCCGGTGCTTCCCGGCAAGCGGTACTACGACTGGGCCATCGACGACCCGGCAGACCAGCCGGAAGACGTCGTACGCCGGATCCGCGACGAGATCGACGCCCGCGTCCGCGCACTCGTCGCCGAGTTGGTGCCGGCCGGCTGAGATGACTCCGCGGCGTGAAATGCGCATCGTGGTGATCGGCGGAGGCCAGGCCGGTCTGGCGACCGGGTTCTACCTGCGCCGGTCCGGACTCGCGCCGGGCGAGGACTTCGTGATCCTCGACGCCGCAGATCTGCCGGGCGGCGCCTGGGCCAGGATGTGGCCGACGCTGCGGACTTTCTCCCCCACCCAGTACTCGTCCCTGCCCGGCTGGATGATGCCGCCGTGGACCGGCGACAGTGGTTACCCGCCGGCAGCTCACGTGGTTGACTACCTCACTCGCTACGAGCAGCGTTACGAGCTCGCCGTACGACGTTCTGTGTCGGTGCAGTCGGTCACGCGAGGCGTTGGCGGGCTGCTCGAGATGCACAGCGATCGTGGCGGTTGGCTGGCAGAGCACGTGGTCTCTGCAACGGGGACGTGGTCCAGGCCGTTCGTCCCGACGTACCCGGGCAGGTTCGCCGGCCGGCAGTTGCACACCGCGGACTACCGGCAGGCCTCGGACTTCGCCGGCGAGCGGGTGCTGATCGTTGGCGGCGGCAACTCGGCAGCACAGATCCTCGCCGAGGTTTCGGCAGTTGCCGAGACCACCTGGGTGACGCTCCGGCCGCCGCGGTTCCTGCCCGACAACGTCGACGGGCGAGCTCTGTTCGAGATCGCGACTCAGCGAAACAGAGCCCGTCAGGCCGGTGAACCCGATAGCGGCGGGGTCGGCGGACTCGGTGACATCGTGATGGTCGAGAGTGTCCGCGCCGCCCGCGACCGGGACGTATTGCATGCTCGCGAGCCGTTCGCCCGCCTCGTCGACCACGGAGTCCGATGGCACGACAGCAGCGAAGCCCCGTTCGACGCGATCATCTGGTGCACGGGCTTCCGGCCCGCGCTCGGTCACCTCACGGGGCTCGGCCTGCGGGGGCCCGACGGACTCATCCCGACCGACGGCACCGCGGCGATCAAGGAACCCCGCCTGCACCTGATCGGGTACGGCGACTGGACCGGTCCGGCCTCCGCGACCTTGATCGGCGCCGGCCGCACCGCGCGCGAGCTGGTCACCCACATCTGATCACGCGAACAGCTCATCCACGAGTTCCTTGACCTGCTGATGGATCTCGTCCCGGATCCGTCGTACGACCGGGAGCGGGTGCCCCTCGGGATCATCGATCGGCCAGTCGAGGTAACGCTTGCCGGGGTAGACCGGGCAGGCGTCACCGCAGCCCATCGTGACGACCACGTCAGCCGCCCTGACAATCTCGTCGGACAGTGGCTTCGGGTAGGCCCCACCGAGGTACACCCCGACCTCGTCCATCGCGGTGACCACATTCGCGTCGACGATTGCCACCGGCAATGATCCGGCGGATCGCACCAGAACCCGGTCGCCGGCGAGCTGGTGCAGGAATCCGGCAGCGATCTGCGACCGGCCGGCGTTGCGGACACACACGAACAGGACTTCCGACCCGTAGCCGCTTGCCTTGCCCTCGGCCTTCGCGAGCGCCGTCAGCCGCTCCGTCGCGAAACTCGCGGTGAGAGACGGAAGGAACCGCCGCACTCTGGATCGCGCGGCCAGCATGTCATAACTCTCGTGCACGTAACGCCGTACCGTCTCCGGCGAGAAGACCCCAGCGAACCGGGTCGCCAGCTGACCCGAGATCAGCTCGAGCTGCCGGTCGACGACCGCGGCCGACGGGTCGAACGTGGCCACCTCTCGCCCTGGCTCCGGCGGCACCTCGACGCCGAGCAGCGTGGCCAGTTGCTCAAGCGCGTGATGCGTCGGCCGGTAGTAGCTGACCGACTGCCGCCGTTCCTTCGTCAGCAGATCCGCTTCGCGAAGAATCCGCAGATGGTGGCAGATCGTCGTCTGCGACTCACCGAACGCGTCAGCCAGCTGCCCCGGACTCACCTCGCCCGCCGGATGAGTGAGGATCAGACTCATCAATCGCAACCGGGTCGGGTCCGCGACCGCACTCAGCTGAGCCGCACGTCGTTCGGCATCTTCCCGGGACAGCAGCACACCCGGTGAGTGCCGTCGTAGCGGATTCGCCATGCGCCTATATTCACAGTCGTCTATATGGCGGTCAACGGACCAGACCCGCATGCTTCAGGCGGCCCGCAATTCGACCACGAGCTTGTCGACCCGGTCACGGATCTCGTCGCGAACCTGGCGGACGACCTCGATCGGCTGCCCGGCTGGGTCGGTGAGCTCCCAGTCCTCGTACCGCTTGCCGGGGAAGATCGGACATGCGTCGCCGCAACCCATGGTGACGATGACGTCGCTCTCACGGACGGTCTCGGTCTCCAAGCGCTGCGGGATGGCGTCAGTGATATCGATGCCGACCTCACGCATCGCCTCGACCGCGACCGGGTTGATCTGGTCGCGCGGTGCCGATCCGGCCGACCGGACCTCGACCGTGTCGCCCGCCAGATGCCGCAACCAGCCCGCGGCCATCTGGGACCGGCCGGCGTTGTGGACACAGACGAACAGAACACTTGGCTTGCTCACGTGGATGCTCCAGTACTCGCAGGGGTGTCAGTGTGTGGCGTGACGACTTCGTCCGCGGCTCGTCCAGCTCTCGGGTACAGCAGGGCCAAGAGACCCACTCCGACAGTAGCGCCGACGATTTGCGCAATCACGAAGCCGAGCAGGGAGGCCGGCGCGATCCCGGCGAAGGTATCGCTGAACGCTCGCCCGATCGTGACCGCCGGATTGGCGAACGACGTCGACGAGGTGAACCAGTACGCCGATCCGATGTACGCACCGACCGCGACCGGGGCGATCGCAGCCCGGCCGGATGCGGCGAGCGCGAAGATCAGAACGATCAGGCCGGCCGTCGCGACCACCTCGCCGAGCCACAGATGCCCAGCACTACGTTCTGTTGTCGACCAGGACACGGCGGATTCGCCGTACATCAGATTCGCGAGCACGGCGCCGAGCACCGCGCCGACGACCTGTGCCGGAATGTAGGCACCGAGGTCACGCGACGTCAGACCGCTGCCGGCAGGTCGGCCGAGCCACCAGTCCACGGCCGAGACCACCGGGTTGAAGTGTGCGCCGGACACCGGTCCGACCATCAGGATGAGTACGGCGAGTCCGAGCGCGGTCGCGAACGCGTTTTCCAGCAACTGGAGTCCGACGTCGTTGGCCGACAGTTTCGCGGCCGCGATCCCCGAACCGATGACGACGGTGACCAGCAGACCGGTGCCGATGCCTTCGGCAACTGCACGTCGCCAGAGTGGAGCGGTGCTCACCGGCCGCTCACAGCAGGTACCTGGAGTTCGTCGAGCAACTCGCGGACCCGACGCTCGATCTCGTCGCGGATCGGCCGGATGTCGGCGACCTCGAGCCCTGAGGGATCGTCGAGGACCCAGTCCTCGTACCGCTTGCCTGGAAAGATCGGGCACGCGTCGCCGCACCCCATGCTGATGACCACATCCGCCGCCCGAACCACCTCGTCCGTCCATGGCTTCGGGTACTCGGTCGAGATGTCGATCCCGCGCTCGGCCATCGACGCGACCGCGGCACGATTCACCTCGACGCCCGGCTCGGAACCGCCCGACCACGCGATCGCGCGATCACCCACGAAATGCTCGAAGAACCCGAGCGCCATCTGGCTGCGACCCGCGTTGTGCACGCACAGGAAGAGCACCACCGGACGACCGTCGTTGTGGTGCCCCTCGACCCGGGCGAGCGCCGTCAAGCGCTGTCGTGCGAAGCGCTCGGCCAACAGCGGCAGGAAGTTCGGCACCGTGCTCCCAGTGGCGAACTGGTCGTAGCTGGAGTGCAGGAACCGCTCGATCGTCTCCGGCCCGTAGATTCCGGCGAACTGCTCCCCCAACTTGGACGCCGCCGTACGCAACGCAAGCTGCTGATCGATGGACAAGTCCTCACGGTGATACCCAGCGACTTCGGTCATGATCTCGTCCCCTTGCTCTGTTTCAGCTTGTTCTGTGAAACCAGCGGCGCCAACCGATCGATCCGGCCGGCGATCTCGTCGTACGCAGCCTCGAAAGCCGCGTCCGTGTCCGCCGGTGCCGGGTCCGGCACCGACCAATGCACCCGCGGCCGGGCGTCGGCCGGCAGATGCTCATACGCGATGTCGCACACCGCGATCACCAGGTCATCCGGTTTCACCACGTCGCTCACCTGCGCCGTACGCCACGCCTCCGGCTCCAGCCCACGCCGCCGCGCCACCTTCACCGCCCGCGGATGCACCCGCTCCGCCGGCCGCGTCCCCGCCGACACCGCCGGCACATGACTTCGCCGCGACCAGATCGCCGCCGCCAACTGCGACCGCGCCGAGTTCTGCGTACACACGAACACCACCCGCTGCACCTCGCTCAGCGAAGGGCTGGCCACCATCGCCAACGTCTCCGGCACCAACCGCACATACGTCCGCCGGTGATCCCCCTCCGACCGACCCCGCACCACCAGCCCCGCCTCCTGCAGAACCTTCAGATGATGCGCCACCAGATTCGTCGGCATCTCTAGCAACGCCCCCAGCTCCCCCGGCGCCGCATCCCCCACCACCAACGCATCCACAATCGCGAGCCGCGCCGCATCCCCAAGCGCCGCATGCACCCGCGCCCGCTCCGCCAGAGATTTCCGCTCAGTGTTCATTGACTCAATGATCATTGATCGAATCTCGCCTGTCAACGTCGCAGCAGTTGGGCCAGGACCAGCACGGGCGCCAGGAACCCGATCACCGGCCCCAACCGCGCGGCCTCGTCAGCCACGTGGGCTGGCGAGATCGCCCCGGTCGCGATGACGACACCCGCGACCGGGACGGCCATGACCGCCCCTGGCCAGCCGAACGGACGGATGAGGGTCGTGTCGGTCAGAAGCGTGTCACCAGCGGCAGACGAGCTTGTCGGTGTGATTTGCGGGTCGGTGTCGCCGCACCCTCGGGAGTTCAGGGCCTACCACGGCACGTCCGTGCACCCTGCCCATAGGCCCGAATGCGGCGGCCTAGGCATCTAACTGCTTGTACTCGTACGTCAGACGATGCCGGCTCCCGGCGAAGAGGGTTCGCACGTATTCAACCGGTCTGACGGGACCGTCCTTCCTGGAGTACAGGACGCGGGCGTGGTCCATTACAGGTGAGCTTGTGTCGAGGCCAAGAATGGTTGCCTCGTCCGGGTTCGCTAGGCGGGCTACCACGGCATCGATCCACCCGACTCGCCGGTAGCCGGCGGCATCGATGATCCTATTAGCGTCGGCCGTCGGGTCCGCCGGTTCGACGATGTCGTGCGGGTAGTAGGCGTTCTCTAGTGCTGCCGGTTCGTCGCCTGCATACCTGACAATCTGTCGGTGAACGATCGGAGTTCGTACTGCGATCTCGAGCTGGTCAGCGACGTCGAGGGATGCTGGTTCGACCGTCGTCTCGGATCGGCCGGTAGCCGTGAGGCCCACCATGCGCGCGCCATCGCTGAATATCTCATCCCGGCGGAGTGAGTCCTTGTGGGACGACCCGGCCGGGGTGGACATGACCTGGGTCAGCATCGGTGATTTCCTTACTACGAGAGCAAGGTCACCGCGCATCACGATCAAGCCCTCGGATTGAAGACGCGCCAATGCCAGCTGCAATTCCTCCGTGGAAGAGGCCTCAAAGCGCTGTGCTAGTTCTGCTAGGGAGAGGACTCCAGCCGCGCTGAGCTGACCACGCGCGATGCTGCGCTGGATCAGTTGGGCGATCACCCGGTGTCTTGCGGGCACTGCGGCTCCTCCCCGCCTACGACCTCGTGTTCCACGGTACGACAGCCACCAAGCGAGGCCGGCAGCTGCGAACTTCTGGACAAGGGAGAGGTTGACGGCGCTGCCTAGCGATTCTTGGTCACCACCGCTGTCGCCAACCGGAGTCGAGTTGCGTTCGCCTCACGCTGCACCTCAACCCGGATCCACCGGCCGGGCTTCCGGTGATGGTTTTCTCTTGATTGTTGAGTTTTGCCGAAGGTTTGCTGGTCTTGGGCGTGGTGGGTCCGCCGATCTGTTCGGCTTCTCCACGGTGGTTGTCCGGTCGGGCCCTGGGCGGGCTGGTGTGGGTGGGAGTCAGGCTGGTTGTGGTGGTCGGCGCCGGACGGCTGTGTGGAGGTTGTCGAGGGCGTCTTGCCAGGGCCAGTTCTGGGGGAGGTGGAGTTTCAGGCGGCGGGCTGTGCGGGCCAGGCGGGCGGGGATGTTGATCAGGTGCGCGCGGATCGTCGTGGTGGTGGCGCGGGTGTGGAACGGTGAGGCGAGCGCGCCGGTGGCGCGGGTCAGGTTGTGCGCGATCGCCCACAAGGTGGCCCAGGCGGCGTTGGCCTGGAACGACGCCGACGGTAGGTGAGCCAGTGCGGAGGCCTTGGCGTCGGCGATGACCTGTTCGATCACGGCGTGGCCTCGGTGCTCGGTCTCGGCCTGCAGCATCGTGTGAGCGCTGGTGGTGAACACGGCGTGGTGGCGGTAGACGTCGAACAGTTCACCTTGGCCGTTGGTGGGGTTGAGGCGTTTGACGCGCCGCACGATCAGCCGGCCCGGCGCCTGCAACTTCTTGGGTCGCGACGAGAAGGCGACGTAGGGCATCTCGGCGACCTCGGCGTCGGAGACGAGGTCACCGGTGTCGGGATCGACGAACGCGTTCGGGTAGTGGATCGGGGTCCACTCACCGGTGTATGCGGCGATCGCGGCGTCCACCGACGGGTTCGACCCGGTGGTCAAGGACACGTGCGCGGCGGCCCGCCGGACGGCCGCGACGACGTCGGCGGTGTAGAACTTCGAGTCGCCCCGCACAATGATCGTGCCGGTCGCTCCGGCTGCTTTCGCAGTGGCCAGGGCTTCGGCGACGAACCCGGCGGCGCCGCGCACGTCGGCGGCCTTGCCCTTGCGCATCCGGATCCCGGCGACAACCGGCCGGGCCAGCGGCGTGGAGATGGTCGCCACCAGCGGGTGCAGGGTCTTCTTGCCCTTCAACCGGCCCACCTCGGCGCCCTGCTTGGAATACCCGTAGACCTGCCGGTGAGCGGAGTCGACGTCCACGAACGCGAGCACCGCGGCCCCAGGCAGCAACGGCGTGGCCGCGGCCAGATCAATCAGCACCTGGCGATGCACCCCGTGCAACTGCCGGACGTGGCCATGAGTGAACGACCGCAGGAACGTGCCCAGCGTCGACGGCGCCCGAACCCCGTCGAATGCCACCGCCATACCCCCATGGCGCAGCCGGTCGGTGTCCTCGATCGAGTCCGCACCGGCGATCATCCCACCCAGCAGCGACATCACCTTCGCGCCCGCGTTCGCCCCGCCACTATTGGCAGCACCAACGATCTTCACCCGGTCACCAACCAGCCCTGCCACGCCGACCCGCTCAGCCAGCGCCAGCACCGGGACCAGCCCCGCATCCGCGATCAGATTCGGATCATCAAACGCGACATCGACCGCTCCAGCGGCATGAGAAGATTGCATCTCGCGGGTGCACTCCAGACTCGGTCACGACGGTCCCTCAGCAAGACCATCGTCCCAGGTCAGAGGGCACCCGCGTCCTCAATCTCAACCAGCCAACCAATCACCATCGGTGCATCCGGGATCAGTCCGGTCTGGTGCCACGAGGCATGGCTATGCTGGGGCTCATCGGAGGTCCGCTGGTCGCAGCGTCGGGAATTGCGGTCATGTTCGACATCACCGAGCGCGGGTCCACGCTGCAGGGCGTCGCGACGATTCCGGAGTTCATCTGGGAGTTGTCGTTCGGCATTTACCTGATCGTCAAGGGGTTCAAGCCGTCGACGACGCCGGCCTGGCCAGACGGCGGACCTGTCGCTAACGGCGCGGTTTCGTAGCCTGCAGTGGCTCACCCCGGGCGCATCGTGCCAGGCCAGGTGGCGGTCCGGCGCTCGGCAGCAGTATGCGACAGGTGTCGTGGACGGTGAGTGCGGGCTGTTGTAACCGTTCTCTGAACGTACGAGACTCGGTGCTCTGGAGTGAGGGGCGCAGCATGGATTCGCAGGCAGGCTCGGCCAAGGGTATGGCAGGTCGGTTGTGGGGCTGGCCGGTCGCGATCCTCGTCGGGTTTCCGATTGGTGGGTTGATCGCAGACCTGGCCGTGGATGGTGTCGATTCGGTAGGCGCGGCGCTGGTGGCCGGGCTTATCGCGGGCGCGATCTTCGGAGCGGCTGAATGGTTCGCGCTACGGCAGTGGGCTTCGTGGCTTTGGATCCCGGCGACAAGCGCGGGCATGGCTGTGGGTCTTACGGCAGGGGCGGCGCTGGTTGATTACGGAGTAGGTCGGGACGATCTGGCACTCATGGGTGCTGTGACCGGGCTCGGTGTGGGCGTCCTGCAGGCGATTGCGCTGGTGCTGGCAGGGCACCAGATCTCCACCGCGCTCTTATGGGCGGTTGCGAATCCTCCTGGCTGGGCGCTTGGTTGGTTCGTGTCCTCATACGTGATCTCGAGGAATATCGACGAGCGGTGGCCGAATTTCGGCGCGAGCGGAGCGCTCGTCTTCGGACTGCTGACCTGGCTGCTCCTTGCGGTGTTGCTCAGCAGATCATCCGAGGCACCGCGAGCGACGGGCGCGGCCGCCCAGTGAGTACGGAGCGGGCTGCGGGTGCTCTGCTCGTCGTCCTGCCGCTCGCGTTCAACCTTTGTTTCTTCCTGCTCGCGCGAAGTTTCGACTACCCGGACATCCTGCGACGCCCCACCTCGGAGGTGCTCGCCCGTTTCCGCGCGGGGGGTGCTCGTCTCCTGCTGCTGTGGTGGGCCTTCGCGCTGACCGCGGTGCTGCTTGCCCCGGTGGCCGTCCTGCTCGCGGTCGCTCTCGTCGGCGCCGGCCGGAGCGTGGTCGCGGTCGCTGCGACGATCGGCGTGCTCGCCGGGGTGGTGCAGTTCCTGGGACTGGTCCGGTGGCCGTTCCTGGTCCCCTATCTCGCGCGGGTCGATGCGGACGCCGGCCCGGCGCGTCGCGAAGCCATCGACGTCGTGTTTCAGTCGTTCAACCGTTATCTCGGAGTCGCTGTCGGCGAGCACCTCGGCTACCTGTTCACGGGTGGCTGGAGCGTCGTGTCCGGTGTCGCTCTGATTCAGGCCACGAACACACCGTGGTGGCTCGGCGCTGCCGGGATCGTCGTGGGCGGCCTCCTGGCGGTGTGTTCGCTGGAGTTCGTCGGCGGCTTCGAGCCCGACGGCTGGAAGCTGGCCGCGGCGTTGACTCCCATCGCCTATGTTGCCTGGTCGGTGTGGCTGATCGCAGTCGGAGTCGCCCTGCTCTTCTAGGGTCGCGAACTGTGACCTAGGACTGAGGGGTGGGTGGCGTTCGGATGTTCATTCGTTCGCCGGGTCTTGCGAAGATGCTGAGGATCTCTGCCGGCTCCTGCCCGGTGCTGCCGAACCAGTGCGGCACGTGGGTGTCGAACTCGGCGACCTCGCCTGGCCCGAGGACCCAGTCCCGCTCGCCGAGGACGAGTCGCATGTGTCCGGATAGGACGTAGATCCACTCGTGTCCGTCGTGGGCCCGCGGCTCTGGGTTCACCTTGCTGGTCGGGATGACGATCTTCCACACCTGCATGCCGTCGGGCTGTCGGGTCAGCGGGATGACCGTCCTGCCCTTGACGCGGCCGGGTTTGAGGCGAATGCGTGGGTCGCCCACCTCGGGCGCGCCGACGAGGTCGTCCAGCGGCACCCGGTAGGCCTGCGACAGCGCGAGAAGCAGTTCCAAGGTTGGTCGCCGCTGGCCGGTCTCGAGGCGCGAGAGCGTGCTCTTCGAGATGCCGGTCGCGGTCGCCAGCCCGGTCAGGGTGATGCGGCGCTGGGTGCGAAGCCGCTTCAGCCGCGGCCCCACCTGTTCGAGCACGGCGGCGATCGCCGCTGAGGTGTCGTCCACGAGCCTCATCCCACCGCGTATTCCCAGAAACAGCAACGTTGCTTCGTGACCGGTCGGCGACGCGTCAGCCTGGTGGACATGAGTCAGTACGACGTAGTGGTCATCGGCGGCGGCGCCGCCGGACTGTCCGCAGCACTGGTCCTGTCCCGGGCCCGCCGCAAGGTTCTCGTGGTCGACGCCGGCACGCCGCGCAACGCCCCGGCCGCCCACATGCACGGCTACCTGTCTCGCGACGGCCTCCCACCCAGCGAGCTGCTGGAGCTGGGGCGGGACGAAGTCAGGAGCTACGGCGGTCACGTCCTCAAAAGCACCACGACCGAGCTGAGGTCCGACGGCCACAATGGGTTCTGGGTCATCCTCGCCGACGGGCAACGAATCTCGACCCGGCGGATCCTGGTGACGACCGGCCTACGTGACGAGTTGCCGGACGTCCCAGGACTGCGCGACCGATGGGCACGCGACGTCCTGCACTGCCCGTACTGTCATGGCTACGAGGTCCGCGACCGCCGGCTCGGCGTGATCGGCGGCGGCCCGGGCGCGGTCCGATACGCACAGATCGTGCGCCAATGGACCCACGACCTGGTCTACTTCACCCCGCCCAACACGCTCACCGCGACCGAACGAGCCGAACTATCGGCCCGCGCAATCGGTGTCGTCGAGGGCACCATCGTGCAACTGGTCATCGACGACGACCGCCTGCGCGGCGTGCAGATGGACGACGGCTGCGTGGTACCCCGGGACGCGCTCTTCGTCCCTCCCCGGTTCGTCCCGAACAACCATCTCCTCCGCAGCCTCGGTTGCGCCATCGACGACGACGGCTGGGCCGCGATCGACAACACCGGCCGCACCAGCGTCCCCGGGGTCTGGGCAGCGGGCAATCTCGTGGACCCGCGCGCCCAGGTCATCACCGCCGCCGGCGCCGGCTCCGCGGCCGCCATCGCGCTCAACGCCGACCTGGTCGACGACGACGTACGCAACGCCGTCCGCGACCTCGACCAAGGCCTCGTGCCCTGACCCCTGGACAGACACTCCGCGGCCCGAAGCGCATCACCACGCCGCCGCACCCTCTCCATCACACGCCAAGGAGTGACATGACCAACCCAAACCACCACCCCAGTCCCAAGCCGAGCCAGGTCGTGGCCGGCCCACCAACCAAGCACCAGCTGGCGCTCATGATCTGGCTGGCCGTCTTCCCGACCCTCACCATCCTCAACCTCACGCTCGCTGACTGGCTGAGCACGCTCACGCCCGTCCTACGCACCTTCGTGCTCGCCACCATCGCGGTGCCGATCGTCATTTATGGGCTGATGCCGCAACTTCACCGGCTCCGTACTCGCATCCTGGCTCGATCCGCGGGCCGCTGAGCCAGCCGAGCAACCGCAAGTCACCAGCCCCATTCTCTAGGTCCTACCCCCCTCGGCGGGGATCAGTGTCGGCAACCAGTTCACGATCTTCGGCGCCCACGGCGCCCTGGCCTTCTCCATACTGTCCGGGCTCCTGGCCCACCGCCTCCTGCCCTACCGCGCGGCCGACCGCTCCTGCTCGTCTACGGCAACTGGCGGGTCCTGCGGCACGCCAGCATGAGCGGACCGGACGATTCACCGGTAGCCAGCTGCGTGCCGGCGCACCGCCGCGTGGTCACTGCGCCGGACCTGCTCAGCTGGCTCGATCAGCAAGCCATGAGCTTTGGAGAGCTGACGCAACCAGACCTCGAGCGCTGGATCGAGGCGTATCCGCTGTGGATGCACATCGCGGACTTCCTGCGCTGGGCACGACGCCGCCGGATAACACCCCATGAACTACGACTGCCAGAGCGCGTCAGCCACGACCCCGAGATGATGCTCGGCGACGCCGACCGATCGAGCCTGCTGGACCGCTGCCGGCATGACGAACACTTGCCACTCGACGTGCGCGCCGCCGGGGCACTGCTCCTGCTCGACGGACTTCCTCTCAATCGCATCGTCGAGCTGACCACCGACAAATTCGCTCCCGAAGGACTCTGCATCAGCATCGACGCCCCGGTCATCTCGACCCCGCCCGGCACTCCTTCGGCTGCTCGACCAGCTCCCCGCGCCACCACGAGTCCCCAGCGCCGTCGCCTTGATCGCGCCAGCCAGCCCCGGCCGCTGGCTGTCTCCCGGCCGCAGCGTCAAGGGTCACGTCAGCGCCCCCGTAGTCGCCTTCCACTTCGCCGTCACGGCATCTCGGCGCCGGCATCCCGCAACGCCGCACTGATCGCGCTAGCGGCAGACCTGCCCGCGTCGGTCCTGGCCACTCTGTTGGGCTGGACATCGCGGCCTCCCTGCAGTGGACCCGCCGCACCGGCAGAGACTGGTAGTCGTTCATCGCCGCAGCAGCTCAGCAGCGCGGCGAGCCCATGCCGCGCGACCTCCCTGAGTGTCCGACGGGGTCGTCAGCAGCAGGTCCAGCCGGTGGGTGCGGAACGCGGTGACTACCTCCTACAGCCCGGCACAGATCCGTGACGCGCTGGCCGGAGAGCCCGGGGAGTCCTTGGCCGTCCGCCAGTCGCCGAATCGCCCCGCCCGAGATGATAGGCCGGTGAGTACTGCGCTGGCGGAGGCTCTCTCCGCCGTTCTTCTTGTGATGGTGCTGGCGTGCGCGGTCATCCGCCCGTTCGGCTGGCCAGAGGCGGTCGTGGCCGTCCCGGCCGCGGGTGTCGTCATCGCGACCGGGGCGATCTCGCCAGCCCACGTGGCTGACGAGGCCGCGCGGTTGGGGCCGGTGATCGGGTTCCTCGCGGCCGTACTGGTCCTGGCCCAGCTGTGCGACGACGAGGGGCTGTTCCACGCGTGCGGCGCCTGGATGGCCCGCACCGCGGCGGGACGGCCCCGTCGCCTCCTGGTGCAGGTGTTTGTCACCGCGTCGGTGATCACCGCCGTGCTGAGCCTGGACGCCACCGTCGTGTTGCTGACCCCGGTGGTGTTCGCCACCGCCGCCCGGCTGGGGGCCCGGTCCAGGCCGCACGTGTACGCCTGCACGCACCTGTCGAACACGGCGTCGCTGCTGCTGCCGGTCTCCAACCTGACCAACCTGCTGGCGTTCGCGGCCACCGGGCTGAGCTTCACCCGGTTCGCTGCCTTGATGGCCGTGCCCTGGCTGGTGGCCATCACCGCCGAATACGTCGTGTTCCGCCGGTTCTTCGCCACCGACCTGGACGCCGGCGCCACCGCCCCGGCCACCGCCCCACCGCGCGAGGTGCCGGTGTTTGCCCTGGCCACGGTGGCGTGCACGCTGGCCGGCTTCGTGGTCACCTCCGCGCTCGGAATCAACCCCGCCTGGGCGGCGTTCGCGGGCGCCGCCGTCCTCGCGGTCCGCACCCTGGTCCAGCATCGCACCACTCCGGCTGCCATCCTGCGCGCCGGCGCGGTGCCGTTCCTCGCCTTCGTCCTGGCCCTGGGCATCGTGGTCCGCGCCGTCGTCGACAACGGCCTCGACACGGCCCTGGGCCACCTGATCCCCGACGGCACCGGCCTGGCCGCGCTGCTGGGCCTGGCCGCGCTGGCCGCCGTGCTGGCCAACGTGATCAACAACCTGCCGGCGGTGCTGGTGCTGCTGCCGCTGACCGTCCCGTCCGGGCCCGGCGCCGTCCTCGCGATGCTCCTCGGGGTGAACATCGGCCCGAATCTCACCTACGCAGGCTCCCTGGCCACCCTGCTGTGGCGGCGCATCGTGCATGCCCACGACACCGAGGTGGAGCTGAGAGAATTCACCCGGCTCGGCCTGTATGCCGTGCCGGCGAGTCTGGGTGCCGCGGTACTGGCACTGTGGGTCTCGTTGACCGCGATCGGAGGAGGCTGACCCATGACCGTGGTGGTCTGGATCGTCGAGGGCACCTGGCCCGCCTGCGTGGACGCCGCCCGCACCCATGCCCACCCCGGCGCCGGCATCGTGCTGCTCCACGTCACCCCGGCCGACGTCCCGGGCGCGGCGCACGGCGCGTTCGCCGGCCTGCTCGGCCGCGGCCACCCCGAACGCGACCCCGGCACACAACTGGCGCACCTGGCCGCTGCCTCCGCCGACCAACTCCTCACCACCGCCGCACAGCGCCTCGGCCGCCCGTGCACCCGGCAGGAGCGCACCGGCCGTGTCGAGCGGGAAGTCGTCACCGCCGCCGAAGGCGCCGAACTGCTCATCCTCGCCCGCGACGGCGACCGCACCCACCTCGGCCCCCGCAGCCTCGGCCCCGCGAGCCGGTTCATCGTCGACCATGCCCCCTGCCCCGTCCTGCTGGTCTGGCCCGAGACCGCGCCCGGCATCGCCACGATCCCGCCCCCGCCACCACCCCCGTCCCACCCGCCACAGCACCGGTAGTGCGGCTCAAGCTCTTTCGTCCTCGGCTCCGCTCGCGGGCGCTCCAGCCTGACACCTTCCCACACGACGGCACCAACCGGCCAGCTATCGAGGACGCCACAGAAGAACAGTCAGGCCCCACCCCGGCGACAACTCGTACCACCGGGGTCAAAACCCCGTGTGTCCTTGACACACCCGGCCCACATGGGTGCGGTTTTGTCTGTCATCGATGATCAGCGATGACCACAGTTTGTCAGTATCTGACGGAGCTGTGACGGAGCTGGCGCGTGCCCTGGATTGGGGCTGTCGGAGTCATGGAGAGCTCGTCGGTCGATCGCTGCGGACGCGACCTACGAACGGTTTCGGCGAGTCAGGAAGAGGCGCTGGCGACCGTTCCAGACCTGCTGTACGCCATCGACAACTTGGTATCCGTGTCGTTGATAGAACGCGATAGCGGTGGTGTTCTCGGTCAGCGTCCGTAGCAGCACGGTGGTTGTCGTCGGGGGGAGGAGCTCACGCATCCGGTCCAACACCGCTGATGCGATTCCCTGGCGCCTGACCGAGCTGTCCACTGCCAACTCGGCCAGGTACTCGGTGGTTTCGGGCTCGATGGCCAGCTGCGAGAGCAGGTCGTTCAGCTTCCCGTAGGTCACGACCGGGAGACTCACGCAATAGCCGACCGGTCTGCTGCCGGCCGTCGCCACAAGGGCCACGTGTGACTTCTCTACCAGGGGTGGGAACCAGTCGGCGGCCGGCCTGATCTCGCCGGGTTTGTACGAGTACGGCGGTTCCTGCTGGATGCGCTCGACGAGGTCCAGGAGTGCGGATTCAGGTGCGTCGGGCAACAATTGCACCGAGTCGATGGTCCGTATGGTGACGGGGCGATGCGATGCCGAGCCTGTGGTCACGCGGGCCGGCCCGTGCGTGGATCGACCAGCCCGCGTTGGACGGCGGCAACCAGCCGGCGTGGCACGAGATGGCGCTCGCCGTTAACGACGACCGGTACCAGCGGTTGTGGCGCTGCCTTCCAGTTCGACCGGCGGTGCCGGGTGTTACTGCGAGACATGTGCCTCTTCGGGACAGCCATGAAATCCTCCGAGTCAGGTAGCGCGAAGCGAACGGGTAAGTCGGTACGTCGAACGTCGTGCCGAGATCAGACGGCAGATCAGGTAGATGGCGAACGAGATGCTGGTGATGTACGGGCTGATCGGAACCGAACTGCCGGCCGCCAGCAGGACACCGCCGACCGAGGCCGCGAGCGCGAACACGGTGCTCAGCAGTGGCACCTTGACCGGTGAAGCTGAGACCCGGAGCGCCGCCGCCGCTGGTGTGACCAGGAGCGAGAGCACCAGGAGCGCGCCCACAATCTGCACCGAGACAGCCACCGCCAGACCGAGCAGGACCATGAAGACGATCGACATCGCGCTCACCGGAACACCACGTGCAGCAGCAACATCCGCGTCCGTACTGGCGAACAGCAAGGGCCTCCACACCAGGATCAGCCCGGCCGCGACCGCGGCCGAGATGACGATCAGGGACTTGATCTGCGGATCGTCGATCGCCACGATCTGACCGGTCAGCAGACCGAACTTGTTGGCGGCCCGGCCGTGGTAGAGACCGAGACACAAGATGCCGAGGCCGAGGCCGAACGGCATCAGCACAGCGGTCACCGAATTGCGGTCGCGGGCCCGGGCGCCGAGCACGCCGATGAGCAGCGCGGCAGTCAACGATCCGGCCAATGCCCCGGTGACCACGCTGGCGCCGAACAGCAGGCTGGCCGCTGCGCCGGCGAAGGAGAGTTCGCTGACGCCGTGTACGGCGAACGCCATGTCGCGCATCATCACGAACACGCCGATCAGGCCGCCCATGATCCCGAGCACGACACAGGCGATGATCGAGTTCTTCAGCAGCGGCAGGAGTTGCGCGTACCCGGAGAAGTTGAAGATCTCCGACCAGACCGTGCCGGGGCTGTCCAGGCTGATCATCGGAGCGCGGCCTCCTCCGGATGGTGGTACGGATCGTGATCCGGTACGCCGGCCACGAGGATCCGCCCGTGGTGCCGGATCACCTCGACCGGGGCGTCGAAGAGGTCGCTCAGCACCTCAGTGGTCATCACCTCGTCCGGCTTCCCGATCCGGAACCTGTGGTTGGCGATGTAGAGAACCTGATCGACCTTGTCGAGGATCGGGTTGATGTCGTGGGTGACGAACAGGACGCCGAGATCGAGCCGCCGTCGCGCATAGTCGACCAGGTCGCTGACCAGGCGCTGGTGCGGCAGGTCCAGCGACAACAGTGGTTCGTCACAGAGAAGGAGCCGCGGGTCGGCCGCGAGCGCCTGAGCGATTCGCAGCCGCTGCTGTTCGCCACCGGACAGCGAGGACAGCGGCGTGTCGGCGTACGCCTCGGCTCCGACCGACGACAACAGTTGGTTGACGCGCTGCCGGCGCCGGCGGGACGGCATGGGGATGCCCCACCGGTGCCCGTCGACGCCGAGCGCGACGAGATCCCGGCCGCGCAGCGGTAAGCCGTCTTCGGCCAGCCGTTGTTGCGGGATGTAGCCGATCCGCCGGTCGCCGCGACGTACCGGCGTGCCGAGGAACGTCGCGGCTCCGGACCACAACCGCAGCTGGCCGAGTAGGACCTTCAGCAGGCTCGATTTGCCGGACCCGTTGGCTCCGAGTACGGCGATCAGCTCTCCGCTGCGCACCTCGAGATCGAGGTCCTGCCAGAGCATCCGGGATCCGAAGCCCAGCGCGGCCCGATCCAGTCTCAGAACAATCTGGTCCGAGCGATGGTGAGTGTCCATCACGACTGCCGGCCGAGCGCGGTGCCGAGCGCGTCCAGGTTCGCCGACATCCAACCGACGTAGTCCTTGCCAGCCGGGAGCGTCTCGGTCACCGGCACCGCCGGGATGTTGTTCTGCTTGGCGGCGTTCAGAATCTTCTCGGTCTCCGGACCCGTGGTCTGAGAGTTGTACGCAAGGACCTTGACCTGGTGCTCGCTGTAGAGCTGCAGCGTCTCGTTCAAGACCTTGGCCGGTACGTCGCTGTCTTCCTCGATGGCCTCGCTGAACTCGTCAGGTGTCTTGTTCTGCAGACCGATCGCGTCGAGCAGGTAGACCGGCACCGGCTCGGTGATGGCGACCGGCTGACCGTCGTACTTCTGCTTGAGCGTTGCTTCCTGCTGCTCCAGTCCGTCGATCTTCTGCTTGAGGGCGGCGGCGTTCTGCTGGAACGTCGACGCCGCTGCAGGATCGGCCTCGGAGTAGGCCTTCGCGAGCTGGTCGACGACCTTCTCGACCGTTGGGAAGTCGTACCAGACGTGCTCGTTGAGCTCCTCGCCACCTGTGGCCTGCTTGCCCGAGATCGTGACCGCGTTCAGCACGGTCGCCGAGGAGTTCTTGGAGCTCTTCAGCATCCGGTCGATGAAGTCGTCGTACCCGCCGCCGTTCTCGATCACCACGCTGGCCTCGGCCAGCGACAGCTGGTTGCGGGTGTTGGCCTCGTACTCGTGCGGATCGGCGTCCGGGCTGGTGATGATCGAGGTCACCTGGACCTTGTCCCCGCCGATGCTGGCGGCCAGATCACCCCACACGTTGGTCGACGCGACCACCTTGATCTCGGCGCCGCCGGCGGGCGCGGCCGACGACGATGCGGACGCACCGGCGGAGTCTACGCCCGACGAGCATGCGGCCAGCCCCACGGTGACGACAGCGACGGCAGCGGGCAGGGCGAACAGTCTGCGATTCACGACAAGACCAATCTTTAAGTGAAGAAAATGATAACGGTTATCATTATCTACCCCGGGCCCTGTGCGCCAGCCCTGTTGCCCACCCAGCGAGAATCGCCACGTGCAGTAACGGTGGGACTCCTCACCGAGACCGCGTTCCGACGCCAATGAGCGTGGTGGCATCGAGTTCGTTGACGCCGGCCTGGTCCAGGGATTCCAGGTACGCGTCGCGGACTTCGCGAGTCTGCTGCTCGTCCAAGCCCGACAGTGCGGCCACGTAGCCGGAGCCGGTGACGACCAGCCAGGAGATCTCAGGCGTCATGCTGAGCCGGAACTCATGAGTACTGACGGTCACGTCCACGAGGCCACGAGCGGTCAGCCATTCCCCGAAGGCACCGGAGGCGTTGATGCGGTCGATGAGATGGGTGGACCGCCGCTCCGGTGGCGTCGCACCGGTGACTCGCGCGAGGGCTGTTCGCAGGTGTTGCCCGGCGGCCTCCATCGCGCCGCGTGGCCTGAAAGTAGTGGCCGGCAGTCATGCAGCGGCTCCTCAATCGCGGCAGGTGGGGCTGTCGCCGGGGTTGTGGGATGCCTGACGGCACGGGGATGCCCCATCGGTGACAGCCGGCAGGCAGTCGGCGCAAACGCCGGCCAGTTCCAGGGTGTGTTCGATGTGGGCGAAACCGGAGTCGGCAGCGAGGCGTTCCGCCCAGCGCTCGACGACATCAGTGTCCACCGGCCGGCTCAGGCCGCAACAGCGGCAGATCAGGTAGTGGCGGTGCCCGGTGGCCGAGCGTTGCCGGTAATACCGCCCACCCGATTCGTCTCGCACGACGTCGACGAGCTCAGCACGCTCGAGATCATGCAGGGCCCGGTACACCGTGGTCAGGCCGATGGAAGCGCCCGCGGCGCTCAGCAACGTGTGCAGGTCACGCGCGGAGGCGAAATCCCTGCAATCGCCAAGCGTTCCCAGTATCGCTTCACGCTGACGCGTCCGGCGCAGGCCGATGTCGGCGGCGGTCAGCCGCGCCACACCGCCTGTCGCCGCGTCGCGCACCGCTCCTCCAATTCGAAGGCACGTTCGCGCAGAATCTTAGATGAACATGGTTTCCATGTCCATCAAGTCGCGTCCGAGCGAGGATCAGTGTTCGTGCACGTGCTCACCGTGCTGGTAGTGCCGATGACCGTCATGCAGATGGTCGACGTGACCGTCGTGCTCAACCGTCTCGCATCCGTCCCCGTCGGCGTGCGGATCACCATGATCCGCGTGCACATTGGTCTCCGGATGCCGCTCACCGTCGTGGACGTGATCCACATGGTCGCCATGAAGTACCGTCTCGCACCCATCGTCCGGCAGGTGCTCGTGATCGAGCTCTTCGGCGTGCGTGGTCATGAGAACTCCTTCCGCCTCACCCAATTCTCACCTTGCTCCGCCAGGACCGACGAACACAAGCCTGCCGACACTGACTTTCCCGCGTGGTTTCGGCGCGGACCGGAACAGGCTAATGAAAATGATTGTCGCTTCAGTTAGAGTGCCGCCTCGTGACCGCCACTCACGTCAGAACGCGCTTCCTGCCCTCCCTCGTCTGCCTGCTCCTGGGCTGCCTGCCGCTGTTGATCCCCTGGTCCGCCGGTGCGGCGACACCCGAGGTGCTCCGCGCGGTGCACACCGACGTGCTGCACTCGACGTACGACGGGACGTCGCTGAAGCTCGCCACCCGGATCGGGACGGGCGACTACCGGGACGCGGATCCGGCCGGGCTGGTGTTCAACCTGGAGGATCGCGGGTCGGCGCGGGTCGAGTTGCCGGATGTGCCGGCCTTCGCCTTCCTCGGCAAGCCGGGCGACCCGGTGTGGATCGCACCGGAGTCGCAGGATCCTGAGCTGATCTGGCCCGGCTGGGACACCGAGACGATCCCGGCCGGGGCACTGCGCGATGACGTCGTTGATCTGACACTGGTCGACGCCGAGGGACCCGGTGCGGTCGAGGTGTTCTTCAACTACGACGAGTTCACCGGCGTGGTGCCGCGATTGTTCAGCTCGGTCGATCCGGCCTACAAGACGGTCGATCAGCCGGTCGGGCGGCATGTGCACGCGAACTGGTCGTTCAGCGCGCTGGGCACGTACAGGCTGACGTTCCAGGCCTCGGCCACCACGGTGACTGGGACTGCGGTCACCTCAGGGCCGGTGGTCTACACCTTCGTGGTCGGACTGTACGAGCCGCCGACCTCGCCGCCACCCACGACCCCGCCGACCAGTCCCCCGACGACGCTCCCACCAACCACACCGCCGCCGACCTCGCCGCCCACCACGCCGCCCACCACGCCGCCATCAACCTCGCCGTCGGTAACGCCAAGCACGACGCCGCCTGCGTGCGTCACCGCAGTGCTGTCCGTCGGTCACGTCGACGTCGCGGCCCGAACAGTCGGGAGCAGGCTGCGGTTCCAGGTCAAGGACGGCACGCGCGGTGCGACGGTCTGGCGGGATCCCGGAACCGTCGCGTTCCAGGTGAAACCGTCCGCGGACGAGGTGGTGCCGGCGTCGGCGGCGTACCGCTTCCTCGGACCGGCCGGAGCGACCGTCTGGCAGATCCCACAGACCCAAGCGGCCGACCTGCTCTGGTCCGGCTGGAACACCGAGTCCGTCGACTACACCACCCTGAACGGACCGGTCCGTTGGTCGCTGGACAAGGTCTCTGGCCCGGGCAAGGCCGCTGTCTACCAGTTCGACCAGTTCGGTCAGCCGCTGATCTCGTTCGACAGCGGGACCAGGTTGCCGCAGTCGATCTCGCTGGCCGGACCGACGCATGCCCACGGCAACTGGGCCTTCACCAAGCTTGGCCTGTACAAACTGACGTTCACCCACTCCGCGACCACGAAGTCCGGCCAGAAACTGAGCGACACCGCGACCCTGTCGGTTGTCGTCGGCAACGACCTGAGCTCCCTCTGCCACGGTGGCCCGGCACCGACGACTCAACCGACCTCAGCACCGACCGACCCACCGGCAACCAGCCCAGCTCCGATCTCGAGGCCCAGCCGGCAGCAGCCGACCACAGGGCCGAGCGACGCGCGCACCACCGCAGCGAGCTCCCACACTCCGGCGGCCACGTCCACCCTTCGGCCGTGCATCACGACGCCTTCACCGAGCACCACCCCCGCTACATCCACGACCACTGCCACGACGAGCAGCACCCCAGCGCCGACCGCGGGTACCACGCTGACCAGCGGCCACGCGGACTACGCCGTACGACTGGAAGGCGGATCGCTGACCTCACGACTGAAGGACGGCACCCACGCCGGCACCCCGGTCTGGCGTGATCCCGCGTCCGTCACCGTGCGCCTCACCTCAGCAGCCGCCACCACAGCACCGGGCGGAGCCTTCGCGTTCCTCGGTGCGGCAGGTACGCCGATCTGGCAGATCCCACAGACGCAGAAGTCTGGCGTGGTCTGGCTCGGCTGGAACACTGAGGAGCTGACCGCGGCCCAGGTGCACGGCGGCGTCGACTGGCGGCTCGACAAGCTGACCGGTCCCGGCGCGCTGGCGGTGTTCGAGTTCGACTCATTCGGTCAGCCCAAGGTCATTTTCAATTCCGCCGACGGCCTGCCCGACATATACCGCGTCCCCTTGGGTACGCATGCCCACGGCAACTGGGCCTTCACGAAGCCGGGTACCTACCACGCCACCTTTACCCACACCGGGACCCTGGCCAATGGCAAGAAGTCCACGGACACCGCGACGCTCACGTTCAGCGTCGGCAGTTCGGGCGGCGCGCGTTCGATCAGCGCCGACGCGTCGGGACCCGCGGCGGCAAGCAGCCCTTCGGTGTCGGACAGCGCGCAGTCGGTCTCCGGCTGCAAGCTGGCGATCACCGGTGGCTCGATCGGCTTGGGATGGATCGTGGCCGCGGCCGTTGTGCTCGTCCTCGGCGTCGTACTGGTAGCGGCAACCAGGCGAGGTGCCCGATGAAGTGCCGGCTGGTCGCCGTCCTCTGCGCCGCGGCGCTTGTCCTCGCAGGGTGCTCTGGCAACACCGCGCACACCGCCGGGCGGCTGAATGTCGTCACCACGACCGAGATCCTGGCCGACCTCGTGCAGCACGTCGGCGGAGACCGCGTCAACGCAGCCTCACTCGTACCGGCAGGTGGCGATCCGCATTCGTACGAGCCCACACCGGCCGACGCAAAACGCGTCGCCAAGGCCGACGTGACGTTCACGAACCACTTGCTGCTCGAGCCGCAGGCGCTGATCAAGACCATCGACGCCAACGCCGGCAAGGACGCGCCGAACGTCTCCCTCGCCGAAGCAGCAGAGTCGTACGGCGCGCACGTGATCCCGCTGGTGGAGAACATCGGCCTCGACGTCCTGTGGCTCGGGCTCAGGGTCCGCGGCACCGGCAAGGAGCGCGGCGCGACCCGCACCTCGTCGATCGAGCTCGCCGCCACCAAGCTCGATGGACCCGGCCGGCTGATCACCTACCTGACCGAGTCCCTGGGCCAACCCGCCAAGTACTTCGACTCCACCGACGGCCTCGACCAGAACGACCGTACGACGCTCCCGCCGGCCGCGCACACGCACCTGAACTGGGCCTTCACCAAGCCGGGGATCTACCACCTCACGCTGAAGGGCAGCCTCGACGGCAAGCCGCTCGGCGAGGGCAGGTTCACCTTCGCCGTCGGCGTCGAACCGCACACGGTCAAAGCCGCCGACGGAGGTACGGCGGCCGTACTCTCCGACGGCCACACGGACCTGACCGTTGACCTCGACACCGGCGAGGTCTACGCCTACTCCGACGCGAAGAACGTCGGCGCCGCGCAAAGCCAAGTACCGGCCACCCGAGTCGTCATCGACGTACCCAACAAAGCCCTCGTCCCGATCCCCGACGACCCGCGCTTCGCGTTCCTCGGCGCGCCGGGAACGCAGATCCATCAGCTCCCGCAGGCCGTCCTCGGCAAGCACGTCCACGGTGAGATCGACCCGCACCTGTGGGAAGACGTCGCCAACGCCAAGGCCTACGTCCAACTCATGCGCGACACGCTCATCACAGCGGACCCCGACGGCAAACAGACCTACGAAGCCAACACCGCGACCTACCTTCGCGAGCTGGACGACCTCGACGAGTACGTCCGTACGAAGATCGCCACCATCCCCACCAGCCGGCGCCAACTGATCACCACGCACGACGCCTTCGGCTACCTAGCCTCGGCGTACGGCATGACGGTCGCGGGGTTCGTCGTACCGAACCCGGCCCAGGAGCCGAGCGTCGAGCAGGTCCGCAGACTGTCCGACACGATCCGCAACCTCAAGGTGCCGGCCGTCTTCACCGAGCCCAACCTCGCGCAGCGCGCCTCGGTCCTGATCCAGGTCGCCCACGACCAGGGCGTCCAGATCTGCTCGCTGTACGGCGACTCCTTTGACGACCACGCCCGCACGTACGTCGCGATGCTGCGCCACAACGCCGAGGAACTGCAGCGATGCCTGGGAGAAACCCGATGAAGCTGCTCGCCGCCCTGCTGCTCGTGCTCGCCCCAGTGGCCGTGCCACCCAGCGAACAAGTGGTCATCAGCAACGGTCACGTCGACCTCGGGCCTAGGTTCGTGGACGGTACCTGGACGATCCAGATCCGCGACGACACCGCCGACCCGGCCGTCTGGCGGCCGCTGGACAACGTCGTACTCCAAGCGACCAGCAAGGCCCAGGTCGCGGTCCCCGACGATCCGGCGTACGGCTTTCTCGGCAAGGCCGGTCAGAAGGTCTGGGTGATCCCACAGGTCCAGCAGGACGGCATCGTCTGGCCGGGCTGGAACACCCAGGACCCTGAGGTCGCCACGCGGGTCGATCGAGAGGTGACCTGGTCGCTCGAGGGCGTGCATGGTCCGGGTGCGTTCACCTTGTTCCTCAACTCGGACTTCGGGAAACCGTCGCCGGTGTTCGACAGCCGCAAGCCGTTCCCGCAGCGGACCGGCATCGACGTCAACACCCATGTTCACGGCAACTGGACCTTCGATGCCCAAGGCACCTACCTGCTCGACGTCGCGATGACCGCCAAGCTCACCGACGGGCAACAAGTCACCGCCCGCCGCGCCCTGCGCATCTACGCCGGCGACGGAGACGCCCATGCGGCATTCAGCACGAACACCGGCCAGACGCCGGCGACCCAGACTCCGAACTCCCCCACCCGGACAGGAACGACATCGACACCGGCCGCCGACACTTCAGCGACCGAGGCACGCAGCCAGCTTCCCTTGATCGCCGCGGGTGCCGGACTGCTCGTCGTCCTGGTCGCAGTCACCGCCCTCGTCAGGAGACGCCGATGAACGCCCTCGAGGTCACGGATGTCGCCGTCGAACTCTCCGGCCGCCACGTACTCCATGCGGTCAACTTGCAGGTCGCCGCCTCCGAGCAGGTCGGCCTCATCGGACCCAACGGCGCTGGCAAAACAACGCTCATTCGCTCGCTGCTCGGCCTGATCCCGATCCGGTCCGGTGCCATCGGGATCGATGGCAGGAACCCGGCGCAGGCCCGCGGCACCATCGGCTACGTCCCACAGCGCCACGAGTTCGTCTGGGACTACCCCGTGCGGGTACGGACCGCGGTGATGACCGGCCGGACCCATCGCATCGGCTGGCTGCGCCGACCTGGCGCTGCCGACCAAGACGCCGTACAGGAGGCTCTCGAGCGCGTTACCCTGACCGACCTCGCGACCCGGCCCATCGGCGAGCTGTCAGGTGGCCAGCGGCAACGAGTCCTGGTAGCGCGAGCGCTTGCCCTCCGGCCGAGGCTGCTGCTACTGGACGAGCCGTTCACCGGGCTCGACGTACCCACCCAGGAGATCCTCACCAGGTTGTTCCGGGACCTGACCGCGGAGGGGACCGCAATCCTGATGACCACGCATGACCTGCCGGCCGCGGCCGAAACCTGCCATCGGCTCTGCCTGCTCAACCGAACCGTCGTCGCGGACGGTTCACCCGAGGAATTGCGCGATCCGGCGGTCTGGTTGCGCGCGTTCGGCGTCGCGAGATCCGAGCAGCTGCTGCACAGCCTAGGAGTGACCCGATGATCGAGTTCTTCACCGAGCCATGGACGCACGTGTTCATGCAGCGCGCGTTCCTCGTCGTCCTCATGTCCGGCGTGGTCTGCGGCGTGATCGGCAGCCACGTCGCGCTGCGCGGGATGGCGTTCATCGGCGACGCGGTCGCGCACTCGGTCTTCCCCGGGATCGCGATCGCGTTCGTCCTCAAGACCAGCCTCCTCCTCGGCGGCATCATCGCCGGACTGGTCACCGCGCTGTCGGTTGCGGTGTTCTCGCAGAACCGCCGGCTCAAGGAGGACACCGTCATCGGTGTCTTCTTCGCCGCCGCCTTCGGTCTCGGCATCGTGGTCATGAGTACGGCGCCCGGGTACGGCGGCTCGCTTGAGTCGTTTCTCTTCGGATCGGTCCTAGGAATCAGCAACGCCGATGTCATCACTGTCGCCGTGGCGGGCGTCGTACTGCTGCTCATCACCGGCGCGCTCCACAAGGAGTTCGTCACCGTCGGACTCGACCGCGAGACCGCGCGGGCGGTCGGGCTGCCGATCTTCTGGCTCGACCTCGCCCTGTACGCGATGGTCACGGTCGCGATCGTCATCTCGATTCAGGCCGTCGGCAACATTCTCGTCCTCGCCCTGCTGATCACCCCGGCCGCCTGCGCCCGGCTGCTGACCGACCGGATAGGCGTGATGATGCTGATCGCGCCGCTCATCGGAGCTGCCTCCGGACTGACCGGCCTCTACTTGTCCTATGCGTTCAACCTCGCCGCCGGCGGGTTGATCGTCCTCACCGCGACAGCGGTGTTCATCGCGTGCTGGGTGTTCGCGCCCCGGCACGGCCTGCTCTCCCGCCGTAGCCCAGCGGCGGCTCGGGTGGTTCCCGTCCAACCCTGAAAGGAACTCCATGCGCAAGCCATATCGCGTGGTACTGCCCGCCGCGGCAGTCCTCGCGCTCGCCGGCATCGCGATGCCGGCCGATGCGGCACCCAGAGTGGTGCTGGACCAAGGACACGTCGACGTCGTCGGCATCGCCTTCGAGGACGGCGCGTTCGACGTCCACGTCCACGACGAGGATCACGGCGTCGAGTACACCCCGTCCCAGGTCCAACTCGTCGCCAAACCGTCGTCGGAGATCGCCGTACCAGACGATCCGTCGTACCGCTTCCTCGGTACGGCGGGCAACCCTGCCTGGGTCCTCCCCCAGGTCCAGGACCCGGAGCTACTGTGGCCTGGCATCGGCGCCGAGGAGATCTCGCCGGGCATGTTCACCGGCGACGCCCTGAAGGTCGACCTCGTCGGAGTCAGCGGTCCGGCCGACGTCAGCATCTTCACCACCGACGCGTTCGGTGCACCGACCGTGCTCGCGGACAGCGGTGATGGTCTGCCCGACACCATCACCACGACCGCCGGCGGGCACCTGCACGCCAACTGGGCGTTCGAGGCACCCGGGTACTACACGCTGAAGGTGCGGGTTTCCGGCACACTCGCCGCGACCGGCAAGAAGGTCACCTCCAGCATCGCCACCTACTGCTTCAAGGTGGGACTGTGAAGGCCCGCGGGCTCGCCGGCAGCCTGATCGCCGGTTTCGTCGCAGCAGTCCTCACGGTCGCCCCGGCGCACGCCCTCACCACCATCTCCTCGGGCCATGTCGACGCGATCGACGTCGACTGGACCGGATCCGCTCTGACCCTGGACCTCCGCGACAGTACCGTCACGCCGGCGGTGGACCGGGACCCGGGTGACGTCGTACTCAACGCGGTCTCGGCCAGCAAGACCACGGTCCCGTCCAACTCGGCGTACTCGTTCCTCGGTACGCCCGGATCACCAGTCTGGATCCTGCCGCAAACCCAGGCCACCGGAATCGTCTGGCCGGGCTTCAACACCGAAGGCGTCCCCAGCGGCACTCTCTCGGGGAACACCGTCACAGTCAGGCTCGTGTCGGTCAGCGGACCGGCTGACGTGAGCGTCTACACCACCAACGCCCTCGGCTCACCATCCGTCTGGTTCGACAGCGGCAACGGCATGCCGGACACCCGCTCCATCGCCATCAACACCCACGCCCACGCCAACTGGGCCTTCGAAGCAGCGGGCACCTACACCGCCGTCTTCGAAGTCACCGCCACCACCTCAGGCGGCACCGCCATCACCACCGGCCAGAAGACCTACACCTTCACCGTCCAGCCCTGATTGAAGGAGGTTTCGGCGACCTGGAGCGCGGCCGTGCCACGCTCCAGGTCCGCCTGCGGAACATGCGAAGACAGATGGGCATTCGTGGAGTGGCGCGGGGTCTTGGAGTCGTCCTACTGGTAGCGGGACTCGGGTTTCTCGGCTGGGTCGGCTGGCAGTACTTCGGAACCGCCATCACCTCGAACCAGAAGATGGACGAGGCCGAGAACACGCTGCGCGAACAGTGGAAGAGCTCTGCGAAGACACCGCCGTCGGCCGGTACGCCGAAGGCGCTCCTTCGGATCCCGAAGTTCGGCGCCGACTGGGACAAACCCGTCCTGGAAGGAGTCGGCAACGACGACCTCACCCGCGGCCTCGGGCACTACCCACAGACCCAACTGCCGGGTCAACCGGGGAACTTCGCGCTCGCCGGCCACCGCGTCACCCACGGCTCGCCGTTCCGCAATCTTCTCGACCTTCGCAAGGGCGACCAGATCATCGTCGAGACCGCAGACGCCATCTACACCTACGAGCTCGACGCTGCGGCGCGCAACCTGACCGTCAAACCCACCGACAACTGGGTCCTCGAGCCAGTTCCTGGCAAGCCCCACACGACGCCGACAACGTCGATCATCACGCTGACCACCTGCCAGGACCTGTTCCATTCCCCGGACCGCTCCGTCGCCTTCGGCCACCTGGTGACGACCACCAGAAAACCGTGAGCGCCGGCGCCGCCATCATCGCCGCTGGCTTGTGTTCGCTCATCGGGTACTGCCGAGGCCTGATGATGGAAGACGACATCGCCCAGCGCGGCGGCCGGGACGTGACGCCTGCTGTCATGCGGCACCTCATTCGTAGGGATTGGCCGGGGCGGTGACGGGATTGACCGTCTCTACTGTGAGGGCGGCGACGTCACCGTCGACGCGTTTGGTTGGCTCGGCCCACTGGCCGGTCACCGTGACCCATTGGTTCTTCGGTGGCGCGGTCTGGCCGCGAGCCTCGACCATGAACGCCGTACCGTCGGCGACGCAGCAGGTCAGGCCGATGCGGGTCACGTACCAGGTGCCGTTCTTGGCCGGGGTGACGAAGCCGGTCAGCTGGAACGCGCGGCCCTTCATGCTCTC
>NZ_JBEZYF010000024.1:0-114215 GCF_040638415.1 Kribbella sp. NPDC026596 | reverse complement strand
CTTCGCGCGCTCTGGGGCCACCCCGGCCTGTATTGTGTTGTGGAGGGAGCGAAGCGACTGGAGCGACGAGGGAAGGCCGGGAGCCGAGGCCCCATGACCACGCCGGCGCCGAAGGCCCGGCCAAAAGCACCGTTAGGACGCTAGTGTTCGGCGCCATGTCAGGGCCCTCCTCTGGATCAGGCGGACGGCTCCGTCGGACAGCAGGCCGAGGGCGCCGTACAGGACCAGGCCGACGATGATGATGTCGGTCTGCCCGTACGTGCGGGCCAGTTCCATCATGTAGCCGATGCCGCTGGTGGAGTTGATCTGCTCGACGACGACCAGCGACAACCACGCGCCGGTCACTGCGAATCGCAAACCCAGCAGGAATCCGGGCAGCGCGCCCGGCAGGACCACCCGGCGGATGAAGTCCCGGCGGGACAGGCCGACGGTCTGCGCGAGTTCGACGTACCGGCTGTCGATCGTGCGGAGGCCGTTGTGGGTGTGGATGTAGATCGGCACGAACACCCCGAGCAGGATGGTGACGACCTTCATCGACTCACCGATGCCGAGCCAGAGGATCAGCAGCGGCAGCAGCGCCAGCGACGGAATCGCTCGCTTGATCTGGATCGGTCCGTCCAGGATGGCCTCGCCAAGCCGGGACAGGCCGGACAGCAGCGCGAGTACGACGCCCAGGACGATGCCGAGCGCGAGTCCGAGCAGGGCCCGCTGGGTGGAGGTCCACAGGTTCGACTGCAGGCGGCCGTCGGCAATCAGGTCACCGGCCGTCGTCACCACGGTCCACGGCGCGGACAGCACCCGCTGGTCGATCCAGCCGGTGGCCGATCCGATGCTCCAGATCACCAGCAGCAGAACGGGTCCGATCGCACCTCCGAACCTGATCGGCTTCCCGAGTCCGAGCCGGGGACGCCGGACGGCCTTGGTCCCGGTGGCCTCCCGGGTCCGCAGGCCGGGCAGCGTCGTGGCACTCATTTGGTGGCTCCCTTGATCGCGTCGGCCGCGACCGTCTGGAAGCGCAGGTCGTACAGGTCCTTGGCCTGGATCACCTTGTTGCCGGTCTCCTTGGCGAGCAGTTCGATGGTCTGCTGCTGCCGCTGGATCGCGTCACTCCAGTCCGCGCTGATGTCCGGGTGACCGGCGTTGTCGACCAGCCATTGACCGTCGGCCTCGGTGAGTCCCTGGTCCTTCACGTAGTACCCCTGGATCCACTCCTTGGGGTGCTTGTCGATCCAGTTCTGCGCGACACCCCACGCGGCGACGTACGCGCGGATCGCGGCGGCCTTGCCCGGGTCCTCCAGGGACTCGGTGACCACGTAGAGGTGTCCGGCGTCGTCGCGCAGACCGTGGTCGATCGTGCCGGCCCCGTCCTTGCCGTACTTGGCCAGGTAGCGCTTGATCTGTACGCCGCCGATCGGAGCGACGTCGACCTGCTTGGCGGCCAGCGCGTTGGAGTACACGTCGCCGGTGCTCGGCAGCTCGACCAGCTTCACGTCCTCCTTGGTCAGGCCGGCCTTCTGCAGCACCTTGAGGACGAGGGCGCCCTGCGCCTGACCGGGGCTGTAGGCGATCTTCTTGCCGCGCAGGTCACCCAGCGTCTTCACGCTCACGCCGGGCGCGATACCGAGCTTGTAGATCGGGTGCTCGAGCGGGTCCTTGCGGAACTTCGACGCGACGATCTTCACGTGCAGACCGGTCCAGGTCGCGTGGATCGGCGGGATCTCCGCGACCGAGCCGAGGTCGAGTGCGTGGGCCCGGAACGCCTCGGTGGTCTGCGGACCGCCGCTCAGGTTGGCGAACTGGACGAACTTCGACACCTTGTCGATCTGGCCGGACAGCTTCAGCGCCACCTCGGTGGCCGGGTCGCCGACGACGATCTTGGTGCCGTCCGGGACGGTGGCCGGCAGGGCGGCGTCGAGCGAGAGCTTGGCGGAGCCGCTGCCGGCGTCCGCGGCACCTCCGCAGCCCGCCACCAGGGCGACTGTCGCGAGGGCTGCGGCGATAACGGCGTACTTGGTCCTAGACATGGTGTGCTTTCGGGTCAGAGGTGGCGGTGACGTAGCGGCCGTCGTGGTACAGCAACGGGTCGTGCTCACGTCGTTCGGTATGGGTGGCGAGGCGGGCGACGACCAGGTAGTGGTCGCCCACGGCGAAGCGGTGCTCGACCTGCGCGCGCAGGTAGCTCGGCGCCTCGTCGAGGGCCGGCTCACCGGTGTTCAGGCGGGACCAGCGGGTCGGCTGGGCGAACCGGTCGATGCCACTGGTGGCGAAGCGCCCGGCGATGGCCTGCTGGTCGGCGGACAGGAAGTTGATCACCAGGCTGTTCGCGATGCTGACGGTCGGCCAGCTGGACGCACTGGTGGCGATCGCGAACGAGACCAGCGGTGGCAGCAGGCTGACCGAGACCAGTGAGGTCGCGGTGAACCCGACCGGACCGTGCCCGGCGTCCGCGGTGATCACCACGACACCGGCGGCGTGGCGACGGAACACGGACCGGAACACGTCGGCGTCGACGGTCCGCTCCTCGTGGCGGTCCGGGACGACGGACAACGGCGGACGATCGGACGGGTTGATCGCATGGACTGACATGTCTCTCCCTCGGGTACGGGGGCAGGGACGACCGGCGCAGGGCAGCAGGAAGCACCACAGCCGGGCGGGGTGTGGGAGGCGGTGGTCAGACAGGCCTCGTACGGCGGAATTCCGCCGGGGCAACGCGATACGGCGCAGGTGTCACCGACAGGTGGCGCTCGCCGTCCGCAGCAGATCGATGACGCGACGGCGGGTGAGCAAGGTCGTCGTCATGTCAGCAATCTTCTCATCAATGTCCACTGAGTAACTAGACAATCTCGGAATCCGGACCGGGCACCCTCACATCGGCCGAACCTGATGCGTTCTACTGTCGTGATGGCTCGGGAGAAGGTCGAACTGCCACCGTTCCAGGCGCTCGTCGACGCGCACTGGCGGGACGTGGCGCGGCTGGCGCGCGCCCTGGCCGGGCCGGTGGACGGGGATGACGTGGCCCAGCGCGCCTGGGAGAAGGCGTTCGCGGCCTACCCCGGCCTGACTTCGGCGAAGAACCTGCGCAGCTGGCTGCTGACCATCACGTCCCGGTGCGCGACCGACCTGCACCGCGCCCGCAAACCACAACGCCCGCTCGACGAAGCCCCGCCGATCGCGGTCGACGGCCCGGACGTCGCCGACTGGCCGGACCCCGACCTCTGGCAGGCGGTCAACGCACTGCCCGAACGCCAGCGCTTCGCGATCACGCTGAAATACATCGGCGACCTGGACCACCACGGCGTGGCCGCCGCATTGGATACCACGCCTGCCGCGTCGCGCCGGCTCGTCAGCGACGCCCTCGCGACCTTGCGCACCAAACTCGGAGTAGACGCATGAATGACCTCGAGAGCCGGCTCACCCGGTTCACCACCACAGACCTGAAACCACCGATCCTGCCGGATGCCGACGTCGCCTACACCCTGCACGACACCCCGATCGGCACCATGCTGCTCGCGGTCGCGAACGGCCGGGTCGTCGCCAGCTCCTTCGGCGACGAGGAGTCCATCACCAACCGGCTCGCCCGGGCCGTGTCACCGCGCGTACTGCGGCAACCCGGCGCGCTGGACGACGTACGACGGCAACTGGACGAGTACCTCGCCGGTCGACGGCACGCGTTCGACCTGGAGGTGGATCTCGCCCTGGCGACGCCGTTCCAGCGACTCGTGCTCAACGATCTGCCGCTGCACACCAGCTACGGCCGGACCACGACGTACGGCGCGCTCGCCGGGGAGATCCACAAGCCGAAGGCCGCCCGGGCCGTCGGTACGGCGCTCGGCGCGAACCCGGTCTGCGTCGTCCTGCCGTGCCACCGGGTGATCGGCTCGACCGGCGCGCTCACCGGGTACGCCGGCGGCCTGGAGGCGAAGCGATTCCTGCTGAATCTTGAAGCAAAAAGCTGAGTTTTCCCGGCACCTGGGGAATTGATTTACACTCGCAGAACAAAGGAGCAGATCCCCAATGTGGAGTGGGGATCTGCTTCTTGTTTTCCCTTGCCTGCAAGGGATACGGGGAAGTGAAATGGTTCCGGAAAAGAATTCAGGTCGAGAAACTGACACGTCAGTCAGTGGCCGGCTGGTGGATCTCCAGGATGAGCCGGCGACGCCCGCCCCACTCCCGCTTGTAGACCTTGTAGTCCTCGATCCCCGCGGCCGCGCAGAGCCGGCCGTAGCTGATCTCGTCGTGGATGAAGTGCACGCTGCTGGTGCCGAAGTGCTCGGTGGTGACGATCCGGTGCTCCGGGCCCTGCCGCATCCCGTTGGCGATCTCGGCCGCCGTTGCCGGACCCCAGGCCGGGCCCTCGATGATCGCCACGCCACCCGGCTTCAGCACCCGGGAGATCTCGCAGATCGTGGAGATCTGCTCGTCCTCGGCGAACAGTTCGTGGAACGCGGTCCACAGGCAGATGACCGCGTCGAAGGAGTCCCACTTGTACGGCAGGTCGGTCATCGAGCCGATCGCCCAGTCGATCGACAACTCCTCCTTGGCCGCCATCGCCTGACCGGCCTCGACCAGGTTCGGCGAGATGTCCAGGGCGCGGACGACCTTGCCGGCCTTCCGCAGCGGCAGCGCGATCCGGCCGTAGCCGCAGCACAGGTCGAGCACCGACTCACGCCCGGCCAGCAACTCCTCGACGGCCTTGACGACCGCCGCGTCCCGCTCGGGCGTCGTACGCGCGGCCAACCCGTCCGGGCCGAGTTCCGCGTACTCGGCCCGGCTGCGCAGTGCGGAATTCAGCATGACCGCAAGTATCCCGGTTACTCCGGGTCATTTGTCCAGCGGTCGGCGCCCGATCCGGCCGAGTACGATCGCGGCCAGCATCGAGACGATGATCGAGGTGTACGTCGCGCCGAGCCAGCCAGGCACCGGTTGGTTGTTGAAGAGCCGCTGCTGCAGGTCCAGCCAGAACGGCGACCAGCCGGAGACCGTGCCCGGGTTGACGAGCTGGTAGGCGACGAAGCCGATCACCCAGGCGACCGTGGGCTGCCAGCGGAAGCGCGCCGTACCGGAGACGTCCCAGTTCATCTTGCTGACCACGAAGAAGTCGGCGATCGCGACCGCGAACAGCGGGATGAAGACCGAGCCGATCAGGTAGAGGAACTGCGTGTAGTTGCCCAGGTCAACCATCAGGGCGAGACCGGTGGCGAGCACGCCGATCGCGACCGAGATCCACCGGCGGTCGACGTGGCCGATCAGGTTGTGCGCGGCCATCGTGGTCGAGTACACGTTCGCGTACGCCTCGTCGACCTCGTCGACCAGCAGCACGAACAGCGCGATCGCACCGGCCGGCAGCGTGACGAGCGCGGTGATCACGTCCTCGCTGTTGGTCTGCAGCGTCGCGACCGCGAACACGCCGAGTGCGTAGTACAGGATCGCCGCGATCCCGTAGCCGAGTGACGATCCGGCGAAGGCGGCCTTGTTGGTGCGCGAGTGCCGCGTGTAGTCGGCGGCCAGCGGCGCGAACGACACCACGCCCGCGGCAGCCAGGTCGACGGCCGGCCAGAAGCCGAACACGCTGTCCTGCGGCATAGCCTGCACCGGCTTGCTGAGCACCTGCACGAACAGGTACACCGACGCGATCAGCACCAGCCAGACCATGAACTTCCGCAGCAGTTTCACACTGCCGAGCGGCCGGACCGCCATCGCCGTCGCGATCACCCCGGCCAGTACGACGAACAGCCAGCGCCACCGCTCACTCGTCACCGCGACCGCGGCCTGCGAGATGACGATGATCTCCATCGTGGCCCAACCGACGTTCTGCGCGATGTTCAGCACGGTCGGCGCCATCGAACCCCGCCGGCCGAACAGTCCGCGCAAGCACGCCATCGCCGGCGCACCGGTCTGCGAACCGAACACAGCGGCGCCGCCGAGCACCAGCGCGCCGATTCCGCAGCCGACGACAACCGCGAGCAGCCCTTGCCACAGCGAGCCGGTGTACGCCGCAACCAGCGCACCCGTGACCGGTCCGAACAGAGAGATGCCGAAGTTCCCCCACAGGGTGAACTGGTCCAGGAATCCGAGGGTCCGCGGGGCATCCGTGGTCAGGACCAGCGGTGCCTCGGTCTGGCTGGCAGGACGAACAACAGTACTGGTCATGATGACCCGCTCCCTACGCCGGCATTACCCGGTCAGGTTCAGGCGGTCGGCGACCCAGCTGTCGCCCTCTCAGCCCGCGCAATCGGTGCGAGCTCCCGCAGAGGTTGTTAGCGCCTCAACGATAGCGCCTCAGGTCGTCGGCGGCACCGCGGCAGCTCGCTCTATGAGAGCGGCCATCTCCGGGCCGTTGGTCAGCACCGGCATGTGTGAGCCGGTATCCAGGGTTCGGGCCTCACCATGGCTCAGCTCCGCGAGCTTCTGCACCCAGTCGGCCGGCGAGAGCAGATCGTGTTTGCAGCGCACGATGACCACGGGTGCCTTCACCCGGGTGATGACGGCGGCCAGGTCGTGGTGCCTGGCGGCCTCTCCGGCCCGGGCGATCGTGGAGAGCGTCGTCCGCGCGTACTGCGGGGTGACGACCCGGATGAGCCGGGGTGACTCCGGTACGGCGGATCCGAGCAGGCGGACCGCCCGGTCCAGCCAGCTCGACATGCGGATGTCTCCGGTGGGAGCCGCGAGTACGAGCGCGTGGACCAGCTCGGGGTTGATGACCGCGGTCTCGACCACGATCTGACAGCTGGCCGAGTGCCCGACCAGGACCGACCGCTCCCGGATCTTGTCCGCGAGTGCCACGCCGAGGGCACGCGGATGCAGGTCCTCCCGCGCGCCGGCCGGTTCGCCGTACCCGGGCAGTGTGACCACGTGGTGCGGCGTGATCAGGTGCTCGACCGTCTTGGCGTACGACTCCGGCCCGAGGCCGAGGCCCGGGACCAGGACGACGGGTGCGTTCACTCCCAGGGCGCTTTGGGTGGCGGACCCTGGACGACCGGGTTGCGCACCTCGGGCTTCAGCTCGCGGTACCCGAGGGCCAGGCCGGCGGCGAGGACCAGCAGACCGATGCCGCCCCAGCCGTACGCCGTGGGCAGCCGGTCGACCGAGTCGTCGATGGCGCCCAGTCCGGTGGACAGGACCATGATCAGCCAGACCAGAATCGGGATCGCGGAGACCGCGACCAGCAGCAGACCACCCAGCTCGACCGGGTCGGGCTGGCGCCCGGCCTTGCGACGGGCGAGCACGTCCCGGATCCACATCACGAGCGCGGCCGCGCCGACCACGATCAGCACCAGCTGGCCGATCGTGTCGATCACGTCGGTTCGGAGGGGGTGGTTGAGCGGTGAGCCCGGGGCCTGGGAGATCTCCCGGAGGGCGACCCGCTGGACGGAGACCACGAGCAGGCCGTAGATCGCCGCGACGATCGTGGCGAGCCCGACCACCCGGGCAGCGCGCGGGTCACGGGGTGCGACGGGTTGATCCCGGCCGTACGTCGGGAGCTCGTGCTGCTGTGGATGCGCCGGCGGGCCGTAAGGGGTCCCGGGGCGGTAGGTGGGCGGCTGGGCGTACATGGGTCCTTGGGGCTGAGCGGCGTACTGCGGCTGTCCTTGGGGCAGGCCTTGTTGGGGCGGTGGGGTGCCGTTGTCCGGCTGGGAGCCGTAGGGCTGGGGCTGGGCGTAGGGGCCCGGCTGCGGGTCGGCGTGCGGGCCCGAGCCGTAGGTGCCGCCGCCGTACGGCGTGGGCGGGGCGTAGTGGTGCTCCTCGCCGCTCCGCTCGGGCTCATCGCCCCGGCCGTACGTCGGGAAATCCTGTGACGACATCGCTACCTCCCCTCGGACTCAGCTTCTCACGAACGCGGGGTTGGATCAGGTCGCTTTGATCGTCGGCCAGGCGTTCGGGAGGCAGCCGGCCAGGCCTTTGGTCTGCTGCATCATCACCGGCGCGGGGGTCTTCGCCTTGGTGCAGGTCGAGTGACCATGGCCGAGTGCGTGCCCGACCTCGTGGTTGACCAGGTAGCTCCGGTACAGCGAGACGTCGCCGTTGTACGCCGGGATCGCGTACATCCACCGCTTGGCGTTCAGCACGACGCGGTCCTCGACCCGGCAGGACACCTCACCGCCGGTGTCGAGCGGCAGGCAGAGCTTGTCGGTCAGAGTCGGCGTGGCCAGGATGATCCGCAGGTCCGCGTCCACCTTGTCGGTCCGCTCGAAGTTGACCGGGTGCACCGCCTGCCAACCCCGCGGGTCGGTCAGCGTCTTGTGGATGATCGCCGCAACCGCGGCACCGTTGACCGAGAGCCCTTGCTCGATCTCGACCCGGTACGTCAGCTTGTCCCGTACGCCGCTGGCCTTGTTGAACCCGGGCACCACGGCGAGCTTGCCGGTGGACACGGTGACGTTCGGCTTCGAGCCCTTCGGCTGCCGCGTCAAACTCGGTGCCGGTCGCAACGGAGTCGTGAACCGCTGCGTCGGCGTGACAACCGGAGTCGGTGTACTCACCGGAATCTCGGTCACCGGAGCACTCACCGGCGTATCAGCCACCACGTCAGCCGCCAGACTCCGCCGATGGGTCACATCCGGATGCATCACCACCACGGTGCCCAGCACAGCCAACGCAGTCACCGAGAACCACTGCGCCTTATAAGACTTCCGCCGACTGTGCCGACCACCCCGCCGCTTCCGCCCAGGCACGTCCGCCTGCTGGCCGCTCCGCCGGGTGGTCATGACGATTCACCCTACAGAGCCACACCTACTGGACGAAAGGGCAGTTTCAGCCCCAACCCGACCAACGGACCGAAGGTCGGGCCGACCGGTAGAGTCTGCCAGGATGAAGTCGAGTCGTACAGGCGCTGGGATCGTGGTCCATCACCTGCCGATGGGCAGGGCCTGACGTGCCCCGGCCAGTTCCCACGAAGATCTTCCACTTCACCCGGATCGAGCATCTCCCGACGATCGTGACCAGTGGTCTGCTCTCGGACACACGATCGCAGGAAGCCGGCCTGATGCAGATCGAGATAGGCCAGCAATCGATCAAACGCAGAAGAGCAGAGACCCCGGTGACCGAGCCTCCCGGCGGAATGGTCGCCGACTACGCGCCCTTCTACTACGCGACACGTAGCCCGATGATGCACAACATCCACAGCGGAAAGGTTCCGTCCTACCAGGACGGCTGCGACCGGCTGATCTACCTCGCGACGCACACCCAGCGGCTCATCGAGTCAGGGCTGAAATGGGTAGCGAGCGACCGGAACGCCGTGCTCAGTCACGCGGAGTTCTCGACCAGCGACCGTCGGCTGACAGAGATGATCGACTGGGATGTCATGGAACTCGAGTCCTGCTACCCGGTTCCCGAGCACCCCGACCGTATCGAGCGACGGATGGCGGAGTTCCTGGTCCACGAACATGTTCCCTTCGACGACTTCATCGCCATCGGAGTGAAGACAGATGCACTGAAGGCCGAAGTTGACGACACACTCTCCGCTCACGGATCCTCGCTACGCGCAATTGTCAGACCTGCCTGGTACTTCTAGTGGTGTGGGATGCTGACGCACAGGAGGTGCGGACACGATGATCAGGAATATGACCGGCGATCTACTTCGCCAAGATGCCGATGCCCTGGTCAACACTGTCAACACAGCGGGGATCATGGGCAAGGGCATCGCACTGCAGTTCAAGCGTGCGTGGCCTGAGATGTTCCGGGAATACGAAGCAGCATGTGCCCGCGGCGAGGTCCGCCTAGGACACATGCATGTCTGGAACACCGGCTCATTGACCCCACCTCGCTTCATCGTCAACTTTCCGACGAAGAAGCATTGGCGTTCGCGCTCACGGCTTGCAGACGTCCAGTCCGGACTGGACGACCTCGTCCGGGTGATCGGCGATCTCGGTCTGACCTCGATCGCGCTTCCCCCACTTGGTTGCGGAAACGGCGGACTGGCCTGGGTCGATGTGGAGCCCTTGATCCATCGGGGCCTCGCATCGGTGGCGGATCACGTGGACATCCGAGTGTTTGCACCCGACGGAGCTCCTGATGCGAAGTCGATGGTGAATCGAGAGAAGCCTCCACCGCTGAATCCCACCCGATCCGCGATGCTCGCCTTGATGCACGCCTACGTGCAGTTCACCTTTGCTCCACCGACTCTCGTAGAGGTGCAGAAACTCGCCTACTTCCTCCAACTGAGTGGCCAGGATCTCAACATGGAGTTCACGCCACACATCTACGGCCCGTACGCCGATGCGCTTCGTAGGGCACTGTCGGCGATGGAGGGTCACTACATCACCGGCTTCGGCGACGGCTCGGCGCGGGTAGCCGATGCGGTCGGCATCGACGTGTTGCCAGAGGCGGTCCAGCAAGTGGAAGACTACGTGGCCGATCACCCAGAGACCGCTGCCCGGATATCGGCAGTGATGGAAGAGATCGCTGGATTCGAGAGCGCCTACGGCCTAGAACTTCTAGCTTCGGTGCACTGGGTCATGGCCCATGACGATGCCGCGCGCAACGACCTCACTGCGGCGCACACCGCGGTCCGGCAATGGAGCAAACGGAAGTCCACCTTGTTTACCCGCCAGCACGTCGAGCGCGCATGGCACACTCTCCGCGACCGCGGCCTGGTAGCGGCATCCTGACCATGTCAGTTCGTGTGATGTGTTGCGGGTGTTCCCTCAGTTCGGCTCAGCAGGTCGTCGTGCGATGGTGGGTTGATGGGTGCTCTAGGGCCGGTCGGTCTTCGGTTGCCGTTGCCGGTGTCGGAGCTTTGCGACGAGCGTCTGACCGCGGCGGGAGTGCGTGTCCTGCTGAAGCGTGACGACCTCATTCATCCGGAGATCCCCGGGAACAAGTGGCGCAAGCTGAAGTACAACGTGTCCGCGGCGCGCGACCTCGGGTTCGACACGCTGCTGACCTTCGGTGGTGCGTACTCCAACCACATCCGAGCGACCGCCGCGGTCGGCTACTACGGCGGCTTCAACACCATCGGCGTGATCCGCGGCGAGGAGCACCTGCCGCTGAACCCCTCGCTCGCGTACGCCGCTGCGCGCGGAATGCGGCTCACCTATCTCGACCGGACCACCTACCGCGCCAAGACTTCCGATGCGGTGATCACTGCGCTACACCGAGAGTTCGGCGACTTCTACCTACTGCCCGAGGGCGGAAGCAACCGCGAGGCCGTGCTGGGATGCGCGGAGCTGGCGGCCGAACTCACGGACCCGTACGACGTACTGTTCTGCGCAGTCGGCACCGGCGGAACCCTGGCCGGCGTCGCCGCAAGCACTCACCAGGCGGTGGTCGGCGTCCCCGTCCTGAAGGGCGGCGCATTCCTCGAGAACCAGATCGTCGATCTCCAGAGGACGACGTACGGCACTCGGGTCGGCACGTGGCACCTCGAATGCAACTACCACTTCGGCGGCTACGCGAAACGAACCCCCGAGTTGGATGCCTTCATCGAAGACTTCGAGGCGAGGCACGGCCTCCTCCTGGACTGGGTCTACGAAGCAAAAGATGATGTACGCCCTCTTCGACCAGATAACCCACGGAACCTTCCCCCAAGGCACAACCCTCATAGCCCTGATCAACGCAACCGGCTGACGGGTGTGGGGTCAGGCGGTGCGGGTTCTGAGGAACTTGCCGAAGTGGGGGACTGTGAAGGCTACGGTGCCGCGTTCGGCGGAGAAGACGAGGCCTTTTTTGATCAGGCCGTCTCGGGCGGGGGAGAGGGACTGGGGTTTGCGGTTGAGGGTGCTGGCTACTTCGGCGGTGGGGACGGAGCCGTCGTCGACGCCGATGCCCAGTTCGGCCATCGCCCGCATGTACTCGCGTTCCGCCGGAGTCGCACGTTCGTACCGGGAGCCGAAGAAGCCGACGGTGAGTTCGGCGGAGGCCTCCGGGGCCGCGACCGCGACGTCCTTGATGGTGATGGGGGATGTCGGGGCGTGGTCCCAGGTGGAGTGGGCGAACGCCTGGACGAAGTACGGGTAGCCGTCGGTCTGGGCGTGCAGCTCGTCCAGCGCCTCCTCGTCGTACTGCACGCCCTCACTCTCGGCCGGGACCATCAGCGCCCGGTCACACGCCTCCCGCGCCAGCCGGTCGACGCGGATGTAGCGGAAGAGCCGCTCGGAGTACGACTTGCTGGCGGACAGTACGGCGGGCAGATGCGGCAACCCGGCTCCCACGACAACCAGCGGAGCACTCTGCTGCGAGATCTCGTGACATGCAGCGCACAAAGCGGAGAGATCGTCCGGACTGATGTCCTGCATCTCGTCGATGAACAGCCCGACCCCAACCGACAGATCGCCGGCCAGATCCGCCGCGTCGGCGAACAGCTCGATCAGATCCATCTCCAGATCACCGGAGTCCGCGCGGCCTTTCGCCGCCGCCACGTCGACCGGCGGATGCCACCGGATCCCCTTCCGGTCGTGCGCATCGGTCCGCAATGCAAAAGCCTTGAGTACGGCGCTGAACTGGTCGACCCGCTCGTCGTCACGGTGCCGATGCCCCAGCTCCCGCATCGCGGTGTGCAGCGCCTGTGCGATCGGCAGCCGGATGCTCTGATCCGGCCGGGCCTCGATCTTCCCGGTACCCCAGGCGCGCTTGATCGCCTGGCTGCGCAAGGTGTTGAGCAGCACCGTCTTACCCACGCCACGGAGCCCACTGAGCACCAGGCTCCGCTCCGGTCGGCCTGCCGCGACCCGCTCGAGCACTACCTCGAACTGCCGCACCTCGGTGTCGCGTCCGGCCAGCTCAGGCGGCCGCTGACCGGCGCCGGGCGCATAGGGATTCCGGATCGGATCCATGCTGTCACTGTATGAGCCCGTCTAGCGTTTTCCTTAGATTTCGCTAGCGACACCGAGACCGTGTCGCGCCCCGGCCCGGGAGCCGGGGCGCGACCAGGCGTCAGCTGACCGTCACGATCCGGTACGGCGACACCGCCTGCGCGTGGTCCGCGTCACCGGCGAACAGCACCCGGTACGCGAAGCTCGCCCGCGCGGCCGGCCTGATGCCGAACGCGTACTTCCCCGAGGCGCTGAGCTTGACCGAGGCGATCGACTTCCAGGTCTTGTTCGAGTACAGCTGCAGCGACACCAGCTGACCTGCGTGGGCCGGAGCGACACCGACGAATCCCTGCGGCTTCAACTGCAACAACATGCAACCACTCTCTACAGCTTTCTAGTGAAAAAACTAGAGAGTGATAGACAGCGCGAGCGACCGGTGGCGCACTATGGTTCGGCCATGCGGGTGGAGTGGGCTGGGCAGGCGGGGGCGTTGTACGAGCGTGTGCATCAGCAGTACGTCGGAGGTGCCCGCAAGCTCGAGGCGCTGATCGACGAGCTGATCGGTGAAGAAGAGGGCATCAACTACCTGAGCGCGACCGCGCGGGCCAAGGATCCGGAGTCGTTCCTGGCGAAGGCGGCCAAACCGAACCCCGACGATCCCAGCCGACCGAAGTACGACGATCCGCTCAACCAGATCACCGACCTGGTCGCGGCCCGGGTGATCACGTTCCTGGTCGAGGCGGTGGACCGGGTGTGCGAGGTGATCGAGGCCGAGTTCGAGATCGTCGAGCACACCGACATGGGCGCGCACACCCGCGCGCAGGGTGTGTTCGGGTACGCGAGCAAGCACTATCTGGTCCGGCTGAACGCCCATCGCCGGGAGCTGCCGGAGTACGCCGTACTGAAGAACCTGACGATGGAGATCCAGGTTCGGACCGCGGTCCAGCACGCGTGGGCCGAGTTCGAGCACGACATCCGGTACAAGCTGGACATCCCGCCGGACCGCAAGCCCGAGTTCGACCGGCGGTTCCTGCTCGCGGCCGCGTTGATGGAGCTGGTGGACAACGAGTTCACCGAGATCGACCGGCTCTACCGTGAGCTCGCGGCGGCCGAGACCGACAAGGCCCCGCGTGACCTGACCACGGCGATCCTGACGACCTACCTGACCCGTCGCTACCCGGACGCGCCGCACGCCAAAACCAACCACTACGCGTGGATGCTCGGCATCCTCGACCGGCTCGGCGTCACCTCCGAGGAGCAGCTCACCGAGCTTCTCACCGGCATCGACAGCTCCGCGGTACAGGCCGCGATGACGCATCGCTTCCCGGCCGGCACGGTACGACGCCTCGACGACGACCTCCTCGCCGCGAAGGGGACGGCGTACGTCGACCTGTTCCCCGACGAGGAGCGCCGCCAGAAGATCCTCCGCGGACGACTCAAAGCCCTCGCCCGCGCCGGCATCACCGAGCCCTGACCAGGTCCTCCGCGACCGAGGCCGCCGTCCGACGGGCCCAGGCGCTCGTGGTGATCAGTCCGAGCACGAGGACGAGTACGCCGCAGCCGGCGATGATGTACCAGCACAGCTGCGCGGCGTCGACGAACCCGGTCTCGAGCGGACCGACCAGGCGCGCTGTCAACACCGTGCCGGCGATCGCGACGCCGAGGGAGACGCCGACCTGGCGGCTGGTCGAGGCGATCGCGGCAGCGACGCCGGCCTGGGACAGCGGCATCCCGGACACCGCGGCATTCGTGATCGGCGCGTTCAGCATGCCGAAACCGAGTCCGAAGATCAGATAGCCGACGAGCAGCGCCTCGGTCGAGGTCGTCAGGCTCAACTGCGACAGCACCAGCCCCGAGGCGGCGAGCGTGCTCCCGGCAACTACCAGCGGCAGCCGCGGACCGCGATGCCCGACCAGCCACCCGGACAGCGGCGCGAACACCACCGTCATCGCCGCCATCGGCAACGTCAGCAACCCGGCCTGCAACGCCGAGAACCCACGCACCGACTGCAGATACAAGGAGTTCAGGAACAGAAAGCCGGAGAGGGCGGAGAACCCGGCGACCGCGATCAGCGTCGCTCCCGAGAACGGCGCGCTACGGAAGAACCGCGGGTCCAGCAACGGCTGGTCCCGCCGCCGCTCGTACAGCACCAGACAGACGAGCGCCGAGGCGGCCAGCACGAAACACCCGATGATCAGCGGCGATCCCCACCCGGCCGACTGACCCTCGATGATCCCGTAGATCAGGCCGCCGAGCAGCAGCACCACCAGCACCTGCCCGACCGGATCGATCCGCCGCGGCACCGCCGCGCGCGACTCGGGCACGAAGAAGGCAGTCATCGCCAGAGCCGCCAGCGCGACCGGCACGTTGATCCAGAAGATGAACCGCCAGCCCGCGCCGTCGACCAGCGCGCCACCGACCACTGGCCCGACGGCCAGGCTGAGTCCGACCACACCGCCCCAGACGCCGATCGCCTGAGCCCGCTCGCGGGGATCGGTGAACGTGTTGGTGATGATCGACATGGCGACCGGGTTGAGCATTGACCCACCGACAGCCTGCAGCATCCGGAAGACGATCAGCAGGTCCACGGTCGGCGCCAACCCGCACAGCAGCGACCCGATCCCGAACACCACCAGCCCGGCCTGGAACGTTCGCCGGCGACCGATCCGGTCTGCGGTGGACCCAGAAACCATCAGCAGGCTGGCCAGCACCAGCGTGTAGGCGTCGATGGTCCACTGCAGCTTGGCCACCGAGGCGCCCAGCTCGGAGCGGATGGCCGGCAGCGCCAGGTTCACGATCGTGGAGTCCAGCCCGACGATGAACAGGCTGGAGCAGCAGATGCCGAGGACCAGCAGCCGCCGCCTGCGCGTCAGCTCCTCCACCCGGCTCCCTCCGCTCGTCCGTTGAAGACTGTACTACCGTCGTCGGAAACGATTCCCGACGGTCCGGCGGCTGGGACGAAAAGGGTTTGACGGACTGTCGGCGGCGACGCCTAGGCTTGATCCATTCGCCTGGTCAGGTGCCCTTCTTCCATCCTTCTACGCCTCTTGCGAGACGTCATGTCCCTGCGCCTCATTCCTTTTGCCGACCCGGGTGTGCCGGACACCCGGTCCGGTCTCCGACTCATTGTCTGGCTGGAGCACCAGCAACTGCGCGGGCAAGCCCTCGCGGTGTTCTTCGGCCTGCTCTACTTCGGCGGTATCGCCGCCGCTCCGGTCGCCGTCGGTCTCGCCGTCCAGGCGGTGATCGACCGTTCCTGGCCCAAGCTGATCCTGGCTGGGGCCTTGCTGCTCGCGTTCGGTGCGGCCAAGTCGGCGGCCGACTCGTTCTTCCACCGCGCCGTGGTGACCAACTGGATCAGTACGGCGTCGCGCCTGCAGCAACTGCTGTTCCGCAAGGCCGCGGAGCTGGGCTCACTGCTCACCCGCCGGATCGCCGCCGGCGAGGTGGTCGCCGTGAGCAGCGGCGACGTGGAGAAGATCGGCTGGTTCGTCGAGGTGCTCGGCCGGTTCGCCGCCGCACTGCTGACCTGTTTCGCCGTCGTCATCGGGTTGCTGTTCTACGAGCCGCAGCTCGGTCTGGTGGTCGCCATCGCCGTTCCGGTGCTGGCGTTCTCGATCGTGCCGCTGATGGGTCCGGCCGAGCGTCGCGCCGACGCTCAGCGGGCCAAGGGCGGGCGGGCCACCGAGCTGGCCGCCGACACCGTCGCCGGTCTGCGCGTGCTGCGGGGCATCGGTGGTGAGCAGCTGTTCCTGGACCGCTACCGCGCCGCCTCGCAGGAGTACCGGGCCAGTGCGGTCCGCAGTGCCCGGATGTGGTCGCTGATCGCGGCTCTCCAGGTGCTGTTGTTCGGAGTGTTCCTGGTGGTGGTCGTGTGGCTGGGCGTCCGGCTGGTGATCTCCGGACAGATCTCGGTCGGCGAGCTCGTCACGACGTACGGGTTCGTCACCTTCATGCTGGTGCCGCTGCACACGTTCGAGGAGACCGCGAGCGCGTTCATCTTCTCGAAGGTGTCGGCCCGCCGGGCCGCGCGAGTGCTGTCACTGCAGCGGACCGATGAGACCAAGGGCACCGCCGAGGCCCAGCTGCCGGACGGTGACCTGCTCGACCCGATCTCGGGGCTGCACGTCCCGACCGGCAGCTTCACCGCGGTCGTCTGTGGTGACCCGGATGCGGGCGGCCGGCTGGCCGACCGGCTGGGTGGTCACAGCCCGTCGACCGAGGCCGACGAGGCCTCGGTGCTGCTCGACGGCGTCGCGTTGGACGACATCCCTCTGGACTCGGCGCGGACCGTCGTACTGGTGCAGGACAAGGACCCGGTGCTGTTGTCGGGGACGGTGCGCGACCTGTTCGACGTGCCGGCCAGTGGAGCGGTCTCTCCGGAGACTGCGCTCGACGCAGCGCAGTGCGCGGACATTCTCGACGTACTGCGGCAGACGCTGCCGGCCGGTGAGACCGACGCGATGAAAGCCGTGCTGACCGAGCGCGGACGGTCCCTGTCCGGTGGTCAGCGGCAGCGAGTGGCCTTGGCCCGTTCGCTGTACGTCGACCCGCCGGTGCTGGTGCTGGACGAGCCGACCAGTGCGGTGGACGCGCACACCGAGGCCCGGATCGCCGACGGCCTGCGGCTGCTGCGGGCCGGCAGGACCACTGTGGTGTTCACCTCCAGCCCGCTGATGCTGGACCGCGCGGAGCGGGTGGTGTTCGTGCCGGACGGCCGCGTCGATGCCGTCGGCACCCACCACGACCTGGTGCACACCAACGCGCGCTACCGCGCGGTCGTGACCCGTGAAGACGAACCAACGCTAGAGGAGTCGCTGTGAAGCGCCCCGAGTACGACCCGGCAGCCCCGCAGGAAGTGGCTCGGCTACCGGTGGCGGGCAGCACGACCGTGCGCGCCTACCTGAAGACACTGTTCCGCCGGCACCGCCGCGCGTTCGGCTGGCTGACGCTGGTGAACGCGGTGGCGGCGCTGAGCGGCATGGTCGGGCCCTGGCTGCTCGGCAACGTGGTGGAGAAGTTGTCGCAGGGCAACACCGATGTGAAGCTGCCGTATGTCGTGACCGGGTTCGTCATCGCCCTGCTGGTGCAGACGGTCTTCATCCGGCTCACCCGGCTGCGCGGTGCGGTGCTCGGCGAGGAGATGCTCGCCGACCTGCGCGAGGACTTCCTGGTCCGCGCGGTCGGACTGCCGCCGGGTGTGCTGGAGCGGGCCGGGACCGGTGACCTGCTGTCTCGGATCACCACCGACATCGACCGGCTCTCGCACGCGATGCGGGACGCCGTGCCGCAGTTGACCATCGCGGTGATCTGGGCCGGGCTGCTGATCGGCGCGCTGGTCGTGACCGCACCCGAGCTCGCGGTGGCCGTGGTGATCGCGACGCCGATCCTGATCATCGGCGGCCGGTGGTACTTCCGCCGCGCGCCCTCGGCGTACCGGTCCGAAGCCGCCGGGTACGCCGCGGTGGCTTCGGGGCTGGCCGAGACCGTGGACGCCGGCCGGACCGTCGAGTCGCACCGGCTCGGCGACCGCCGGATCAAGCTGGGCGACACCCGGATCGGGCAATGGGTCGCCTGGGAGCGGTACACGCTGTACCTGCGGATGATCCTGTTCCCGGTGATCAACATGACCCACACGGTCGCGCTGGCCGCCGTGCTGGTCTTCGGTGGCGGTCTCGCCATCCAGGGCTGGCTCACTGTCGGCGCGCTCACCACTGGCGCGCTGTACATCCAGATGCTCGTCGAGCCGGTCAACATGATGATCCGCTGGTACGACGAGCTCCAGGTGGCGCAGGTGTCACTGGCGCGGCTGGTCGGGGTCCGTGAGGTCGAGGCAGCCGCCACCGACGGAGACGCCGAGCCGGAGGGCCGGACTGTGCTGGCCGACGACGTTCGGTTCGGCTATCTGGAAGGCAGGGACGTGCTGCACGGTGTCACGCTGACTGTGCAGCCGGGTGCCCGCGTGGCGCTCGTAGGCCCTTCTGGAGCAGGGAAATCGACGCTGGGCCGATTGCTGGCGGGCATCTACTCGCCTCGGGTCGGTGACATCACCTTGGGTGGTGCCGCCCTCGACCAGATGTCGGCAGAGCAGGTCCGCAGTCACGTGGCTCTGGTGAACCAGGAGCACCACGTGTTCGTCGGCAGTGTCCGGGACAACCTGCGGCTGGCCCGGTCGGAAGCCACCGACGCCGACCTGTGGGCAGCACTGCGCTCGGTCGACGCGGACGGCTGGGTCGCCGGGTTCGACAACGGGCTGGACACCGAGGTGGGATCCGGTGGGATCTCACTGACGCCGGCCCAGGCACAGCAGGTCGCCCTGGCCCGGCTGGTGCTGGCCGACCCGCACACGCTGGTTCTGGACGAGGCGACCTCGTTGATGGACCCGCGGGCGGCCCGGCACCTGGAGCGGTCGCTGGCCGGCGTGCTGGAAGGCCGGACCGTGGTGGCGATCGCACACCGGTTGCACACCGCCCACGACGCGGACGTGATCGCGGTCGTGGAGGACGGCCGGATCGTCGAGCTGGGCGGGCACGACGAACTGGTCGATGCCCAGGGCCCGTATGCGGCGCTCTGGCACTCCTGGCACGGCGAGCGCTGACAGGTCATCCGGGGGCAGGCCGCGTGCCTGCCCCCGGTGACCTCAGCCGTGTGAGGATAGGGCAGTGCTGACAACGCTGTTCTCGCTGACGTCCACCCTGGCACTCGACGTGAACGACGAGGGTCGCCTGCTCGTCCTCTACGACGGCACCGGCGTCCGCCAGGTCAACGAGATCGCTCCCGACGGGACCTGGCGAGCACTCACCGAGCTGGACGACACCTGTCGCGGTGCACGGTTCATCCCCGGCACCCGGCACGTCGTCGTCGAGCACGACAGCGGCGGCAACGAACGCGGCCAGCTGTCGGTGCTAGACCTCGACGAGCCCGGCGTACCCGTGCTCACTCCGCTCGTCCACGACCTCGAGTACAACCACCACCTGGTCGACGCCAAGGCGACCCGGATCCTCTTCACCACGAACCGGCGCAACGGCGTCGACTTCGAGCTGGTCACCCGCGACCTGTCGACCGGCACCGAGACCGCCATGTACGACGGCGGCGGCTGGGTGATGCAAGTCGACCCGTCGCCGGACGACCGGTGGGTCGTGCTGTCCCTGGCCAGCGCGCCGGCGAACTCAGTCCAGCTGCTCCTGGTCGACACCACCACACAGGCCGTCACGGAACTGACCGCGGCCGACGCCCACAACGACCAGCAGGCGGTGTCCTGGCTGCCGGACTCCACCGCGTTCCTGGTGTCGAGCAACGCCGACCGTGACCGGATGGCGCTGCGCCGGTACGACATCGCCGACGCGGCGTGGAGCGACGTACTGGTAGACGACGCCCGTGACCTTGCCGGTTGGGTCTCGCCCGGCGGCGAGCAACTGCTCGTCGGTGCGGTGCAGGACGGCGAGGTGTCACTGGCGCTGCACCGGCTGAAGGACGGCGCGGCGATCACACCGCTGAACCTGCCCGCGGGCGGCTGTGCCGCGTTGACGATGATGACGCCGGACCCGCTCTGGTCCAGCGACGGCTCGTTCGCGGCGATCACCTACAACTCGCCGGTCACGCCGCCGACGGTGTACCGGTACGTCCCGTCGACCGGCGAGATCGTGGAGTTGCGGTCGCCGGGGAAGGCGGAGCCGCCGGCACAGCTCACGCATCCGGAGAGCCTGCTCGTGCCGTCGTTCGATGGTGAGCAGGTGCCGGTGTTCGTGTTCCGGCCGACCGGTCCGGACCTGGGTTCCACCGTGGTCCACGTGCACGGCGGTCCGGAAGGCGCGGCCATGCGCATCTGGAACCCGATGGTCGCGTCACTCGCCGCCGATGGCCACACCGTCGTCGTACCGAACGTCCGCGGCTCGGCGGGGTACGGCAAGCGCTGGTACTCACTCGACGACCGGGAGCTGCGGCTCGACTCGGTCAAGGACCTGGCCGCGATCCATGCCTGGCTGCCGTCCATCGGTGCTGACCCGGAGCACGCCGCGTTGTGGGGTGGTTCGTACGGCGGCTACATGGTGCTGGCCGGGGTCGCGTTCCAGCCGGAGCTATGGGCGGCCGGTGTGGACATCGTGGGGATCGCTTCGCTGGTCACGTTCCTGGAGAACACCTCGGACTACCGCAGGGCGATGCGGGAGCGTGAGTACGGCTATCTGGCGACCGACCGGGAGTTCCTGGCGTCCGCGAGCCCGCTCAGCCGGGTCGACGACATCCGAGCACCCCTGTTCGTCATCCACGGCGCCAACGACCCACGGGTGCCGCTGTCAGAGGCCGAGCAGGTCACCGACGCCCTGACCAAACGCAACGTGCCATGCGAGCTCCTGGTCTACCCGGACGAAGGCCACGGACTGGCCAAACTGAAGAACCGCCTGGACGCCTACCCCCAGGCCCTCACGTTCCTGCGGGAACACCTCGCCACAGCGGAGTAAGAGTCCCCGCGGTCGCGTCGAGCCGTACCGGCAGTCCCAACGGCACGGCGAGGTTCAAGGCCTCATGCCCGACCGCGGCACCCGCCACGACCGGTACGCCGAGAGGCTCGAGCCGCTCGTGGACCACATCGTCGATCAGCTCGTCCGACCCGCTGAAGTCCCCGACCACGACACCGGTGACCTCGTCGAACCACCCGGACCGCAGCAACTGCGTGAGCATTCGGTCCACCCGGTACCCGTCCTCGTTGACGTCCTCCAGTACGACGACTCCGGCCGGCTGCGCGTAGGTCGGCGTGCCGAGGCTCGTCGCCAGCAGTGCGAGGTTCCCGCCCAGCAGGCGTCCTTCGGCCACACCACCGAACACCTCGCGACCGCCATTGGGTGCGAGCAGTTCGGTGATGCTCTCCGGCTCGAACAACAGCGTGCGGAGGCGATCCCGTCCGACGACGACATCCAGCTGCTCGACTGCGGCGGCCATCGGTCCGTGGATGGTGACCAGCCCCCGTGCATTCAGCGGCTCGTGCAGTGCGGTGATGTCGCTGAAGCCGATGAACCACTTCGGCACCGCGACCAGCTCGTCGAAGTCGACGTACTCGAGCATCCGCTGGACGCCGTACCCACCTCGGGCACAGAACACCGCGGCGAAGCTCGAGTCGAGCCATGCCGTCCGCAGATCCTCGGCGCGGGCCTTGTCGTCGGCGGCCAGGTAGGTCAGCCGCTCATGACCGGCCAGCACGGACGGCATGACCTCGACCTCGAGCCCCCACGCCTTCAGGTGTTCCAAGCCGATCGCCAGCCGCTCGGCATCCACCTGTCCCGACGGCGCCACCACGGCGACCCGATCTCCACTTCGCAGCCGCAGCGGCACCACCAGGTCAGTCACGCCGCAGACGCTACCAATCGACCTTGATGGTGGTGCTCTTGGAGACTCCGTTGACGGTGACGCCGAGCTGAGCGGTGCCGGGACGCAGTGCGGTGATCTGGCCGGTGGACGGGTCGTACGACGCGACCGCCCAGAACGGCGCGGTCCGGGCCGGGCCGATGTGGAGTTGCTGCGAGCCCCACCAGTCCGACGAGACCGGGAACGCCACCGGCACCCGGCGGCTGTCCTGGACGACGGTGGCTGCCGCCGTAGCGGTCTCGCCGCGCTGCAGCGATGCCGGTGCGGTGAGCTCGAGCGAGTCCACGTGCGGACGCAGCTCGACCTGGAACCAGGACCGCTCAGGCGCGGACCACTTTCGCTCGCCGGCCGGAGCCGCCGATGCCTTGGGGTCGATCCCGACCAGCGCCCAGCCGGTGAAGCCACCGGCATCCGGCGCCGCGGCCGGGCTCTTGCCCGAGTTGCCGGTCAGCGGCAGCAGCACGCCGTCGGTCCGCGTCGCCGCGAACGTCCCGGCGTGCGCCGCCATGTACGCCGCACCCTTCCCGGTCGAGGCCCGGAAGTCCGCCAGCCACTGCACGATCATCGCGGCTTCCTTGCGGTCACCAAGCTGCGAGTTCTGGGTCGGTGACGGGTCGTCGATCGGGTGGTGCGCCATCACCACGACGTTCCGGATCGCCTTGTTCTGCGCCGCGTCGTCGAGCTGCGCGCGCAGGTCGAGGATCTGGTCGAACCCACCGGCCCGCAGCGATCCGAGCGACGAGTCGCGCAGGATGAACCGCGTGCCCTTGTGGTCGAACGTGCTGGTCGGCGAGCCGAACACCTTGCTCCACTCGGACAGATCCCCCGGTCCGTAGCTCTCGTGGTTGCCCGGCACATAGTGCACCGGCACCTTGCCCGCGACCTCCTCGTCGATGATCTGCTTGGCCAGCGCGATGTCCGGCCCGAACGCGCGGTCGACGAAGTCGCCGTTGATCACCAGGAAGTCCGGGTTCTGCGCGAGCGCCTCGCGGATCGTCCGCCGGGCCTGCTTGACGTAGTCCGAGTTCGGGTCGTCGGAGGTGAACTGCGCGTCCGACATGACCGCGAACCGCCAGCGGCCACCGCCGGTCACCGTCCCGTCGGTCACCACCATCGGGTCGATCACCTTCGCCGGCGGCGCCACCGTCACCGGCGGAGCGCTGCGCACGGTCAGGTCGTCGACGATGATCCGGCCGGAGTACTGCCGGGTCGGAACGGTCTCCACCACGTAGATCCGCCAGAACCGCAGCGGCATCGTCAGGCCGGGCGGGATGTCCGCCTCGACGTACTTCCACCCGGTCCAGTCCACCGATGCGGCCAGGTTCAGGGTCTGCGCCGTACCGCCGGCCGCGTCGTACGCGTTCGCCCGCAGCCACGCGCCCTTACCATCGCCGTACACCCACGCGCCGAGCTTCTGCGGCTGGCCGGGCAATGTCTGCTGCGGAGTCTGGGACAGGTACGCCGCTCGCGTCGCCGTACTGCTCGTGAGCGAGTAGTCGAGCGCGATCGCCTGACCGCCGTCATGCCCTTCGGCCGCCGACCGCGACGCCGTCGCCGCTCCGACCGGTACGGCGTTCGCCGCCCACTTGGTCACGTCGTCGAGCTCGTCGACGACCGTGCTGGCCAACCCGGCGGTGACACTGAGCTGAGTGCTCAAGGAACCGACCTTGGCGGTGATCACTGTCGAGACCGCCTGGTCACTCAGCACTTTCACCTGGAATCCATTGCCCTTAGCAACCACACTCACGACCGCCGGGTCGTAGTCCAGCGTGACGTCGCGGGGCTCGATCCAGGTGGAGAAGCCGTCGGCGTCGTACCCGTCGACCTCGAAGAAGCCCTTGGCCGTTGCGTCCGGCAACGACACCTGCCGGGTCGACGGTGCCAGGCGGGTCGGCGTACCGAGGACTGTCATCGGGAACCTTCCGTTCGCCGTACCGCGGGCCGCCGTGATCACCGCGTCGCCGGCCTTCCGACCGGTCACCACACCCTGCTGGTCGACGCGGACATTGCTTCCGCCGAACCAGGACGGCGTACCCGTCGCCGGAGCGTAGGTCTCGTCATGACCGGTGGCCGTGAGGACGCGGCTGAGACCGGTGAGGACACGGGAGCTGCGGGAGATGTCGGTGTCCGGCTCCTCGGCCGCGGTGCCCAGCGCCTCGACGCGGAAGCCCCTGAGCTTGCCGGAGCCCTTGACCGGCAGCAGTCCGAGGCCGTTCGGTATCAGGCGCTCGCCGCCGTCGGACGGATCGTTCACCACCGACGGCGCCGCCTTGCCTGGTGTGCGGGCCAGCATCGTCGATGACCCGCCGCCGTCCAGGTTGAGCGCGTCGTCGGCCCCGAGGCCGATCATCAGCTGGCCCATCTCCTTCAGCGACAGGCCGCGGGAGCCGGTCGCCCGGCCGTCGACCGTGAGCAGGATCATCCGGCTGCCGTCGGCGTCGAACCCGACCGCGGTCCGCGGCGCGAGGTCGGCGTCCGGCACGTCGTCGGGAACCTTGCCGTCCTTCGCGAGCTGGTAGTTGCCGCTGATGCCGACCGCGATGTCCGCCGCGTCGGGCCGCAGGCCGTACTGCACGTCGACCTTGTCGCCGACCTCGAAAGCGATGAGCGCGTTGGCGCCGGCCTCACGGCCGATCAGCGCCTGCTCGTTCGCGGCCAGCGGCGTGGTGGCCGGAGTGGCGGCCGACGAGACGACCACACCGTCGCGAAGGATCACCTCGCGAACGGTCGGCAGGCCGTCGACGGTCCTGGTCCGGGCCGCGTCGCCCCACTCCGGGGTGTAGAGGCCGATCCCGCCGGAGTTGACGGCCGGCGAGTTCAGGTTGGTCAGCTCGAGCTTGGTCGCGTCGTCGTCGGTCGCCGTACCTTGCAGGAAGAGCTGGGCGATCGACCCGAGGCCGTCCTTGCCGATCACCGCGGTGTCGTTGTGGCCGGCTGCCGGGGCGTTGATCAGCCGGCCGGACCGCTCGACCCCGACGCCGAGCGGCGCAGTGGTGTCGTTGATGTCGAAGAAGTCGCCGTTGACCCCGGCGATCGCGCCTTTCCGCGCCAACTGCCGGCTGAGCGGCGTACCGCCGGAGACCTTGCCGGTGTTGACGTAGTCGACGGTCACGCCGTGCTTGTCCAGGTCGGTGGCGAGGATGTCGCCGCGCAACCAGCCGCGGGCGTCGAGCCGCTCGAAGGCGGTGTAGTTGACGCCGGGCGCGACCGGGCTGTCCTGCCGGCTCGTCACCAGCCCTTCGCCGGCCGGAGCGATCGCGACGTCGGCGATGTCCGCGCTCGACGACGAGGCCCGCTGCGCCTCGACCGGCTGCGGAGCGGGGATCGGCTGCGCGAAGGCCGGAGTCAGCGCGGCACCGGCGAGCAGGCCGCCCACCCCGAGCGCGGTACTGAGAGATCGGTAGAGCGACACAACAGCCTCCCCAGCGTGGACGGACGCGGCCATCCGACGCCGTGCGCCCTACCGCCGTGTGAGGCACAGGTGTACGCCGGTCAACCGACCGGTGACAAAGTAACGTCTCCAGAGCCCGACCGGAAGGTTTTCTTCTCAGTTCCCGGGATTGCGCGTGACGAACCCGCTCTCGTAGGCGACTACCACCGCCTGGACCCGGTCACGGACGCCGAGCTTGGTCAGGACCCGGGCGACGTGGGTCTTCACCGTCGTCTCGGCCACCACCAGCTCCGCGTGCAGGAGCTGGGTGGTCAGCTGGCCGCCGGACCGATCGCCGGCGGCGGGTGGCGGGTGGAGGCGAGCCTGCCGGGCGGTGGCCGGGCTCTGGATCGCCGAAGCTGACCCGGCTCACCATGCTCGTGGTCAGTTGGTGCTTACGGGACGCCCGGAGGTCTGCCAGGCGTGCATGCCGCCGTCGAGGTTGATCGCCTCCCGGCCGAGCTGGTTCAGGTACTGGGTCGCCATCCCGGAGCGTCCGCCGACGGCGCAGACGCAGAGCACCTTCTGGTCCAGCGGCACCTCGCCGACCCGCTCCTGCAGCTCGCCGAGCGGGATGTGCTTGGCACCTTCGATATGTCCGCGGTCCCACTCGTCCGGCTCACGGACGTCGAGCACGAACGCCTCGGTCAGCAACGCGTCGTCGAGATCGGCCACGACGACCGAGGGAATCTGCTGGTTCTGGAACATGCCGCCAAGCATGGCAGACCGGCCCACACACCGTCGCCCTCGGCAGTCGCGTGGGAGGCTGGGAATGCGATTGCCCGAGGTGTGGGATAACGGATTGACAACGCTCCCCGGATTGCGGACCGTGGCTCGAAGGAGGCTGCGGTGGCACTGATTCAGGGGATCCCGGGGGAGTTCGAGCCGCAACCCTGGGGTGAGGCGATCCTGCGAAGCCGTGAGCTCCTCCTGCTCCGGATCGCCCGCCGGCCACCCGACCACGAGGTCCGGCTGCCAGGCCTGGCCACCACCCCACTGCACGTCGTCGAGGACCGGACCGGCAAGGCCCTGACCTGGCGGCAGGACGGCGACGACCTGGTGGTCCGCCTGCCCGAGTCGGCCGAGCCACCTCTCGTCCGCGTCGCACTGCAGGGCAAACTCCGGATCGTCCCGCCGGACACCGTCACCGCCAACGCCGACGGCGTCTGGGACCTCACCCCGGCCGGTCCGACGGCGCACCTGGTCGCACGTCGTTCCGCGGAAGTCGCCGTACGGTTCCTCGGGCCGATCGATCCGGACAGTCAGCACCACATCCGGCTGGCAGGCCGGACGTACGCCGTCTCCGGCTGCCAACTGCAGCGGGCGACGATCGGCCCGTTCGCGCTGCCGGACAGTCGAGTGCTGCGGCTGCTCGTCCCCACCGGCGTACGGCGGATGCTCGTCGCGCCGGTCGGCACCGTGCTGGCCTCCATCCACCCGAGCGCACCCGGCGAACTCACGATCCTGGTCACCAACTTCGGCCGGACGCGGGCCCGTGGTGAGGTCGTGCTGCCACTGCCGCCGGGCTGGTCGGCCAGCGATCACCGTTGGACGTTCGACCGACTCGCGCCGGGCCGATCGATCGGCTGGGTGACACGGCTGACCGGGCCGCCGGGAGCGGAGGAGGTCCAGGCCCGACTCGACGCGGGCCGCCGGTCGGCATCATCGCCGTACGTCATTCACCTCTGACCGGTGACTACTTGAGGAGCTTGGACAAGCGGCGGTCGGCGAGGGGTTTGCCGCCGGTCTGGCAGGTGGCGCAGTACTGCAGTGAGGAGTCGTGGAAGCTGACCTCGCGGACGATGTCACCGCAGACCGGGCATTTCTCGCCCTTGCGTCCGTGCACCCGCAGGCCGGACTTCTTCTCCGACTTCAGGTCCTGGACGGCGAGGCCGGCCGAGCGGTCGACCGCGTCCTGGAGGGTTTCGCGCATCGCGTCGTACAGGATCTTGAGCTCGTCGTCGGTGAGGTTCGAAGCCGGTTTGAACGGGCTCATCTTCGCGACGTGCAGGATCTCGTCGGAGTAGGCGTTGCCGATGCCCGCGATGACGGACTGGTTCCGCAGGACGCCCTTGAGCTGCACGCGGCCTTCGCGCTTGAGGATGGCGGCGAAGTCGTCGAGTGAGAGCGTGAACGGATCCGGCCCCAGCCGCGCGATCCCCGGCACCTCGGCCGGATCGCGGACCACGTACACCGCGAGCTTCTTCTGCGTGCCCGCCTCGGTCAGGTCGAACCCGGAGCCGTCGTCCAGCACGGTTCGCAACGCGATCGGGCCCTTCCCGGGCCGGACCAGCGTCGTCGACTGCTCCTCTTTCCACCGCAGCCAGCCGGCGCGGGCCAGGTGGATCACCAGGTGCACGCCCTGCGCTTCGATGTCCAGGAACTTCCCGTGCCGCTGCACATCGTCGATCAGCAACCCGACCAACGCGGAGATCGGCGGATCGTAAGTCTTCAACGCACTGATGGCCGTGATGTCCGCACGCACGAACGCCCGCCCGACGGCTCGCTCCCGCAGGAACCCCGCCAGCGACTCCACCTCCGGCAACTCAGGCACCACCCCAGTGTGCCCGAACCCAGGGACACTTTCTCGCTTCCTTGCCAAATCGGCCCGCATGCCGCAGGGTCACGCCGTGACCGACCTACCTCACTTCCGTTACCACCCGAACCCGCTCGCGACCGGCGAGATCGAGCCGGGCGACGGCGCCTGCTTGAGCTGTGGGCTCCAGCGCGGCTACGTCTACGTCGGCCCGACCTTCGCCGAGGACGAAATCGAAGAGGAGCTCTGTCCGTGGTGCGTCGCGGACGGCTCGGCGGCTGCTCGGTTCGACGCGCAGTTCACCGACACCATCAACGTGCCGGACGACGTCCCGCAGTCGGTCATCGACGAAGTGACCACCCGGACTCCGGGCTTCAAGGGCTGGCAGCAGGAGCACTGGCTCTTCCATTGCGGTGATGCAGCGGCCTTCCTGGGGAGAGCTGGGTACGACGGTTTGAGGGGGCATCCGGAGGCGGTCGAGATGCTGGTACAGGAGAACGCGCCTTTCGGCTGGTCGCAGGAGCAGCGAGAGAACTATGTCCGGCACCTGGATGCAAACGGGGACGCGACCGGCTATCTCTTCCGGTGCCTGCAGTGTGGAACGCACCTGGCGTACTCGGATATGGCGTGACCCCAGGGACACTTTCCCGGGTTTCTCCGGCGGATCACCTATGGAGGGTGGTTGCGCGGCCCGATACCGTCGGTGGCAACAGAGTAGGGAGGCCCTCATGGGGTTTGTGAAGACGTTGGTGAAGGGTGCCGTCGTCGCCAAGGTGGCTCAGGTCTTGCAGCGCGAGCTGAGCAAGCCGGAGAACCAGCAGAAGCTCAAGGAAGCGTTCCAGAAGGTCCAGCAGCGCCGGGCGCACTGAGCGTCACTGGCGCACTGAGCTACTGAGCGCGGTGGGCCTGGAGGGTGTAGGTGGCGGGGAGCCGGTTCGGGTTCTCCGTCAGCCGCCACTCGCCCGCGGCGTCCTCGGTCATCAGGCCGGGCATGGCGTTCCACGGCGCGCTGTCGTGTTCGGCGAGCGAGTCGAACGTCAGTCCGGCCTTCTGGACCGCGGTGATGATCTCGGCCAGGCCGTGGTTCCACTCGTGGGTCAGGTTCACGGTGAACTCGACGTCGGTCTCGACGTACGTCCCGCCCTCGTCCCACACGATCGGCTCCACGGCCTCGAAGTACGGGTGCCTCAGCACGGGCTCCTCGAGGCCCTCGCCGGCCAGCGCCCACAGCATCGGATGGCCCTCGCGGAGGAAGAGCCGCCCACCGGGCTTGAGCAGTCCGGCGACCGTGTCCGCCCAGCGCTGGATGTCGGGCAGCCAGCACAGCGCGCCGATCCCGGTGTAGACCAGGTCGTACGACGACGCGCCGAGCACCTCGACCGCGTCGTACACATCGGCCACGTGGAAGTCCGCGGTCAGCCCGAGCCGATCGGCCAGCGACTGCGCCTGCTCCACGGCCGGCGCCGAGAAGTCGAGCCCGCTCATCCGGGCCCCGAGCCGCGCGAGTGACACCGTGTCAGTGCCGATGTGGCACTGCAGGTGCACCCCGCGCAGCCCGGAGATGTCGCCCAGCCGAGGTACGTCGAAGCGGACGACCCCGCTGAGGTACGACGGATCCTGCTCGAACGACGCCACCCGGTAGTCCGGCGACGCCACATGCGCCGGAACCCGCTCGTCCCAGCTCGCCCGATTCACATCCCGGTAGTCGCTCACGGCTCGAACTCTGGCACACCGCGAGCCCGGCTCAGAACCGAATTACCGGCAGCGCCGACTTATTGGCAGCGCAGACTTATTGGCAGCGCAGATCTACTGGAAGGCCGGCGTCCAGATCCGCGCCTTGTAGAACTGCGCACCCGACCGGGTCCGGTCCGGCGACGCGGAGAAGCGGACCGTCTTGTTCGCCCAGTCCCGCGGCTGCGTCCCGTCGCCACGGATCGACACGACCTCACCGGAGGAGTGCCTCACGTGGGACTTCACCCGCGTCTCCGACGAGATCTTCCGGGTCCGGAACGTCCCGCCGTCGGTCAGCAGCTCGTACACCCCCTTCGTCGCCGTGATCAGCATCTTCTGGTGGTTGGTGTAGTCGGGCTGCAGGTCGTGCCCGAGGTTCCCACTCCCCAAGCTGAAGTGGGCGGCGTACTTGAGCCGCGTGTTCCGCTTGCTGCCCATCACCGCGTAGTGGCTGAACCGGTTCTTCCCCACCACCCAGAGCAACTCGTACGTCGGGTCCCACAGCACCCCGTGCGCACCCGCGTAGTCCACGGTCTGCACCTTGGCCAGGCTGCCGAGGTTGCCGACGCTGCTCGGTGCGTACAGCGTGAGCTTGCCGTCGGAGCTCGCCACGATCACGGACCCGTTCCCCGGCACCCGCTCGATCGCGTGCGGATTCCCGCCCGGCGTCGCGCTCCAGGCCAGGTCGTTCAGCTCGGTGTTCTTCTCGCTGCCGATGTTCACGATCCCGGCCTTGCCGCCGGACGCGGCCATCAGCGCGATCCAGCCCTGCGCCGCGGTCTCGCGGATCTTCACGTCGGACAGGTTCGACCAGGCTCCGCCGCCGGGGCTGAAGCTCCAGTGCACGTTGGCGTCCGAGAACGCCTTGTTCTTGGGGAAGACGAGGACCTTGTTCTTGGTCTGTTCAGTGGTCGCCACGTAGTAGTTCGCAGCCACCACCGCCGCCTGTGCGTCCTGCTGCCCCAGTAGCGTGACTGCCGGCGCGCCAACGGCCGCCGCGGCCAGCCCTTGCAGGAACGTCCTTCGGTGCATGCACCCTCCTCAGATCGGAAAACCCTTTCAGTCGCTACAGACAGCGCCCGCGGCCGTCGGGTTCCCCTCGGAGGTAGAGCAAAGTCCACCCCTAGGGGGAGAGTCAGGGATACTGTGCTCGCCGCCGTGCATTGGTGTGCTGGACCACATGAGCCAGGTACGCAATCGGCCGCGGATCCAGGACATCGACGCGCTGCGTGGTTTCGCCCTGCTGGGCATCGTGATCGTGAACATCACCTTCGCCGCCTCGGGCTTCCCGATCCACGTCGCGGACGATCCGGCGTACCGGTCGTGGCTCGACGAGTCGGTGCACTGGGTGTCGGCGACGTTCGTGGACATGAAGTTCTACCTGCTGTTCTCGTTCCTCTTCGGGTACAGCTTCCAGTTGCAACTGGTGGCGGCACAGCGAGCCGGTGCAGCGTTCCGGCCGCGGATGCTGCGCCGACTGGGCGGCCTGTTCGTGATCGGCTGCCTGCACGGGGTCTTCCTGATCACCGGCGACATCCTCAGCGTCTATGCGCTGATCGGGCTGGTCCTGCTCGGCATGCGGCGTGTGAAGGACCGGACGGCCCTGACCGTCGCCGGCGCCATCTACGCCTACCTCTTCGTCACCCTGGCTGCCGCGACGATGTTCATCGACAGCTCGGCGATCATCGACCCGACTACGGCGGTCGCATCCGCGCAGGAGACCACTGCCAACCTGGCCGGCTCGTTCAGCGATGTCGTCGGCGAGCACGTCCGCGCCCTGCCGACGTACGGCCTCTCACTGCTCACTGTCCAAGGCCCGACCACCCTGGCCGCGTTCCTGATCGGCATGGTCGCCGGACGCCGCCGACTTCTCGACAACCTCAACGGCACCGAGGCAGTGCTACGACTGATCCAACTCGTTGGCTTCACCATCGGCATCACGGGCGGTGTGGCCTATGCGTCCGGCGGCAACCGCGACACCGGCTCCGTACTGGCCAGCGTGCTGACCGCGCCCTTCCTGACTGCCGCGTACGTCGCAACGCTGCTGCGGATCATGCACTCCGACCGTGGACAGGACGTCCGCCGCCTGCTGGCTCCGGCGGGCCGGATGGCCTTGTCGAACTACCTGGGCCAGTCCGTCGCGACCCTGGTGATCTTCACCGGCGTCGGCCTCGGCTTGGTGGGTCAGCTGTCCCCATTAGGAACGATGGGCGTCGCGATCGGCATCTTCGCCGTACAGGTGCTGCTGAGCCACATCTGGCTGAGCTCCTTCAGCTACGGGCCGGTGGAAGGCGCACTGAGGGCGGTCACCAATGTGACCGCCCCCAACTGGCGCAAATCGGTTCAGGCCGCGTGACGGCCGTGGTGGGTGATGAGGCGTGCGCCGCGGATCGTGTGCACGGTCCCAGCGGTCGAAGCGGGCTTGTGGTTGAAGGGCTCGGCCGCGCCACCGAGGGCGAGCAGGTCGAGCTTGGTCCGGGCCAGGTCACGGTCGTCGGCGATCCGGGTGCCCTCCCGACCGGTGGTCAGACCGGTGGAGTGGCGCCTGTTGCTGATCTCCAGAGCCGCGATGACGGCCAGCACGAGTACTACGAAAACGATGTATCCGGTCATGGCAGTAATCATGCTACCAACTAGATCCAGCCACCATTGGCACTATTGACATACTTCCACAAATTACTGCCATACTGGCTACATGCTCCGAAAGATCGCGGTCGTCCTGATGGAGGACGTCGCCATGTTCGAGTTCGGCGTGGTGTCAGAGGTGTTCGGGATCGACCGGACCGATGACGGTGTGCCCGCGTTCGACTTCAAAGTGTGTTCAACCAAGCCCGGGCAGCCCCTGCGGAGCAGCAGTCACTCCGCGGTGATCGCGCCGTACGGGCTGGAGGAGCTCGAGGACGCCGACCTGGTCGCGCTGCCGGCGACGACCTGGCGGGAGGAGTACGACGAGCGCATCCTCGATGCACTCCGCCGGGCGGAGGCCCGTGGGGCGATCCTGCTGACGGTGTGCTCGGGCGCGTTCGTGCTCGGCAAGGCCGGCCTGCTGGACGGACGGCCGTGTACGACGCACTGGCGCTACGAGAAGCTGTTCCAGGAGCAGTACCCGCTGGCCAAGCTGGACGCGGACGTGCTGTTCGTCGACGACGGCAACATCATCACCAGCGCCGGTACGGCGGCCGGGATCGACGCCTGTCTGCACCTGGTCCGGCGCGAGCTCGGCAGCGCGGTAGCGACCCGGATCGCCCGCCGGATGGTGGTCCCGCCGCAGCGCGACGGCGGCCAGCGGCAGTACGTCGACGTCCCGGTGCCGGAGTCGTCCAGCGAGAGCCTGCAGCCGGTGCTCGACTGGATGGTCGACAACCTGACCATCGAGCACACCGTGCCCGCACTGGCCCGGCGGGCTCAGATGTCGGAGCGGACCTTCGCTCGCCGGTTCGTCGCCGAGACCGGGACGACCCCGCTGAAATGGGTCACCACGCAGCGCGTCCTGCGCGCCCGGATCCTGCTCGAGCAGACCCGGATGGGCATCGAGCAGATCGCGGCCGAGTCAGGATTCGGCACTGCGGCCCTGCTGCGGCACCACTTCCGCCGGGTGGTCGGCGTGCCGCCGCAGGACTACCGCCGTACGTTCCAGACCGCCAGCTGATTCACGGCACGTATTCGGCCGACCACAGCGTGACATCGCCCACAGGATTTGCTGTGACCCCGTGGGCTCCTAGTAGTGTCCTTCGAAGTGTCACAGGGGGGTAACGGCCGAAGAGATCGGCGAGCCGAGAGAAGTTGGAGCGACTGTGGCAACGCCGACCCCGACCGGGGCCAGTACTTCACGCCGTCTGAGCTGGGACGTCGTCCGCGTGCTCGCCGTCCTCGCAGTGATGTTCTGCCACACGACGTACCAGGGCCCGGTGCTGCATCCCGAGCTCGGCGCACCGCTGGGCAGCTATCCGTTCCAGGTCGGCGCCAGCATCCTGCTGGTGATCAGTGCGTACTTCATCTGCGTCACGATCCGGAAGGGATCGACCTCGCGGTGGCTGTGGCGCCGGATCTGCCGGGTGCTCCCGCCGTACCTGACCGCGGTGCTGTTCACCTACACGGTTCTGGTGCTGTTCGGGCCTGACAACTGGGTTCTCCCCACCCCGCACGACCTGTGGGGCAATCTCACGCTGAGCAGCTCGTTCGACCCGACCGTGCATCTAATCGACGGTTCGTACTGGACGCTGCCGCTGCAGCTGATGGCGTTCATCGCCGCGGTTCTGCTCTGGCCGCGCGGCATGGGCTCGGGTCAGCGGATCACAGTGCTGTTGTGGGTCATGACTCTGGCGCCGGTGGTGCTGCAGTGGCACGACCGGATCCTGCACAGCCCGTTCTGGGTTCAGCAGGCCTGGAACGGACTCGGACTCCACCGACTGCAACTGTTCGCCATCGGCATCGCGATCTGGCTGTGGTCGGAGCGCCGGATCGGCGTACTGCACCTCGGTTCTCTCCTCGTCGCGACCGTCTTCGCGCAACACGCGCACACCGCGGACCTGCCGTCGTCGTTGGGCATCGGAGTGCTGCTGGTCGTCGTCGCACTGGCCGCCCGAGGGCCGGACTGGACGCTGCTGGCTCCGATTCGCCGGCCGATCCAGTTCCTGGCGAAGATCTCCTTCGGCATCTACCTCCTCAACCAGGAGGTCGGCTACCTGATCGCCTACCACCTGATGGCGCTCGGCGCGGGGCGAGTTGTACAGATCGCCGGCGTCGTGGTCGGGGTGATCACGCTGGCCTGGCTGCTGACGAAGTACGTCGAACAGCCCCTCTATCGGGTCCTCACCGCCATCCAGCCGCTACGGCGGCTCGGGTTCCGCGCGGTCGCCTGGCTGACTACTTGACATCGGATACCCAGGGCCTAATACTCGATTTCGAGTATTAGAGATCGAGGAGGGTCCATGGCCAGGCGAAAGGTCGGGAATCCCCTGGCGTTCGCGGTGCTCGGGAGCCTCGCCGAGCGGCCGATGCACCCGTACGAGATCTCCACGCTGCTCCGGTCCCGCGGCAAGGACCAGAGCATCAAGCTGAACTACGGCTCGCTCTACTCCGTCGTCGCGGCGCTGGAGAAGCACGGGTTCGTCGAGGCGCTGGAGACGATCCGGGAGGGCAACCGACCGGAGCGGACGATCTACCAGCTCACCACGACCGGTCAGGAGGAGTTCTCCGACTGGCTGACCGAGCTACTCGGTACGCCGTCGCGCGACTTCCACCCGCTCGAGGCCGGCCTCGCCTACCTCCCCGCTCTGCCGCCCGATCGCGTGGTCGAGCTGCTGGAGCAGCGGCTCACGACGGTCGACGCGGAGATCGCGGAGATCACCGCAATGCACGACCAGATGGCGTCGATCGAGTTCCCCCGGATCTTCTGGGTCGAGTCGGAATTCCGGCTGGCCCTGCTCCAGGCGGAGTCGGCGTACGTCCACCATCTGGCCGAGGAGATCCGCTCCGGCACGCTCGGCGGATCCACGTTCTGGCGCCAGGCCTGGAAGGTCTTCGTCGAGGAGGGCATCACCCCGGCGGAGCAACTGAAGGACCCGGTCAAGTACTTCGGGACGGACTTCGCCTGGATGAAGGCCATCCCACCGCAATAGTCAAACGGCCCTCGACCCACGGTGCGGCAAACACCAGGGTCAAGGGCCGCGGTTCCTCGAGTCGGTCCGAAGACCTGGCACCCAAGGCGCATTCATCAGGATAGCCAGCTCGGTCCGACTCCCAGCACACACAAGGGAGTCACGTGATGGCTACGCATGCCCTCGAAGCGGTCGACCTGGTCAAGACGTACCCGGCCGGCCGCAAGAAACCACCCCTCCGCGCGCTCGACGGTCTCACCTTCAGCGTTCCCGACGGCGTCGTTCTCGGCCTGCTCGGTCCGAACGGCGCCGGCAAGTCGACTACCGTCAAGATCCTCACCACGCTGTCCCGGGCCGACTCCGGTACGGCGCGCGTGGTCGGGTACGACGTCGACCGCTCGCCGGACCAAGTACGGCGTTCGATCGGCTACGTACCGCAGAAGTCCAGCTCCGACCCGATGGCGACCGGAGTGGAGAACCTCGTGCTCAGCGGCCGGATCTACGGCCTGTCCCGGCCTTCCGCGGTACGCCGGGCCGCCGAACTGCTGGCGCGGTTCGACCTGACCGAGGCCGGCGACCGTCCGGTGAAGACCTACTCCGGTGGGATGCAGCGCAAGCTCGACGTCGCCCTCGGCCTGGTCCACCGGCCGCGGGTGCTGTTCCTCGACGAACCGACCACCGGCCTCGACCCGGAGGCGCGCGCCGACCTGTGGAACGAGGTCGGCCGGCTGTCCGGCGACGAAGGCCTGACCGTGTTGCTCACCACGCACTACCTGGAGGAGGCGGACCGGCTGGCCGATCAGCTCGCCATCGTCGACCACGGCAGGATCGTTGCCGAGGGCACCCCGGAGGCGCTGAAGGCCGAGCTGCGCGGCGACTCCGTGCAGGTCGAACTGGTCTCGCCGGACCTCGACGGCACCGTCCGTACGATGCTCGGCCAGCTGCCCGGTGTCGGCGCGATCGTTGTCGAGGGCAACGTACTGCGGGCTCGGGTCGACCACGGTGCGACCGCGGTTCCCGCCGTACTGGGAGCCCTTGAGGACAAGGCGGTTCCGGTCACCGCGGTGACTGTGTCACGGCCGTCGCTGGATGACGTCTATCTGCGGTATACGGGCCGTTCGTTCCGGGTTGAGGAGAAGGCGGCGTGATGACCACTCTTACTGCAACCCTTCCGGCCACGGCTCCGCGCCGTACCGGGTTCCTTGCCCACACTCGCCTGATCACGGGCCGTTGGCTGCGGGCGTCGTACCGGCAGCCGGCGTTGATCGCGTTCACGCTCATCCAGCCGGCGATCTGGTTGCTGCTGTTCGGTCAGCTGTTCAAGGGCGTCGTGAACATCCCGGGCTTCAGCGACTCGTCGTACATCGCGTTCCTCACCCCTGGCATCGTGATGATGACCGCGCTGATGACCAGCGGCTGGGCCGGTACGACGTTCATCGCCGACATGGAACGCGGAGTGATGGATCGGATGCTCGCGTCGCCGGTCAGCCGCGGTGGGCTGATGGCCGGGCAGCTGATCAGCAACGCGACCACGACACTGATCCAGACCATCCTGGTGTTCGCGATCGGCATCGCCGCCGGCGCGCGGTACCACGGCGGTGCGGCCGGTTACCTGGTGACGATCGGGGTGTCGATGCTGGTCGGGATCGCGTTCGGCTCGCTGTCGAACGCGGTGGCGCTGCTGACCCGGCAGCAGGAGGCGCTGATCGGGATCTTTCAGTTCGTCTCGCTGCCGCTCACCTTCATGTCGTCAATCATGATCGACCCCGCGGTGGCGCCGCACTGGGTGAACGTGGCGGCTCGCTTCAACCCCGTCGACTGGGCGGCGATCGCTGCCCGCCAAGCCCTGGCCGCCGACCCGGACTGGTCCTCGGTGCTACGCCACAGCGCCTACCTACTCGCCTTCACCCTCCTCGTCGGCTGGCTCTCAACCCGAGCCTTCCGCACCTACCAACGCTCCGTCTGACCCCGATTGCCCTCGCCGACATCAGCCGGCGGGGGCTTCGGCGTACTCTCCCTCCCCTTCCCTTCTTCTTTCCTTCCCTTCCCGCTCAGTGGGCGAGGGCTTCGGCGTACCAAGGCTTGATCACTCCATCGATCAGCGCCAAGCGCTCGTCAAAGGGGATGAAGGCGGACTTCATCGCGTTGATCGCAAACCAGCGGAAGTCGGCCAACCCGTAGTCGAACGCATCCGCGAGAAGGGTCAGCTCGCGACTCATCGACGTACCGCTCATCAGGCGATTGTCGGTATTGACCGTCACCCGGAAGCGCAGCTTGGTGAGCATCCCGATCGGGTGATCCGCGATCGACTCGGCCGCGCCGGTCTGCAGGTTGGAACTCGGGCACATCTCCAGCGGAATCCGCCGATCCCGCACGTACGCCGCCAGCAGCCCGAGCTCGGCCTTCTCACCAGCCGCGTCATAGGTGATGTCGTCGATGATCCGTACGCCGTGGCCGAGCCGGTCGGCGCCACACCACTGGATCGCCTGCCAGATCGACGGCAGGCCGAACGCCTCGCCCGCGTGGATGGTGAAGTGCGCGTTCTCGCGCTGCAGGTACTCGAAAGCGTCCAGGTGCCGGGTGGGCGGGTACCCCGCCTCCGCGCCGGCGATGTCGAACCCGACCACCCCCGCATCCCGGTACGCGACCGCCAACTCCGCGATCTCCCGGGACCGAGCCTTGTGCCGCATCGCCGTCAGCAACTGCCGAGCCACGATCGGCCGCTCCGCGACCGCCATCCCGTGCTCGAACCCTTCCCCGACCGCATCCACGACCTGCTCAAGCGTCAGCCCAGCAGTCAGGTGCTGCTCCGGCGCATACCGCACCTCGGCGTACACCACCCCATCCGCGGCCAGATCCTGCACACACTCACTGGCCACCCGCTTGATCGCCTCAGCGTTCTGCATCACCGCAACCGTGTGATCAAACGTCTCCAGGTACCGCTCGAGCGACCCCGAATCCGCCGACTCGACAAACCACTCCCCGAGCTCCCCCGCATCAGTCCGCGGCAACCGATGCCCAATCTCCCGCGCCAGCTCCACCACAGTCCCCGGCCGCAACCCACCATCCAAATGGTCATGCAGCAAAACCTTCGGCGCCGCCCTCAACAACTCCCCACTAATCATCCAGCCATCTTCGCAGCCCTCCCCCCGATCTGGCTCAGCCTGCCCCGCGATGCCCTGCAAAGGCCGTCGTGTCGTCCGCGTGGAGTCAGAAAACCTGACGGAATGAATGACAAGACCCCGCGCTTCGAGAGCGCGCCAGCCCGAACCTCCTTGCCCGCCTGGTATCCAGACCTGCTCGACAGCGTCTCCGAGGATGTCGCCACTGGTCATCGGCGCGCTGTCACAGCCGCCAACCAGGAGATGCTGATGAGCTACTGGTCGATCGGGCACAAGATCCTCGACCGACAGCATGAGGAGGGCTGGGGCAGCAAGGTCATCGACCGCCTGTCCACCGACCTCAAGGCCCGCTTCCCCGGCGCAACCGGATACTCACCGCGGAACCTGAAGTACATGCGCGCGTTCGCCGCCGCTTGGCCGGATCCCGCATTTGTGCAACGCGGCATTGCACAATTGCCGTGGCGTCATCACGTGGCCCTGCTGGAGAAGCTTCACGATCCCGAGCACCGGCTCTGGTACGCCGCGGCCGCAGTCGAGCGTGGCTGGAGCCGGGACATCCTCGCGCTCCACATCGAAGGCCGCTTCCATGAACGTGCCGGCAAGGCGGTGACCAACTTCGCGACGGCGATGCCGCCTTAGCAGTCCGACCTTGCCCAGCAGGCGACTCGTGATCCCTACCTGTTCGATTTCCTCGGCGCGACCGACGGCTGGCGGGAGCGGGAGGTGGAGAAGAAGCTGGTCGAGCATGTCGGCAAGTTCCTGCTCGAGCTCGGACAGGGGTTCGCTTTCATCGGGCAGCAGGTGCGGCTCGAGCTCGAGGGTGAGGAGTTCTTCTGCGACCTGCTCTTCTACCACCTCGAGCTGCGGTGCTACGTGGTGATCGAGCTCAAGGCCGTGAAGTTCGACGCATCGTTCCTGGGCCAGCTCGGTCTGTACATGGCCGTCGTCGACGACGTACTCGCGAAGGACGGTGACAAACCGACCATCGGTCTGCTGCTCTGCCGCAACAAGAAGCAGGTCGTCGCGGAGTATGCCCTGAAGGGTTTCAAAGCGCCGATCGGAGTCGCGGAGTGGACGAGCGCGATCAACAAGTCGCTGCCCGAGGAGTTCCAGTCGGCACTGCCAAGCGTTGCCGAGTTGGAGGCTGAGCTGACCTCCGCGACCGACGACGACTGACCGGTAGCCAGGGTGCACCCTCAATTCCCGGGCGGGAATTGAGGGTCGCCGGCGCAGAACGCACCGTTGGGGTGTGGAGACGATGAAGAGTTATCACCTGCGGTACGGCGGCGGGCTTGAGAGTCTGCGGTTGCGTGAACATGCTGTGCCGGAGCCTGGTTCGACTGAAGTGCTGGTGCGGATGCGAGCTAACTCGCTTAGCTCGCGTGAGCTGAATATTCTGCGGGGCCGCTATCCGCTGCCGGTGGGCGACGACATCATCGCGGCGTCCGATGGAGCTGGCGAGGTGGTCGCGGTGGGGTCTGCGGTCGACCGGTTCCAGGTCGGGGATCGGGTCATGGGGGTTGTGTTTCAGCGGTGGTTCGACGGGCGGTTCGACTTTGCGCGCGCGGATCAGTTGGGTGGTTCGCTCGATGGGCTGTTGACGGAGTACGCCGTACTCGATCAGGAAGGCGTCGTACCGATTCCCGGGCATCTGACGTACGAAGAGGCGGCGACGCTGCCGTGTGTGGCGGTGACCGCGTGGAACGCGTTGGTCGGCGGGCAGGGGCTGGTGCCTGGCGAACATGTTCTGACCCTGGGGTCGGGTGGGGTGTCGTTGTTCGCGTTGCAGTTGGCCAAGGTGCTCGGGGCTCGGGTGATCGCGACGGCCGGCAGCGACGAGAAGGCGGCGCGGTTGACCGAGCTCGGTGCCGATGCCGTCATCAACCACACCATCACCCCGGACTGGGCGAAGCAGGTACGTGAACTGACCGACGGCCGCGGCGTCGATCATGTCGTGGACGTCGCCGGCTCTCTGAACGAATCGCTGCGTGCCGTCGCTACCGGGGGCGAGATCGCTTTCGTCGGTTCACTGGGCGGCGCCGACCCGATCGACGCCCGGCTCCTCTTCACGTCCGCCGCGACCCTCCGCCCGATCGCCCTCGGCCACCGAGCACACTTCGAGGCGATGAACGAAGCGATCGCCCAAGCTGAGCTGCACCCGGTCATCGACCGGGTCTTCCCCTTCGACGAAACCACCGCCGCCTTCCGCTACTACTTCGACGGCGGCGGGTTCGGCAAGATCGTGATCACGCACTCGACCTGATCAGGCGGGGCAGCGGGCGAGTTGGCCGGGCGGTGGGTGGGTTGGCCGGGCGGTGGGCGGGTTGGCTGGGCGGTGGGCGGGTTACGTGGGCGGGTTAGGCGCGGTGGGCGGTTAGGCGGGGTGGATTCGGAAGACGGGGACTCCGGGGGCGATGTGGTGGAGGACCTCGTCGGGGGAGTCTTTGGTGACGTCGCCGCTGAAGAAGGTGCCGACTTCCCAGGCCCACTTCTTGAGGTAGAGGCGGAGCATCGGGATCTTGTCGGCGTCGGCGATCTCCTCGGCGCGGAACGTCTCGACCTTGCGGCCGAGTTGGAGGCGGGCCTCGTTGGTCGCGCGGAGGTTCTTCACCCACTGGGTGTGGCCGCGAGGCGCGACCAGGTAGCGCTGGCCCTCGAGGACCAGCAGGTTGACCGGGGTGCTGCGCCACTCGCCGGACTTGCGGCCGCGGACCGAGAGGACCCGGCTGCCCATCAGGCTCACGCCGAGCTTGGTGAGGCGGGCGACGATCCGGTTGAAGACCCGCATGCTGCCCTCGGCCGCGGTGATCACGCGCTTGCTGTCGTAGGTCTGCTTGTACTCCGGCATCGTCGTACCTCTCCTGATCCGCGAGAGCGGTGCTCTCTGTTGTGATCAGTGAACACCGGAGCAGTGCTCACTGTCAAGAGCACTGCTCTCGATTTTATGGCACACTGACGTCATGAACGCTGGACGCACCGCACGCGAGCGAGCCCGGGCCGAGCTGTCCGACGAGATCAAGGCGGTCGCCCGGCGGCAACTCGCGACGGTCGGAGCACAGGGGTTGTCGCTGCGCGCCGTCTCCCGGGAGCTCGGGATGGTGTCGTCGGCGATCTACCGGTACTTCCCGAGCCGCGACGACCTCCTGACGGTGCTGATCATCGACGCGTACGACGCCCTGGGCGAAGCAGCCGAGGCAGCCGCCGTGAAGTCCGGCGCAGCGTTCGCAGTCCGCTCACCGGAGACACCGGACACGGGCCTGGCGGACACAGGGTCGGGGAGCGTTGGATCGGCGGACGCGGGGGCGACACTGGCCACGGAGTCGGCGGAGGTGGCGTCGAACCCGCAGGGTGCGGAGGTGGCGTTGGAGGCGCAGGGTGCGGAGGCAGCGCGGGAGGCGCAGGGTGCGGAGGCGGCGCGGGAGGCGGTTGCGGGGGATCGGGAGGCTGCGCCGGGGGCGGGGGCTTGGGATGTGTTGGAGACGTGGGGGGCTGTGTTTGCGGCTGTTCGGGACTGGGCTCGGGCGAATCCGCAGGAGTACGCGCTGATCTACGGGTCGCCGGTGTTGGGGTACCAGGCGCCGCAGGCGACGGTGCAGCCTGCTGTTCGGGTGCCGATCTTGATCCTCGGACTTCTGCAGCAAGCCGACGCGGAGGGCCGGCTGGTGCCGCCTGACGACGCTCCCGAGCCGGACGGCGTCTTGGCGAGCCAGGTCAACGTACTGGTCGGGTTGGCGCCCGGCGTCCCGCCGAGGGTGCTGTTGCGGATGGTGATCGTGTGGACGCAGCTGTTCGGGATGATCAACTTCGAGTTGTTCGGTCAGCTGGTCGGGTCGATGGACCCAGCGGACGAATTCTTCGCGTCCGCGACCAAGCAAATGGCCACCTTCGTCGGTCTCAGCTGAAGGCCTTGGGCAGTGGGATGTCGACCGCGCGCGTGATCCGGCGGACGTAGTCGTCGCGCGGGATCGCGATCGCGCCGAGGGTCGCCAGGTGATCCGTGACCCATTGGATGTCGAGGACGCGATCGGCGGCGTGCTCGTCGTCCAGCAGCTCGATCAACCCCGCGACAGCGGCCTTCGAGCCGTCGGTCTTGTGGTGGAACATCGACTCACCGGCGAACAGCCCGCCGATCGCGACGCCGTACAGACCGCCCGCCAGTTCGTCACCGTCCCAGGCCTCGACCGAGTGCACCCAGCCGAGCCGGTGGAGTTCGGTGTACGACGCGATGATCTCCCGGTCGATCCACGAGCCTGGCCGGCGCGGATCGGCACACGCGCGGATGACCTGGTCGAACGCCGTGTTGACCCGGATCTCGAACTTGCTCCGCGCCCGCCGTACCGTCCGTGACGGCCGATACCCCGCCACCTCGATCACCCCACGATCGACCGGCGACCACCACAGCACCGAGCCGCGATGGTCCGGCATCGGGAACAGACCCCGTCGGTACGCCGCCAGCACGGTCCCCGGCGCCAGGTCCGCACCGCCCGCGACCACGTCACTCGCCCCGGCAACCCCGACCGGCGGAAACTCCCACACAGAAGCAGCAGGCTCGACAGGCACACCACCATCCTGGACCACGCCCGATCGCGCCCGCCGCCGAGGGGACATCAAGAAACCGGCGAGAGCTAGGGGACACCCGGGGATTCTCCCGAGTGGCGGGGTACCGGAAGCCACGTAGAGTTGAAGCACGCCCAGGCTTCCGGACGCGGGGGAGGGCGGGAAGGAGCACCGTGGCCGGAGTAGCCAGGTTCGTCGCCAGCAGTCTTGCGCCCGCCGCGCAGCGGTTCGCCCCGCAGGCCGCGGCGGGTGTGCTGCGCCAGATTCTCGAAGTCGCGATCGACGGATACCAGCGGTTCCCCGGCGCCGAGCAGGTCGCGGAGAGCAAGCTGATCCGGTGCGAGGGCGACGCGCAGCTCGCCGTCGATGCGGTGATCGACCAGCACATCCGGCTGGCCGGCGTCCAGGGATTCGCCACCGGACTCGGCGGCCTTGTCACCCTGCCGGTCTCACTGCCCGCGAACCTGACCGGCATCGCGATCGTCCAGGCTCGGATGGTCGCCGCGATCGCACACCTGCGCGGCTACGACCTGGACGACCCGCGCGTCCGCACCGCGGTCATCACCTGCTTGCTCGGCGAGGAGGGCATTGCCGACCGGATCAAGAAGTCCAGCCTCGTGTCGTCCCCGATGGCGATCGCGACCGCCCCGGTGTTCGACCCCGAGCTGGATCGTCAGGTCTCCGGCGAGGTCGTCGGCGAGCTGATCGCCCGGATCAGCGGCAAGAAGATGGCTCTCACGGTCACCCGTCGCATCCCGCTGCTTGGTGGCGTGGTCGGCGGCGGCGTCGACGGCTGGTCGACGTACCGGGTTGGTCAGTACGCCGACAAGAGCCTGGTACGCCGGATCCGCCGTCCGATCGAGCCGTGATCGCCGCACGCGTTGGAGGGTGAACGCCGCGTGGTAGCGCCGTTCTGGGGACCGACGCTCGACTGTCCGGATCCATTGGAACTGGGCGAGTTCTACCAGCGCGTGGCCGGTGGTGAGTTGGCCGTCGTACACGAGGCGTTTGTCGAGCTGCGGTTCGAGACGTTCAGCATCGGCTTCCAGCGCGACCTCAACTACCGGGCGCCGACCTGGCCGGAGCCGCGGGTGCCGCAACAGTGCCACCTGGACTTCATGGCGGAGGACCTGGACGCCGAGCAGGCTCGCGTGATCGAGGCCGGCGCGACGCCGACCGCCGTACAGCCGGGGCCCTCCGTCTTCCGCGTGTTTCTCGATCCCGCCGGGCACCCGTTCTGCCTGACCACTTGGCGTACGCCGAGCGGTCCACCGGAATCGCGCTGATCGTCAGCCTCCGGCCGGCTCGAGGTTGCGTCTCGTCAGGGGCAGACGCGTCCGGGTCTCCTCATCAGCTGGTGTCTCGATGAACAGCAGCAGATCCGGATGCGCGGGCAGGGCGAACTCGGTGACCGTGAGGTGCAGCTCGCCGGCCACCGGGTGCACGACCTGGCGCGGCCGCGGTGTGCAGGCGGCGACCTCATGACGCGACCACAGCTGAGCGAACTCGGGACTCAACGCTCGCAGTCGCTCCAGGTCCGTCTCCCAATCGGGGTCGCCGACGTGTTCGCCGTACGCCGATCGCAGCCGGCCGACGAGATACGGGACCTCCGTGTCGTAGTTCAGCAACTGATTGCGCGCGGTCGGCTCGGTGACGATGCACCAGAGCAGGTTCTTGTGGATGCAGGGCAGTTCGTGCCAGTCGTGGAAGAGGTCGGCGAACGCCGCGTTCGTCCGGATGATGTCGAAGCGGGTGTTCGTGATCACCGCCGGCAGCGGGTCGAGTGAGTCGAGGATCTCGGCGAAGACCGTCTCGTTCGCACAAACACTCGGCTGCGGCGGTCGCGCCGGAGTCGCCTCGGCCAGGCGGTAGAGGTGCTCGCGCTCGATCTCGCTGAGCCGGAGCGTCGCCGCCACCGCGTCGAGCACCTGCCCGCTGGCGTTGATCGGCCGCCCCTGCTCGAGCCAGGTGTACCAAGTCACGCCGACCCCGGCGAGCTGCGCCAACTCTTCCCGCCGCAGCCCCGGCGTACGACGACGCCCACCAGCAGGCAGGCCGACATCCTCGGGCGCCACCCGAGCCCGCCGCGCCTTCAAAAACTCCCCGAGCTCACCCCGGTGCGTACTCACCCACCCATCCTCACCACGCCCACCGACAGTTTCAGCCGGCTAGGGCTTGGACTACTCGGCTTGCTGATGGCTTGCCGAGTTGTTCGGCCATCCAGGTGCTGGTGGTGACTAGTTTTTGCAGGTCTATGCCGGTTTCGATGCCTAGGCCGTCGAGCTGCCACAGGAGGTCTTCGGTGGCGAGGTTGCCGGTGGCGCTTTCGGCGTACGGGCAACCGCCGAGGCCGCCTGCGGAGCTGTCGACGGTGGTGACGCCGGCTTGTAGCGCGGTGAGGGTGTTGGCCAGAGCCTGGCCGTAGGTGTCGTGGAAGTGCACGGCCAGCTTGTCGACGCCGACCCCGGCGGCCTGGAGGGCGGCGATCAGCGCGGTCACCTGGCCCGGTGTCGCGACCCCGATCGTGTCGCCGAGGGACAGCTCGTGGCACCCGAGGTCGACCAGCCGCGCGCCGACCTTCACCACCTGATCGATCGGTACGTCGCCCTCCCAGGGGTCGCCGTAACACATCGACACGTACCCGCGGACGGTCAGCCCTTCGGCCAACGCACGCTGGATCGTCGGGGTGAACATCGTGAACTGGTCGTCCAGAGTCGAGTTCAGGTTCTTCGCCGCGAAGGTCCCGGTCGCGCTGGCGAAGATCGCGATCTCACGGACACCGGCGGCGAGGGCACGGTCGAGGCCACGTTCGTTCGGCACGAGGACAGGCGCGCGTACGGCGGCCGGCAGGTCGAGCCGCTCGAGCAGTTCGGCGGCGTCGGCGAGCTGCGGGACCCATTTCGGGTGCACGAAGCTGGTGGTCTCGACGGTCGTCAGGCCGGCGTCCACCAGCCTGTTGATGAACTCGGCCTTCACCGCGACGTCGACGATCGCCGACTCGTTCTGCAGACCGTCGCGCGGGCCGACCTCGTAGATCGTCACCCGGTCGGGCAGTCCGTCGGCCTTCACCAGCTGGGGCTTCCGCATGTATCGCCTCCGTGCGTGAGCGTAGCGCGGGGTCTCCGCGAGAATGGCTCGTGATGACAACTCTTGCTGACATTCTGCGTGCCGTCGAACGCGGCGTCTTCCCGCCCCCGGACCTCAGCATCACCGTCGTCCCGGCGCCGTCGGACCGCGAGTCCTGCGTGGTCGCGTTCACCGCCCACATCGTGATCGCTGCCGACGTCACCCCGGCCTGGGTCGCCGAACGCGTCCCACCGGGCGACCTCTCCGCCCCGACGAACCCGCCGTTCCTCGCGGCGCTCGAAGAAGCGACCGGCCGCCGCGTGAACGCCCTCGACGCGATGCTGCTCGCGCCGGCGCTCACCGATCCCGCTGACCGCACCGCGGCAACCACCAGCCTGACCGAACTCACCGACCACGACGACCACCCTCGCGTCGAACGCGCGTGGCGCTACCGCGACGACGTCCACGTGTACGGCGACCAGTACGGCGGACTCGTGCTCACCGGGCGAGGTCTGGCCGGCCGCCTCGAGTGCGCACTCGAGGTCCCCGAACAGTCCCGCGGCAAAGGCCACGGCCGCCGCCTCGCCACCGCCGCCCGCGCCCTCATCCCCGCGGACGCCCACATCTGGGCGCAGGTCACCCCCGGCAACGCGGCCTCGTTCCGCACGTTCCTGGCCGCCGGCTACAAACCCGTAGGCTCCGAGGCGTTGCTGGTCAAGTGACGGGACCGTGAACAACGTGCGGATTGTTGCTGACGGCACCTAATCCACACCTGTGGACAAACCTGGGGAAACCGCGGATCACGACGTACGGCGGTGGTAGGTGTGCGGCTCGTCGGCGTAGAAGTTCCCGCGGTAGAGGCCGCGAATGATCTCGGCTTCGTACCCGTCGAGCTCGGGCATACCGAGGTCACGGGCGATCGCCAGCTCGGCGTGGGCGTCGTACGGGACGCGGACGAACTGGATCGAGAACAGCGCCGGATCGGGTGAATCCGGGACGCCTTCGAGGATCGTGTAGACCGGGGTCGGGTCGTCGAGGCTGTTGCCGACCGAGCCGATGTTGAACAGGGTGCGGCCGAGGTCGACCTCGTAGAACGGATCGTGGGTGTCGGCGTACCCGACGACGCTCGGAATCGGACCGTCACCGGTGGCCTCGGTATTCGCGAACATCTCGACGTACTCCGCTTCGTCGTGGTCGAACCGGACTCGCCGGTGAACGCTCGTCGACGACGCGTGGAACAGCCGGATCTGCCGGCCGCTGAGCAGGAAGTCGTGACAGAAGGGCAGTCCGCGGAGCCAGGCCCACTGGTCCTCACGCAGCTCCTTCTTCCACCAGCGCAGGCCTTCACTGTCGTGCTCGCGATCCGGATCCGGCAGGAAGTCGTCCCAGTTGCCGAGGATGTTCACCTCACACACCTCACGGCACCGATCCACCGCCGCCTGCCCGCGCGGCCCCTTGCCGACGTAGTCGCCGAGGTTGAAGATCCGCTCGATCCCCCGCCGCTCGATATCCGCCAGCACCGCCTCCAGCGCGGTCAGATTGCCGTGCACGTCCGAGATCAACGCGATCCGCTCAAGCCCCATGGTCGTCATGCTTCCACCCTGCCGCACCCCACCGACAACGATTTACGGCGGGGCGGGGGCCTGTGGATAACTTCCGCGGCGGTCGGTGGAATTTTGTCAACCTTGTCGTCGTGAGGTTTTCAGCCGACAGAACGGGGAGCGGGATGAGTGAGAGCGACGAGAAGTCACCTTTCGGGCCGGGGTTCGTGGCGGCGTGCATCGTCATCGGCGCGGTGCTGGTTTGTGGCGTCCTGCTCCTCGTCAGCGGCCGGGGCGCGGATCACGCCGACGCATCCGGACGTACGACGCACTCCTCGACGAACGGCGGTCCCGCGGGTACGTCGGGGTCCGGCTCTAGCTCGGGGTCCGGCTCTAGCTCGGGGTCCGGCTCCAGCACCGGCACCGGCTCCGGCACCGGCTCCGGCGAGAAGGCTGCTGAGCCGGCTGGCCCTCAGCCGGGGACGGGTTCAATCGCCGCCGGGAGCAGTTGTGGTCTACCTGACGGGGATCAGGCGGTGCCGAGCCAGGCACCGGTGACTGGCAACTGGGAGATCAGTCGGCGAACCGCCGTACCTCGATCGGACGCCTTCGGACCGGCCAAGACCGACACCGACGGGTTCCGGCGATGCTTCGCCCACTCGCCGACGGGCGCGCTCTTCACCGCCTACAACGCAGTCGCCGCGCTGGCAGATCAGCGGCAAGCCATCCCGACCGTCCAGAAGCTGATGGTCCCCGGCGCCAACACCGACGCGCTGATCCAGGAGTTGCGCAAGGAGAGTCCGTCGACCGACTCGTCCGTGACCCAAGTGGCCGGCTTCCGGATCCTCGACGCCGATCACGACCGGGCCACCATCATGCTCGCGACCCCGGTCGAGTCGGCGTACATGAGCCTCACCCTCACGCTCGTCTGGCACGCCGGCGACTGGCGGGTGCAACCCCCGCTGCCCGGCAACCCGGTCGGCGCGCCGTTCTCCCAACACAGTGATCTCGACGATTTCGTCGCTTGGAGTGGTGTCTGATGTGTGGACCAACTGAGATGACCTGTCACATCGCCAACGGCTTCGGGACTGTCGCCGCCAACGGCCTCAAGGAGTTGACGAAGGCGATCGGCAACTCCGCACTGGACGCGATGAACGGCGTGGCGACGTTCTGGATCAAGGAGCCCTCGCCGACGCTGGTCGTCGGCGCCGACACCCAGAATCCGGCGAACAGCGCGATCGTGGAGTTCCTGCAGAGCAACGTGCTGTGGGTGGCGGGGGCCATCTTCACCATGGCGGTGCTGGTGGCGGCCATCCGGACTGCCTGGGAGCAGCGCGCGCAACCGCTCCAACAGTTGCTCAGGGCAACACTCTTGTTCGTCGCCGTCAGTGCTGCCGGTGCGGCGACCCTGCAGTTGCTCACCCAGTGGTCGGACGAGCTCGCCGAGGGCATCATCACCTCGGTGCATCCGGACGCCACGACTCTCGGGCCGGCGATGGGCGCCCTGGTGTTGCGCGGCAGCGCGGGGATGTTGACAGGCGATCAGGCGGCCAGCCTGATGACGATGCTGATCGGGGTGTTCGTCGTCATCGCGGGACTGATTCAGGTCGTCCTGATGGTGATCCGGTCGGCGATGCTGATCCTGCTCGCGGGCACGTTCCCCCTGGCGGCCGCCGCGACCAATACCGAGATCGGCCGGTCCTGGTTCAAGAAGTACTGCGGCTGGGCGCTGGCGTTCCTCGCGTACAAGCCGGCCGCGGCACTCATCTACGCCGCCGCGATGCGGATGAACGAGCTCGACGTCGGGCAGTCCAGCAACACCTTCGTGCAGACCGCCACCGGCCTCATGATGCTGTTCCTCGCGATCTTCGCCCTGCCGGCGCTGCTGCGCTTCATGGTTCCGGTGACCGCGGCGGTCGCCGGTGGTAGCGCAGGTATGGGCGCCGCGGCCGCAGACCCCGGCGGCATGGCGACCGGTGCGGTCAACATCGGACGGTCGGCGATGGGTCGGTTCGGTGGATCGGGTGGCTCCGGCGGTGGTGCGTCGGGTGGTGGTGGCGGTGCGTCCGGCGCGATTGCAGCCGGCCCGGCGGGTGCGGGCGTGGCCGCGGCAGGAGCTGCGGTCAACGGCGCTCGCAAGCTGGCAGGCGGTGTTGCGGGGGCAGCCGCTCACTCGGCCGGCGAGGCGGGCGGTGGGTCGGTCACGCCAACCTCGTCATTCGGGCCGATGTCACGAGGTGGGTCCAGGTCCTCCGGAGCGCGGTCGTCCGGATCGGGTTCCGCCGGTGCGTCGTCGGACTCACGCTCGTCCGGTTCGGGACCGGCCGGCTCGTCGGTGAGCGCTAAGTCGGGGAGCGGAGCCGCGGCGCAGCAGCGCATCCCTGAACCGGCGGGGCCGAGCGGTGGGTGGTAGGCGCTCCAGTCGCACCGCACTAGACCGGATCACAGGCTCATCAGTTTGGCGGCTGGGTCCGGCTTGTACGGCGCAGGTCCTGAGGCGTGTTTCCACAGCCTGGTTGGGGTCGCGGTACGTGGGTTACGCTCGGGAGGCTTGCGGTTGGGGATCGATCTGTAGCCGAAAGGTCACCCCGTGTAGCGAAGTGACCTAGTCAGCTAATAGAGTCCGCGCATGACCATCGCGCCTTCGCTTTGCTCGCCCCTAGCGCTCGCCGATGCAGAACCCACTCGCGCCGCCGAACCCTGGGAAAGCGACGTGATCAGCGCGTACGGCCTGCTGCGTGAAGCAGCGGCCGAACTCGATCACCTGATGCGTCATTCCCTGAAGCGCAGTGGTCTGCAAATGGCAATGTTCGAACTGTTGCTGCGGCTTGCCCGTAGCCACGGAGAGAAGCAGCGTCTTACGTCCCTCGCCCGGGAGTTGACCGTCACCACCGGCGGCATCACCCGGCTCGTCGACCGTGCCGAGAACCTCGGCCTGGTTCGCCGGGAGCCGTGTCCCGATGACGCCCGCGGTTCGTTCGCGGTTCTGACCGAGGAGGGAAAGCGGCGGTTGCGCGAAGCACTGCCGGACCACCTCCTCGAGATCGACAGCCTCTGGATGTCCCAGCTGGCCGACGATCGGGACGCCGTACTCGGCAACCTCCGACGGGTTCGGGACAACGCCCGCCGCTGGCCGAACGGCCGGCCGGGCCTGGGGCCGATCACACCTGACCGGATCTGAATCAGCCACTCACAACTGGATAAGCATTACCCGCGACTAACGAATGGGGCGCTCGACTGGTGTCGGGCGCCCCGCCGCGTAATGGTTGAGAGGTGAAACAACCAGCCGACGAGGCGCGGACGAAGTTCCCAGGCGGTCCTGGTCTTGGCGAGGCGGGCGGCGGCGGGACGGCTGGGCGGTCCCGGCAGGTGACGCGGTGGCGCGGAGCCTTGGGTGGCGTGCTTGCGGCGATGGCCGGCCTGGCGGCGGGGAGTGTCGCGGCGGGACTTCTCGGTACGTCGCAGACGCCCGTGGTGGCGATCGGGTCGGCGTTCATCGATCGGGTGCCGCCGTGGTTGAAGGATCTGGCGATCTCGTGGTTCGGGACGCATGACAAGACGGCTCTGCGGACCGGGATCCTGGTCGTCCTGCTCCTGCTCGCGGCACTCGGCGGGGTTCTCGCCGTACGGCGCTATTGGGCCGGCGCTCTGATCGTCGTCGTACTGGCCGGGTCGGCTGTGGTGGCCGCGATGACCCGGGCGGACGCGGGGCAGACCGGGTTCCTGCCGTCGGCGGTCGCCGGGATCACGGCCTTGCTGGTTCTGCGGCTGTTCAGCAAACGACTCGAGCCACTCATCGACTTCCCCGAGGACGGCACCAGCCGCCGGGGGTTCCTGCAGTTGTCGGCCGGGGTCGCGCTCGGGTCGGCGGCAGTGGGCTTGCTCGGACGAGTGGTCAGCGGCAACCGTGCCGCGGTCGCGGACGCGCGGAAGGACCTGCAGCTCCCCCAGCCGCCCACCCTCGACCCGCCGGCCGGCGTGCAAGCCGAGGGTGCGACGCCGTGGGCTACGCCGAACGACGACTTCTACCGCATCGACACCGCGCTGTCCGTGCCGCAGATCCTGCCGTCGGACTGGAAGCTGCGCATCCACGGCATGGTCGATCGCGAGCTCCAGTTCAGCTTCGACGACCTGCTCAAGCGCCAGGTGGTGCACAAGTGGGTCACGCTCACGTGCGTGAGCAACGAGGTCGGCGGCGACCTGATCGGGAACGCTCTCTGGTCCGGCGTACTCCTGAAGGACCTGCTCGAGGAGGCCGGCCCGTCCAGGGACGCCGATGCGATCCAGTCGATGTCGAAGGACGGATTCACCGCCGGTACGCCGCTGAGCACGCTGCTCGATGACCGCCAGGCGATGCTCGCGTTCGCGATGAACGGTCAGCCGTTGCCGGTCGAGCACGGTTTCCCGGTGCGGATCGTCGTACCCGGGCTGTACGGCTACGTGTCGGCGACGAAGTGGCTGGTGGACATCGAGGTGACGCGGTTCGACCAGTTCGAGGCGTACTGGACGCCGCGCGGGTGGTCTGAGCTCGGGCCGATCAAGTTGTCGTCGCGGATCGACGTACCGTTCGGGAAGAAGGTGACGGCGGGTCCGGTGACCGTGGCCGGGGTCGCGTGGGACCAGCACGTCGGCGTGTCCAAGGTCGAGGTCCGCGTCGATGGGGGCCCTTGGCAACAAGCGACACTGGCGACCGACGCCTCGATCGACACTTGGCGGCAGTGGCACTGGACCTGGGACGCGTCGCGAGGCACGCATCTCCTGCAGGTACGGGCGTTCGACGACAAGGGCAACGCGCAGATCGAGGCCTCGGCACCGCCCGCGCCGAACGGCTCGACCGGCCTGCACACCGTCAGCGTGAAGGTCGACTGACCGCCGCGAGGACCATCGGCAGGAAGGTGTGCTCGAGCGACCCCGCCGGGACTTTCCGAGGCTCAAGCAGACTCTGTGAGCGCGCGCCCTCGTGCAAGGCGATCACCAGCCGGACGAACTGCTCCGGCGGCACGCTGAAGGTCACCCCGCTCGTCTCGGAGATCTCCTCGACCAACCGCGTCAGGCTGGCCCGGAACATCGCCCGCTGCTCGTTGAGCGCCCGCGCCGCCTCCGGATGCCGGAGCGCGTGCAGCGTGAACTCGGTCGAGATCAGGTGCCACTGCTTCTGGTCCGGCGCCGCCTCGTCGAGCAGTCCCAGCACGGCGTCCAGCAGCGTGCCCGGCTGATTCGCGAGCTCCGGCAGCAGCGCGGCGATCTGCTCCAGCAGGCGGTCGGTGGTTGCCTGGAAGAGCGCGAGTACCAACTCGTCCTTGGACGCGAAGTTCGAGTAGAACGCGCCGCGCGTGAAGCCGGCCCGGTCGCAGATGTCCTCCACCGAGGCCCCGTGGAATCCACGCTCGGCGAAGACCTCGAGGGCGCCTTCGAGCAGGCGGGCCCGGGTGTTGGAGCGGCGGCGCTTGGGCGTTTCCATACGAGTAGGATACAGTTCTGTATTGAATACACAACCGTATTGAACGGGGAACTGGGATGCAGCTCGAGGCCACCGGGATCAGCGTGCGTGGTCCACACGCACCGATGCTGGACACCACGTCGGTGCGGGTCGCCGACCATCAGGTGGTGCTGCTGGCGGGCTACCCGGGTCCGGGGCACGTCGCGGCCGCACTCGGGCTGTCCGGGCGTCTCAAGCCCGACACTGGCTCAGTCCGGCTCGACGGGAAGGCGGACGCGGCACTGCTGCGTCAGAAGATCGCTGTGGTCGACGCACCTGGGATCACTGAGCCGGACGACGCGCTGCCGGTTCAGACCATCGTGGGTGAGGAGCTGGCGATCGCGGGTCGCAAGGCCGGCCGGAAGGCCGTGGTCGAGTGGCTCACCGAGCATGACGCGGCGGAGCACGCCGGCAAGCGGTTCGAGCATCTCCCGGTCGCCGCACGGACCAGACTGCTTGCCGAGCTGACGGCGGCACGGCAGGACGTGAAGCTGGTCATTCTGACGATGCCGGACCGGCATGGTGGGGATCCGCATGAGTGGTACGCACTCGGCCGCGACCTGGCGTCCCGTGGGTACGGCGTGATCATCACCTGCGCTGATGCCTCCGCACGGCTGCTCGGTGTGCCGGCTGCACAGCTGGGCTCCCAAGATCAGCCAGAGCCTGTGCAGGTAGCGCCCATCGCGCCAGTCGAACCCATTACCCCGATCGAGACATCCGACGTACCGGTTGTTGAGGAGAAGACGGCGTGACCGCGATCAGGATGGCTTTGAGTGAGCTGCGGAGGCTGACTGCTGGGCGGTTGCCCAAGCTGGCCGTGGTCGCTCTGCTGCTCGTGCCGGTGCTGTACGGCGGTCTCTACCTCTACGCCAACCACGACCCGTACGGACGCCTCGACAAGATCCCGACCGCGGTCGTCGTGGAGGACGCCGGTACGACGCTCTCCACCGGCGAGAAGCTCAACGTCGGACCGCAGGTGGCGGACGAGCTGGTGAAGTCGAACAGCTTCGACTGGCACCGCGTCGACCTCGCGGATGCGACCGCTGGAGTGTCGGACGGGAAGTACGAGTTCGCGCTGGTGCTGCCGAAGTCGTTCTCCGCCGACCTCGCGTCGAGCGCCGACTTCACACCACGGCAGGCGCAGCTCGAGCTGCTCACCAACGACGCCAACAACTACATCGCCCACACCATCGCGAACCAGGTCGTCGCTCAGGTGACCAAGACTGTCGCGTCGCAGGTGAGCGAGACCGCGGCGAGCAAGCTGCTGGCCGGGTACAGCACGATCCACACGCAGATCGGCCAGGCATCCGCGGGCGCCGCTCAGCTCCAGAGCGGTCTGACCAGCGCAGCGACCGGTGTCACCAAGCTCCAGACCGGCGCGAGCCAGCTCAACGCTGCGCAGAAGCAGCTGTCCGCCGGCGCCTCCAAGCTGGCCAGCGGTGCCACGCAGGCGCAACAGGGTGCGGCCAAGCTGCAGACCGGCGCCGGCCAACTGGACGACGGACTGGGCACGCTCAAGCGGAAGACTGCGACTCTGCCGAAGCAGACCAAGACGCTTGCCACCGGCGCCGATCAGGTGGCCGACGGGAACGAACAGATCGCCGGAGTCGGCCGTCAGGTCGCGACCGCTTCCAGCACGCTGGTGAAGGATCTGAGCACTCTTGACTCCGGTCTCGCGGCGCGACTGAAGGCCGACGGCTTCAGCCAGCATCAGATCAACCAGGTGCTGGCCGAGACCGCCAAGCTGCGCGCACCGGTCGTCCGTGCAAACACGCAGGTCCAGTCGACGTCCAAGCAGCTCAACCAGCTGGCCACGGGCGCTCGGAAGGTGTCCAATGGCGCGGCGGCGCTGGCCAAGGCAACACCGGCACTCACAAACGGGATCAGTACGGCAGCCAACGGCGCGCACCAACTGAACACGGGAGCGGGACAGCTGAAGACCGGCCTCACCAGCCTGCAGACCGGCGCTCAGCAGCTCGCGACCGGTGAGAAGCAGGCAGTGGCCGGACAGGGGCAGCTGCTGACCGGTGTGAACAGCCTCGCCACCGGAGTCACCCAGCTGAAGACCGGTGCGACCCAGCTGAACACTGGACTGGCCAACGGCGTAAAGCAGATCCCCAATCCGTCCGCCGACCAGCGCAAGGCGGTGGCTGAGACGCTCGGCGCACCCGTGACGCTGCAGAACGTCTCACAGGCGACGGCGGACAGCTATGGTGCCGGGCTGGCTCCGTTCTTCCTCAGCCTGGCCTGCTGGATCGGTGCGTACGTACTGTTCCTGCTGGTCCGGCCGCTGTCCCCGCGGGCGCTGGCCGCGCTGCAGTCGCCGTTCCGGGTCGCGCTGGGCGGTTGGTTGCCTCCGGCCCTCTTCGGGGCGATCCAGGCGACGCTCGTCTTCGCCGCGGTGAGCATCGGCCTCGGCATCGACGCGGCGCACCCTTGGTTGACGGTCGGGTTCCTGATCCTGACGTCATTCACCTTCGTCGCGATCCTGCACGCGTTGTCCGCGTGGTTCGGCGCGGTCGGGAAGTTCCTCGGCTTGGTCCTGATGGTGATCCAGCTGGTCAGCGCCGGCGGCACGTTCCCGTGGCAGACCATCCCCGAACCGCTCTACTTCTTCCACCACGCCCTCCCCATGAGCTACGCCATCGACGGCGTCCGCCACCTCATGTACGGCGGCCCCAGCACCTCCCTCGGCCGCGACCTCCTCGCCCTGGCCGCCTGGTTCGCCGTAGCCCTCGCCGCGTCGACGTTAGCCGCCCGCAAACACCGAGTGTGGGCCGCCAAGAAGCTCCAACCAGAACTCGCGCTCTAGCTGCCCACCGGCAGCCGGGCCGGGGTGATCTGAGCAGCGCCGGCCCCCAGCGGACGGCTCGTCCAGGGTGCTGGGACAGGACCCGGTGCGCTCAGACGGCACCTGTGGGCTCGGCCAGGAACCGGTGGGCTCGCACAGCACGTGGTGGGCTCGCACAGCACGTGGTGGGCTCGCACAGCACGTGGTGGGCTCGCACAGCACGTGGTGGGCTCGCACAGCACGTGGTGGGCTGACACAGCACATGGTGGGCTGCCACAGCATGTGGTGGGCTGGGCGTGGAACTCGTGGGCTAGGACGGGAACCGGTGGCCGGGGACAGGTTATTGCCTGTCTCAGCCCACCAGTTGGTGTTCGAACCCCCGTGAGCTGTCGGTCGGCGCGCATGGCCCTGCGCTTTCCGGAGGATTCTGGTCACCTGGCGCAGATTTGTTTCCGAAGATCCGAGCCGCCGTAGGACGCGTGGGCAGATCCAGTACCTCTAGCTGTTCATGAAGGTGGTTGTGCGGGTGAGCAGCTGGGTGGTGGTGGGTTGGTCGAAGTAGGTGATTAGGGCTTCGTAGGCGCCGGATTCGGCGGCTGGGGGGTCTACTGCGTAGCCGTAGTAGCCGTCGGTGTAGCCGATGACTCGGGTGATGGGGTGGGTGCTGTCGGCTTGGAGGCGGGCGCCGTGGGCGGCGAAGAGTTCGACGGGGAGGTTGACCCAGCAGACGTCGCCCATGGTGACGACGCTGACGGGCAGTTCGAGAGACTCCGGCAAGGAAGCGGACGCCATCAGGGCTTGGCCGCGGGCGCCTTCGAGGCGGGATTGGGAGATGCGGCCGGATGGGTCGTCGCCGCCGTTCAGCCGGCCCTCCGCGACGGCTACGAGCTCCGCGGCCTCGTCGGCCGATGGGATGGCGCGGACCGGCAGGTCGAGCGTCGTACGGCGAATGGCCGGTGCCGACTGCGGTAGCTCCAGGCCCGGCCGGGCCAGCGCCTCGCGGACGCGTCCGGCCATCAGACCCCCCAGCCGGGCGACCTCGGCGGCACCGCGGCCCTGGCGGGTGAACCGTGGACTCACGTCACCGGCGGCGCCCTGCAGGAACCCGACCACAGCCGGAGCGAGCGCGGCACGGGCGGCACCCGGCCAGTCGGCGGAGTACTGCAGGTTCTCCGGGCCGTAGGTGGTCGGGTGGCAGGCGAAGTCCAGCAGGACCGCCTTGAGCGAACCGTCCGTTCCATGCAGCGCGAGGATGCCGGCCGTGTTGTCGTGCGGACCGGTGCGACTATGCCGGTTGGTGCCGACCCCGATCACCTCGATCGACCGCCACGACGCCCTCACCGGCCGGCGCTCGAGCCTGGCGCCGCGGACCGAGGACTGCAGCGCGTGGACGATGTCACACTCCCGCTCCGCCGGAATGACCGGGTGAATCTGCCCGGTCCAGCCGGACGGGCCGGAGTGCGTGTGTGAGGCGGACACCACCACGTGTGACGGTGGGATGCCGGCCGCGGCGCCCGCTGCCGCGGACAGTTCGGCGGTGAGCTCCTTGCCGACGGCAATCGCGTCCAGAGTCAGCCACAGCACCCCAGGGTCGTCCGCCGTACTCAGCCAGATGATGGTGGCCCGGAGTGGGTCTGCGGTACCGGTCGCGCCACCGGCTCGGGCGGCATAGCCGTCCATTCGGTGGCCGGGGGGCGGGGTGACGTCCAGGGACGTCGCGGCCAGGAGGAGGTCGGTCACGTAACGGCTCCAGTCGCGGCCAGGAGGAGAACGGTCACTTGCGGGCTCCAGCGGTCGTACCGGTACTGATCTGACGGTGGAACGCTCGGCTAACCGCCAGCACCGGAGTAGTGAAATGGTCAATCCGGCCAACAGCCCCGAGAAGTCCCAGTGGTACCCCTGCGTGACCGCGATATTCGCCAGCCCCTGAGTCACCAGGTAACGCTTCTCGTCGGTGTTCAGTACCAAGGGAAGCAGGTACTCGTTTCACAGGCCCAGGAACTGGAATTCCGATACTAACCAGTCCGGGCCTGGCCAGTGGCAACATCGACAAAGTCGACTAGACCACTCCTCCGGGTCTACGGAGCCGGAATTGCGCCCGCCAACCGGGCGGTGATGTCCATCGGGTTGGTGATGGCGTTGCCCACAACTACGGCGTGGGCGCCGGCTTCGCAGACGGCGCGGACGTGTTCGGGGGTGCGGATTCTGCCTTCGGCGACGATGGGGCAGTCGAGTTTGGTGGCGAGTTGGCGGACGAGGTCGACGTCGGGTTCGGTCGGCGTACGGCCATTGGTATAGCCGGACAGGGTGGTCGCAACCAGGTCGGCGCCTGCGGCCCGGGCGGCCAGGCCGGCGTCGAGGGTGTCGACGTCGGCCAGGACCGGTGCGCCGAGCTCGTTGTGGATCCGGCGGATCTGCTGGTCCAGCCGCTGCCCGTCGGGTCGTGGTCTGAGCGTGCCGTCCAGGGCGATCAGGTCGGCGCCGGCGGCGACGAGGTCGACGGCGGACTCGTACGTCGGGGTGATGAAGACGCCGGCCGGATCACCGAGCTTGTGCAGGCCGATGATCGGCAGGCTGGTCACGGCCCGGATCGCGGCGATGTCGTCCGGTCCGTTGGCCCGGATGGCACCGGCACCACCGGCCTCGGCGGCCTGGGCCATCAGCGCCATCGCGGCGGGCGAGAAGAACGGGTTCCCGGAGCCTGCCTGACAGGAGACCACGAGTGTGCCGCGGGAAAGAGAGCTCATCGGTGGTGCAGCACAATCAGGTCGGCGTACGGGCCGACAGGCCCGGTCGCGAGTCGCTCCGCGCCGTCGAGCGAGTTCCCGGCGGCCGGCGTCAACTGCGCTCGGGGCGTCAGAGCCGCGCGTACGGGGGTCAGCAGTTGCTCGCCCGCGCCCGCGAACAGCCCGCCGACGCAGGCGACCGGCACAGGTCCCTCGCCGGCCAACTGCGCCACCGCGGCCTCGATCGTCTCCGCGATGTCCCCGGCCGCGCGTACGACGAGATCAGTGGCGACCAGGTCACCTTCCGTGGCACATCGCAGTACTTCGGGCGCGAAGCGGGCGACGTCATCGACCAGCGTCGAGGAGCGGTAGAGCGTGACTGGATCGAGCGTGGTCTCCGCGAGCTTGGTCACCGGACCGCGTCCGTCCCGCGCACGCTGCACGGCGACCAGACCGGCCCGGCCGATCGCGAACGCGCTGCCCGCGTCGCCGAACAGGTACCCGTGTCCGTCCAGCTTGCGCCAGGTGCCGTCCCGATCCACCGCGAGGCAGACCAATCCGGTGCCTGCGGCAACCACTACGCCGTACCCGCCGGGCAGCGCGCCGGCGTGCGCGGTCACCATGTCCTGGGTCAGCCGTACCTCGTCGGCGTCGAGCAACGCGCCGATCTCCGCGGCGAAAACCTCAGCTGCACCCGGCGCGGGCGGATAACCGGTCAAGCCGAGGGCAACCACCTCGACCGGCCCGCTCACCTCCGCCTCGGCCGCCGCGGCGCCAATGGCAGCCAGCATGTGGCGCGGAGCGTCCGGACCGTGGGTGTAGCCGGGTCCGGCGCCAGTACGACGCGATGGGAGGACTCGGAGTCTGAGGGCGGACTGTCCGCCGTCGATCGCGATGCGGGTCATGCGGTGATCCAGTGTGAGTAGTCCGACCAGGAATAGTGCAGCATTCACTGTTGCCCAGGAGACGCGGGCGGTAAAGCACCTTCAGTAGACCACTCGGCCGGTATGGCAGGCTGGCCGGAGATCCTCGGGAGGGAACGCTATGCGCTTTGGGCTCAAGGTCAATCCGGCCGGCTGGGACGATGCGTCGTCCTGGGCGACGATCGCGGAAGAGGCCGGCTTCGACGGGCTGTGGACCGGCGACAACCTGCGCAACCCGCGTGATCCCGCGATCGCGGTGCACGACGGGCCGACCATCATCGCCGGCTGGGCGGCGACGACGCGGCGGATCCGGGTCGGGCTGCTGATCGCGAACATGGTGTTCCGGCAACCGACCGTACTGGCCAAGCAGGCGACCACCCTTGACCACATCTCGGGCGGCCGATTCGACCTGGGTATCGGCTCCGGCGTCTGGCCGACCGACCACGGCATGGCCGGTACGCCGATCTGGTCCGCGCGGGAGCGGACCGACCGGCTGGCCGAGTTCGTGGCGGCCGTGGATCGGCTGTTGTCGGGGGACGTCGCCGACCACGACGGGCCGTACTACCCGTACTCGCTGGCCGCGATGACGCCCGGAACGGTGCAGGAACGGCTGCCGTTGATCATCGCCGCTAACGCTCCCCGCGCGCTCGCGGTCGTCGCGGCGCACGGTGACGGGTGGGTGACGTTCCCGGGCGCAGCGACCGAGGAAGAGTTCTACGCGAAATCGGTCGAGCGTGTGCACGCCCTGGACGCGGCCCTCGATGGGCGGACGATCCGGCGGCTGCTGCTCGCGTACGGGCAGATCGATCCGTGGGCGTCGGTGGACGGGTTCGCCCGGCTGGTCGAGCGCTACCAGGGCATCGGGTTCGACGAGCTGGTCGTCTACGCGCCGAAGGACCACGAGCGCGCGGTCTTCGACGCAGTGGCGAACAAGCTCGACGACTACCGCTAGACCACTCGAGGTGATCAGTCCTCGATGTTGGACATGACGTGTTTGATGCGGGTGTAGTCCTCCAGGCCGTACATGGAGAGGTCCTTTCCGTAGCCGGAGTGCTTGAACCCGCCGTGGGGCATTTCGGCGACGATCGGGATGTGGGTGTTGATCCACACGCACCCGAAGTCGAGCCGGCGGGCCATCCGCATGGCGCGGCCGTGGTCGCGGGTGAAGACGGACGAGGCCAAGCCGTACTCGACGCCGTTGGCCCAGCGCAGCGCCTCGTCCTCGTCGGTGAACCGCTGGACCGTGATCACCGGGCCGAAGATCTCCTGCTGGATGGCGTCGTCGTTCTGCCGGAGTCCCGAGACCACTGTGGGTGCGTAGAAGTAGCCGCGTTCACCGACGGCGGCACCTCCGGTGCGGACGGTCGCATGGTCGGGCAGGTTGCGGATGAAGCCGCTGACCCGGTGCAACTGGGCTTCGTTGTTCAAAGCGCCGTACGCGGCGGTGGGATCGTCAGGCATACCCGTGTGGGTGTGGTTGGCCCGATCGGTCAGCGCGTCGACGAAGTCGTCGTGGATACGTGGACCAGCCAGCACGCGGGTCGCCGCGGTGCAGTCCTGGCCGGCGTTGAAGTATCCCGCGTCCGCGATCGCCTGCGCGGCCTTCTCCAGGTCAGCGTCGTCGAAAACGACCACGGGCGCCTTGCCACCCAGTTCGAGATGGGTCCGCTTGAGCTGCCGGGCCGCGCTCGACGCGACCTCCATCCCGGCCCGGACCGAGCCGGTGATCGCGACCAACTGCGGGATCTCGTGGTCGACCAGCGCGCGGCCGGTGTCGCGGTCACCGCAGACCACATTGAGTACGCCGGGCGGCAGGAACTCGTTGCACAGTTCAGCGAGCAGGACGGTCGATGCCGGAGTGGTGTCGCTCGGCTTGAGCACGATCGTGTTGCCGGCGGCGAGGGCCGGCGCGATCTTCCAGACCGCCATCATCAGCGGGTAGTTCCACGGCGTCACCTGACCGACCACGCCGATCGGCTCACGCCGGATCCACGACGTGTGACCGGCCATGTACTCGCCCGCCGACCTGCCCTCCAGCACCCGGGCAGCACCGGCGAAGAACCGCAACTGGTCCACACACGGCGGCACCTCGTCGGTGGTGGTGATGGACAGCGGCTTGCCGGTGTTCTGGCTCTCGACCGCGATGAACTCGTCCGCGCGCCGCTCCATCGCGTCCGCGATGCGCAGCAACGCGAGCTGCCGTTCTGCGGGTGTGGTGTCGCGCCAGGTCTCGAAGGCTCGCGCGGCCGCGGTCATCGCCTGGTCGACGTCTTCCCGGCCGGACAGCGGTGCCCGGGTGTAGACCTCACCGGTCGCCGGCGCGATCACGTCGTACATCGCTCCACTGAGTGCGCCCACCGGCTTGCCGTCGACGATATTGGTGAGGCTCTGCTCCATGACGGTCCTTATCTGCTCGACTGATCGCCGAAGACGCACTCGCCCTCGACGTAAGTGGCCCGCACCCGGGCTTCCGCAATCTCGTCATGCGGTCCGGCGAACGGGTCGCGATCGAGGACAGCCAGATCCGCGAACGCCCCGACCTCGATCCGCCCGGTGTCGTCGGCGTGGTTCAGCCACGCACTTCCCGACGTGTACGCCGCCAGCGCCGTGGCCAGGTCCAGCGCCTGTTCGGGCAAGAAGACATCCATGTCCTGGTCCTGCCGACGATTCACGGCGACGTGTACGGCGGCCAACGGGTCCGGACTCGACACCGGCCAGTCCGAGCCGGCCGCGAGCCGGGCACCCGAGCGGGCCAGGTCGCCGAACGGGTACTGCCACCCCGTCCGCTCCGGCCCGAGGAACGGGATGGTCAGGTCGACCATTTGCGGGTCGTACATCGCCCACAGCGCCTGCAGATTCGCGGTGACTCTGAGCTGCGCGAATCGACCGATGTCGTCGGGGTGGATGACCTGAAGATGAGCGATGTGGTGGCGCAGGTCGCTGTCGCCGTTCTCGGTCAGCGCTGTCTCGAACGCATCCAAACCTTCCCGGACCGCCCGATCACCGATCGCGTGCAGGTGGACCTGGAACCCTTCGGCGTCGAGCCGGCTGACGTGATGGCCTAGCTCGACCGGATCCACGAACGACAGGCCGGCGTTCGCGGTCCGGCAGCCACAGCCGTCGAAGTAGGGCTCGAGCATCCCGGCGGAGAAGTTCTCCGCGACCCCGTCCTGCATGACCTTGACGCTGTCCGCGCGAAACCGCGGGAACTTGACCGCGTCCCGTCGTTCCACCAGCTCCGGGATCTGCTCGGCGCCACGCTCGCGTTGCCACCACAGCGCGCCGACCACGCGTGCGGTCAGGCGGCCTTCGCGCGCGAGTTCGACGTACGCCGGAGTCGCGTCGTCGATGTTGGCGTACGTACCGAGAATCGCGTCCTGCCAGCCGGTCACGCCGAGCGAGTGGAGGTAGGCCTGGGCGTCCAGCAGGGCGGCGACCATCTCGACGTGGGTCGTCGGCGGGACCAGGCGGCCGACGAGATCCATCGCACCCTCGTGCAGTGTCCCGGTCGGCGATCCGTCGGGTCCGCGCTCGATGCGTCCGTCGGCGGGGTCCGGCGTACGGGCGTCGATTCCCGCCAGGGCGAGCGCCCGTGAGTTGACCCACGCGCCGTGGTGGTCGGCGTTCACCAGGAAGGCCGGCCGATCGCCGGTGACCGGGTCGAGGTCGGCCGCGGCCGGTGCGGCGCCCGGGAAATCGGGCTGATGCCAGCCGCCGCCGAGGATCCACGGGACGTCCGGGTGCGTAGCGGCGTATCGCGCGATCGTCTCCTGGTACGCCGGTAGTCCTGACGCCGGTGCCAGGTCGCACCGGGCGCGTTCGAGACCGCCCTGGACCGGGTGGACGTGGGCGTCGACGAAGCCGGGGAGCAGGAGGCCGCCGGCCAGGTCGACCACCTCGGTGCGTGACCCGCGCAGCTCGGTGAGGTCGGTTCCGATCGCGGCGATCCGGCCGGAGCGGACGGCGACGGCCAGGCTTCTCCGGTACTGCGACCCGTCGAAGACCGAGCCGTTGACGAACAGCGTGTCCACTCCGCCGACCTCCCCGCGGTGCTTGTTGCTGGCCCCACCCCACCGCACCGGTCGACTGATTCCGCACCAGATGGCGCCATGAGCTGCTGACATCGACACACTAACGGCTCGGTGGGCACGAAATCACTTGCCTGATTGCATTTTTCCAGGCACGATGGCGGGCAACGGCCAGCCTGAGACGAGGGATACCCCATGCCGTCCGACACGCTCGACGACGCCGACTTCGCCCACCTGCAGCAGTCGGCCCGCGATCACCTGTGGATGCACTTCACGAGGCTTTCGAGCTACCAGTCCGGTGAGGTGCCGGTCATCGTCCGCGGCGACGGCGTCTACATCTACGACGCCCGCGGCAAGCGGTACCTGGACGGTCTGGCCGGCCTGTTCGTCAGCCAGCTCGGCCACGGCCGGACGGAGCTCGCCGAGGCGGCGGCCAAACAGGCCGCGGAGCTGGCGTTCTTCCCGCTCTGGTCCTACGCACACCCCAAGTCGATCGAGCTGGCCGAGCGCATCGCCGGCTACGCACCGGGCGACCTGAACCGGGTGTTCTTCACCAGCGGTGGCGGCGAGGCCGTCGAGACCGCCTGGAAGCTGGCCAAGCAGTACTTCAAGCTCACCGGCAAGCCCGGCAAGCACAAGGTGATCAGCCGCGCGATCGCGTACCACGGCACCAGCCAGGGCGCGCTGTCGATCACCGGTCTGCCCGAGCTGAAGGCGCCGTTCGAGCCCCTGGTCCCGAGCACGTTCCGGGTGCCGAACACGAACTTCTACCGCGCCCCGATCCACGGCGACGACCCGACCGCGTTCGGCCGCTGGGCCGCCGACCAGATCGCCGTCGCGATCGAGAACGAGGGCGCCGACACGGTCGCCGCCGTCTTCCTCGAACCGGTGCAGAACGCGGGCGGTTGCTTCCCGCCACCACCTGGCTACTTCGAGCGGGTCCGCGAGATCTGCGACGAGTACGACGTACTGCTCGTCAGCGACGAGGTGATCTGCGCGTTCGGCCGGCTCGGGCACATGTTCGGCGCCGAACGGTACGGCTACCTGCCGGACATGATCACCTGCGCGAAGGGCCTCACCTCCGGCTACTCACCGCTCGGCGCGATGATCGCGACCGACCGGCTGATCGAGCCGTTCCTGAACGGCGACACCACGTTCGCCCACGGCTACACCTTCGGTGGCCACCCCGTATCCGCCGCGGTCGCACTGACCAATTTGGACATTTTCGAGCGCGAAGGCATCAACGAGCACGTCCGGAGCCGGGAGGGGGATTTCCGGGCGACGCTCGAGAAGCTGCTCGATCTGCCCTTGGTCGGTGACGTCCGCGGCGCTGGGTACTTCTACGGGATCGAACTGGTCAAGGACAAGGCGACCAAGGAGACCTTCAACGACGAGGAGTCCGAGCGCCTGCTCCGCGGCTTCCTGTCCAAAGCCCTCTTCGACGCCGGCCTCTACTGCCGAGCCGACGACCGCGGCGACCCCGTCATCCAACTCTCCCCACCCCTGATCTGCGACCAGCCCCACTTCGACGAAATGGAACAAATCATCCGGGCTGTCCTCACCGAGGCCGAGTCGAAGCTGTAGATACTGGGGTCCAGCCCACGCGTGCTCCAGCGCTCCCACCCACCCAAGGGTGCGCGCTGCCGCGCTTCATCAACCCTGCGGTGCCGTCAACTCGCCGAGCGGCGATCACCGGGGTCCGGGCCCCCGGCGCGGACTGGCTGCCATCAGTCCGCGGGAACGCCACCAGCCCCGGGGTTGCCCGTTCAGTTGGAGGGTTGCCCACTGAGAATCTGAGTGGGCAACCCTCCACCTCGATGGGCAACCCCTAACCTGAGGGCTCCCGCTCGCCGCACGTGCCGGTCCGCGCGGGGCCCTGGGCCTGGGTTTGCGAGTCGGCAGTGGGGGAGGCCGGTGACGTGGTGGTCGCCAGCCCCGCGGCGGCGTACCGATCGACGGGTAGTGGTCGGGTGCCCGGTAGTGCAGCTGAGCGGGGCGATGGTGCGCGTACGCCGTACCGGGGTGCACTACCCGTTCATCGGTACACGCACCCGGGCGCGCGACTGGTGCGCTCGCGCCCGGGAGTGTGACAAGCCCTGGGGGCCGGGGAACGAGGGCGTCGCGCAGGGAGCCGTGGGCTTGGACAGGAACTGGTGGATGGGGACCTGTTGTTTCCTGTCTCAGCCCGCCAGAAGGTGCCCCACACCCGTGCCGGTGCTACTCGATCAGTAGGGTGACCGGGAGGTTTCCGCGGGTTGCGGTCGAGTACGGGCAGGCGCGGTGTGTTGCGTCCAGAAGTTGCCGGCGGGCCGGGTCGTCGAGATGATCCGGCATCTCGACTCGCAGAGTGGCGGCGAGGGCATACCCCGCCCCGTTCGGGACCAGACTGACCTCGGCCGTGACTGCGACGTCCTTGGTGTCGATTCCTCTGCTCTCCCCGATGAGACCCATGGTCGTCGAGAAGCACGCCGCCCAACCTGCGGCGAAGAGTTGCTCCGGGTTGGTGCCTTCACCGGTACCGCCCATCTCTTTGGGCGGTGCGAGCGCGAGATCCAGCCGGCCGTCTGACGTGACAGCCCGGGCATCACGTCCGGATGAGGTGGCGACGGCGGTGTACGTGGGGTTCATAGCTTTGTCTCCGAATCCACAAGGGGTGAACTACGTCGACCATCGCCCGCACATCCCACGGTCTCAATTACCTCTCAGGTGCAACCGGTGATCACCCAAGAGGTAATGGCTCGTCGGGAGATCAGCGTTCTAGCCTTGGGGGATCATGACGACGCAGCAGCTTGACGAACCGCGAACTGTCGGCGAACTCATCCGCTTCTGGCGCGTGCGCAGACACCTGAGTCAGCTCAGCCTCGCGCTGGACGCGGAGATGTCCACGAAGCATCTCGGCTTCGTCGAGACCGGGCGGGCGCGCCCGAGCCGCCAACTGCTGCTCCACTTGGGGCGACAGCTGGATCTCCCGATCGCCGAGCAGAACCGGTTGCTTCTGACTGGTGGATTCGCGCCCGTCTATCCCAACCAGCCGTACGAAGCTGAGGCGATGCGACCGATGCGCGACGCGCTGCGACAGCTGCTCGAGGCACACATGCCGAACCCCGCGTTGATCGTCGACGGACTGTGGAACCTGATCGATGCGAACCCGGCCGCGTCGCTGCTGTGGGACGGAGTGGATCCTCAGCTACTGGTCCCACCGATCAACCTGCTGCGCCTTGCTGTGCATCCGCAAGGGATCCCGAGCATCTCCTCCATGACGGCCGCCTGCAACACTCCACTCATTCAGCGCCTCAAACGGAGGAGTCGTGAAGATGCCGACGAGGCACTCGCTGCCCTTGTGAGTGAAGTGGAGTCCTATCTCCCGGACAAGCCCGTGACAGCCGAGATCCACCAGCCGATGGTGACGATCGACCTCCGCACAAGGCTCGGCGACGTACGGCTGTTCACCGTTATCGCCACCCTTGGGGCTCCGCTCGAGGTGACCGCCGCCAGTCTCGCCATCGAAACGTTCCTCCCAGCCGACGAGCCGAGCGCCGCCCGCCTACGCCAGCTCGCCGCCGCTCCCGCGGGCGACTGACCGAGTCGACGACACAGGCCCTACCTTTTCTTGGCGAGCCACCAGCCGGGCTGATCAAGGCGCAGGCTGTTCGCTCGTCGGTATCCGGATGAGCCGGTGAGCGCGTTCGTGTGTACGTCGTGGCTCCTCGACCCGCAGCTGGCCGAGTACTTGCCGGATGACTCCAACATCATGCGATTCCAGCGTCGCTTCAGCGTGCTCCCGCTGCTCCCTCCGGACGACCCGAGCGAGGGCGACCGCGAGATGATGCGACTCTGCTTGCAACTCTCTCCGCCGGCTGGTGCGCTGCGCGACGAGGATCTGGCGCGTGTGCCGCAGAAGACCACGCTGCACCGCGCGTTCGTCAGCCACCTGCGCTCGGGCAGACACTGGCACTCCCGTACGGGCGTCCTCCGCTCGAACGGTGACACGCCGATCGCATCCTGGTGAGCGCGCGACAGATGAGCGGCAGCTCGTGTCGCGGCATCCGCGCTTGGCGGAAGATTCCGGTCTCCTGGCGCACATTTGTTTCCGCAGACCCGACGTGGCGGGCGAGATGTTGCCTGGCGCAATCACGCCCGCGCGTGGGTTGATCAACCACGTCAGAAGTCGAAGCCTAGGCCCATTCGGTCGAGGGTGCGGAGCCAGAGGTTTCGTTTGCCGTTGTGGGTGTCGGCTCGGGACATGGACCAGCGGGTCAGGTGGATGCCGGCTGCGCGGAGGGGTTCGGGTGGGAAGGGGAGGGGGCGTTCGCGGACCATGCGGAGGGCGGTGCGTTCGGTGTCTTCGGCGTACAGGAGGTCGAGCATGACGTCGGCGCCGAAGCGCGTGGCGCCTACGCCTAGGCCGGTGTAGCCGAGGGCGTAGCCGATGTGGCCGGAGTGGGCCGTGCCGAAGAAGGCGCAGAAGCGGGTGCTGGTGTCGATCACGCCGCCCCAGCGGTGGGTGAAGTGCAGGCCCTCCAACTGGGGGAACGTCGTGAAGAAGTGCCGGCCGAGCATTGCGTGGATCGAGTGACGTTGCTCGAAGGCTGGATCGATGCGGCTGCCGAAGTGGTACAGCGGCAGATAGCCGCCCCACAGGATCCGGTCGTCGCGGGTCAGGCGGTAGTAATGGAAGAGGTTCGACGCGTCGCCCACACCTTGGCGATGTCGCCAGCCGATGGAGGCCAGTTGCGTGGCTGACAAGGGTTGTGTGAGCAGGACGAGGTCATAGACGGGCACGGTGTACAAACGCAGCCGCCGCAGCAGCGGGGGAAAGGCGTTCGTGGCCAGCCCGATCCGATCTGCGCGTACGGTGCCGGTTTCGGTCCACACCTGCTTGCTGTGCATCCGAGTCACGCGGCTGTGTTCGTGGATGCGTACGCCGAGTTCCAGGCAAGCCCGGCGTAATCCCCAGGCCAGGCGGGCCGGCTCGACCAAGGCGGTCCGATGAGGGTCGGACAATGCGCCAAGGTAGGTCGGTGAGTTCAGCTCGGCGCGGGCGGCCTCCTGGTCCAGGAGTGTGACGCCGGGACGCTCCTCGGCCTCCTCGGCCAGTTCGTCCAGGTGGTGCGGTGCTGTGGCAACAGTGAGCTCGCCAGTTCGTTGCCAATCGCAATCAATGCCAAACTGCTCGATGGTGTCACCAATGGCATCGAGGTTGTCGGCGCCCAACTGCTCGAGCTGATCGACTTCGTCCGGCCAGCGGGCCTGGCCGTTGCCGAAGCCGTGGGTGAGGCTGGCGTCGCAGAAGCCGCCGTTGCGCCCGCTGGCGGCGGATCCACAGGTGTCGCTCTCGAGCAGTACGACGTTGAGCGAAGGGTAGCGTTCCTTCGCTCGCAGCGCTGTCCACAGACCGGTGTACCCACCGCCGACCACCACCAGGTCGGCCGAGGTCGGTCCGAGGAGTGCCGGCGCGGCGTCCGGCGCGGACTTGTCATCGAGCCAGAACACCCTCGGCTCGGCGTCTGCGAGTGCTGCCAGTTTCATCGGACCCGTCGGCGCCGGGCGAGTTCGCCGCCTAGTACGAGGACGAGCGCCAGCAGGAACATCGCCGTACCGACGACGTTGATCTGCGGCGGGATGTCACGTTGTGCCGATCCCCAAACGAACATCGGGAACGTCACCGTGGTGCCGGCGTTCAGGTTCGTGATGATGAAGTCGTCGAAGGACAGCGAGAAACTCAGCAGCGCCGCGGCCACGATGCCCGGCAGGACCAGGGGGAACGTGATCCGCCAGAACGTCTGCCACTCGTTCGCGTACAGATCCATCGCGGCCTGTTCGAGCCGGTAGTCCATCCCGGTCAGCCGCGCCTTCACTGTGACGACGACGAACGACAGACAGAACATCACGTGCGCGATCAGCACCGTCCAGAACCCGAGCCGGCCGCCGAGCCCGCTGGAGACGAACAGCGCCAGCAGCGACGACCCGAGCACGATCTCCGGCGTGGCCATCGGCAGGAAGATGAACAGGTTGGTGCCGGACCGGCCGCGGAAGCGGTGCCGCACCATCGCGAACGCCATCAGCGTGCCGAGCACGGTGGCGATCACGGTCGCGAGCAGGCCGATCCGCAGACTGGTGCTGACCGCGTCGCACAGCCCGAACGGCCGGCACGGATGCTGCCAGTTCTCCCAGGTGAACCCATCGAACGTGTACGACAGCTTGCTCTTCGGCTGGTTGAACGACATCAGCATCACGACCATGATCGGCGCGAAGAGGTACAGCAGCACGAGCAGCGCGAACATCATGACCAGGTTCCGCCTGATCCAGCGCCCGGCCCTCATACCAGTTCCTCCGTCCCAGCCCGTCGTACGTAGACCAGCACCAGTACGACGATCGCCGCCATCAGCGTGACCGACAGCGCGGCCGCGGTCGGATACGCACCCGCGGCGAACAGGCGCTGGATGTCGTTGCCGATCATCCGCTGCTTCGGCGTACCGAGCAGCTGGGCGTTGATGTAGTCGCCGGCCGCCGGGATGAAGGTGAGCAGCGTGCCCGCGACCACACCCGGCATCGACAGTGGCAGCGTCACGGTCCGGAACGTGGTGAGCGGATTGGCGAACAGATCGCCGCCCGCCTCGATCAACTTCGGATCGATCCGTTCCAGGCTCGCGTACAGCGGCAGCACCATGAACGGCAGGAAGTTGTACGTGAGCCCGGTGACGACCGCGGTCGTGGTGGCGAGCAGCCGGCCGTCCTGGCCGAGGATGTGCAGCCACTTCAGCGTGTCGACGACGAAGCCGTTGTCGCTCAGCAGCAGCTTCCACGACAGGGTGCGGATCAGGAAGCTGGTGAAGAACGGCGCAATCACGAGCGCCAGCATCAGGTTCTTCCACCGGCCGGCCTTCATCGCGATCGCATACGCCAGTGGATACCCAAGGATCAGGCAGAACGCGGTCGTGATCAGCGAGTACCACAACGACCGGAAGAACGGCCGCGCGTAGTCCGCCATCGCGTCGGCGAAGTTCTGGAAGTGCCAGGTCATCTTGAACCCGGACTCGATCGAACCGTTCGGGTCGTACAGGCTGGCCGCGAGCAACGTCACCAGCGGTACGACGAAGAACAGCAGCAGCCAGAGTCCGCCCGGAAGGAGCAGCAGGTACGCCGTGAACCGCCGGCCGGACCGTTCGGTCTTGGCGGCCGGGGCCGCGGTGGCCGCACCCAGCTGGCCGACCGCGCTCATCCGGCACCACCCGCGTCGTCGACCTTCTCGACCCCCGCCTGCGCATCCTGACCCGCGTCCAGCACGAACGTGTGTGACGGCTGCCAGTGCAGGTCGACCGCGTCCCCGACGGCGAACGTGTCGCGGGCGCCGGTGTTCTGCTCGAAGGTCGTCAGCTCCTGATCCCACGGCAGCTTCGCCAGGTACTGCGTACTGACGCCGACGTAACTCACATCGGTCACGACCGCGCCGCGGAGCTGGTTCGACCCGTTGCTCTGCTCGGTGCCCGCTCGCGCCAGGAAGACCTTCTCGGGTCTGATGCCCATCCAGACATCGCCCTCGGTCACCCGGCACCTGGGCAGCGGCACGGTCACCTTGCGGCCGTGTACGTCGACCACCAGGTTCTGGTCGGCCTGGCCGATGATCGAGGCCCGGATCAGGTTGGACTGACCGAGGAAGTTCGCCACGAACGTCGTCGCGGGCAGGTCGTAGAGCTCGGTCGGCGTACCCATCTGCTCGATCACGCCGGCGTTCATCACCGCGATGGTGTCGGCCATCGTCATGGCCTCCTCCTGATCATGGGTGACGTGTACGAACGTGATGCCGACCTCGGTCTGGATCCGCTTCAGCTCCAGCTGCATCTGGCGGCGCAGCTTGAGGTCGAGCGCGCCGAGCGGCTCGTCCAGCAGCAGGACCTGCGGCCGGTTGATCAGCGCCCGGGCGAGCGCGACTCGTTGCTGCTGGCCACCGGACAGCTGGGCCGGCTTGCGCCTGCCGTAGGTGCTGAGCTCGACCAGGCCGAGCATCTCCTCGACCTTCGGCTTGAAATCCTTGACCCCACGGCGCTTCAGCCCGAACGCGACGTTCTCGAAGATGTCGAGGTGCGGGAACAGCGCATAGTTCTGGAAGACCGTGTTGACCGGCCGTTTGTACGGGCGCAGTCCGCTGATCTCCTGCTCACCCAACCGGATGCTGCCGCTGCTCGGATCCTCCAAGCCGGCGATCATCCGCAGCGTGGTGGTCTTCCCACAGCCGGACGGACCGAGCAAGGCGAAGAAGGTCCCGGCCGGCACGGTCAGATCCAGGTCGTCGACCGCACGATGCGCGCCGAAGAGCTTGCTGATCCCGGTGAGGACCAGATCGTCCGACCGAGGCGGTGGGGTGGCGGAGGTATCAGGCTCAGTCATGGTCAGCCCCCGATCGCGAGGTTGAAGTCGGTTTCGTAGAGGGCCGCCTTGGCCGTGTCCAGTGGCATGAACGCGGTGGTCTTGGCCAGCGTCGCCTCGTCGGGGAAGATCAGCGGGTCGTCGACCACGTCAGGATCGACCGTCTCCATCGCCTTCTTGGCTCCGGTGACCGGGCAGATGTAGTTCACCCAGTCGGCCAGCGTCGCGGCGACCTCGGGCTCGTAGTAGTAGTTCATCAGCTTCTCGGCGTTGCCCTTGTGGGTCGCCTTGTTCGGCACCAGCATGTTGTCCGACCAGAGGTTCAGACCCTCTTCGGGCACCACGAACTTGATGTCCGGGTTGTCGGCCTGCATCGCGATCACGTCGCCGGACCAGGCCTCGCAGGCGGCGATGTTGCCGGCGTTCAGGTCCTGCACGTAGTCGTTTCCGGTGAAACGGCGGATCTGCCCGGTGCCGACGACGTCCTCGAGCTTCTGCAGCGCCTTGCTCCACTCCGCGTCGTTGAACTTCTCCGGGTCGGCGCCGACCAGCTTGAGCATGAAGGACATGGTGTCCGGCATCTCCGACAGCAACGTGATCCGGCCCTTCAGGTCCTCCCGGCTGAGCAGGTCCGCGAAGCTGCCCACTGGCTTGGTGACCTTCGCGTTGTACGCAATCCCGGTCAGACCGCTCTGCCATGGGACGCTGTAATCGCGGTTCGGGTCCCAGCTCGGCGCCTTGAGCTTGGCCAGCAACTGCTGGTCGACGTTCGGAATCTTCGCGTGGTCGAGCTTCTGGATCCAGCCGAGCCCGATCATCCGGGCGGCCATCCAGTCGGTCAGCACGAAGATGTCCCGGCCGCAGGATTGGCAACTGCCGAGCTGGTCGCGCACCTTGGCGTAGAACTCGGCGTTGTCGTTGACGTCGGTGGTGTAGGTGACCTTGATGCCGGTCTGGGTCTGGAACTCCTCCAGCGTCGGCAGCACCGTCTTGCCGTTGACCTTCTCGTCGGACTCGTCCATGTAGCTCGGCCAGTTCGAGAAGTTCAGCGTCTTCTGTTGCGCCGACTCATCGGTGCTGATGCAGTCGCCCGCGGACTGCTTGGCCGCGGGGATCCCGCAGCCGGTGAGGGCCCCGCCCAGCCCGAGGGCGGACAACGACATCCCCTTCAGGACCGCCCGGCGCCGGATAACAGGCTGGTGACGAGGACTCATTGGACCCCCTAAGAAAGCGTCTTTCGCGGGCGATACTGTCAAACCGGATCGATATAGACAAGGGATTCCGAAGTTACTCGGCCATTTCGCAACGAATTCCGCTACGACGACTTGCTTACCCCCGGTGACACTGACAGGATCTCCGCGTGGCAGTGCGAACGGGGAACTCCGACAAGAACCAGACCCTGCTGGATGACACCTCGAAGGCGATCATCGAGCAGCTCCAGCTGGACGGACGGCGCTCGTACGCCGCGATCGGCAAGGCCGTCGGCCTGTCCGAGGCGGCGGTCCGGCAGCGGGTGCAGCGGCTGACCGAGGCCGGCGTGATGCAGGTTGTCGCGGTCACCGATCCGCTCGAGCTCGGTTTCGACCGGCAGGCGATGATCGGGATCAAGGCCGAGGGCTCATTGGAGCCGATCGCCGACGAGCTCGCGAAGATGGACGAGGTCGAGTACGTCGTGATCACGGCCGGCTCGTTCGACCTGCTGGCCGAGGTGCTGTGCGAGAGCGACGAGCACCTGCTGCAGGTGCTGTCGGAGCGGGTCCGGCAGATCGAGGGCGTGAAGGCGACGGAGACGTTCGTCTATCTGAAGCTGGTGAAACAGACCTATTCCTGGGGTGTGCGCTGAACCTCTGGTCCGCTGAGCCCGGCGATGCACGCCCTGCGCTTGGCGGTGACCGAGACGCCGACGTGGTGATCGTCGGCGCCGGGTACACCGGCCTGTGGACGGCGTACTACCTGGCGAAAGCCGATCCGGCGTTGCGCATCGTCGTACTCGAAGCGGAAAGGGCCGGCTTCGGTGCGTCAGGACGTAACGGTGGCTGGTGTTCCGCGCTGTTCCCGGTGTCGTCGCGGCGGTTGGCGTCGCTGCCCGGGTCGAGCCGGGACGCGGCGATCGAGCTGCATCGCGCCATGCAGGCGACCGTCAACGAGGTCGGACTCGTGACCGCCGCGGAGCAGATCGACTGCGATTACCACAAGGGCGGGACGATCGTGCTGGCCCGTACGCCGGTCCAGCTCGCGCGGGCTCGGGCCGAGGTTGCGCGCTCACACGACTGGGGACCTGGTGATCTTCGCTTCCTGGAGCCTGATGAGGTCGCCGCGAAGGTGCGGGCCACAAAGGTGCTGGGGGCAACCTTCACGCCGCACTGCGCGGCGGTCCATCCGGGCAAGCTGGTGCGTGGACTCGCTGTCGCCGTCGAGCGGCTCGGAGTGACGATCCACGAGCACTCGCCGGTGCACACGATCTCGGCCGGCCGCGCGATCACGTCGTACGGCGTGGTGCGGGCGGACGTCGTGGTCCGCGCGACCGAGGGATTCACGCCGGGGTTGGCCGGGGAGTCTCGCGCGGTGGCGCCGGTGTACTCGCTGATGGTCGCGACCGAGCCGCTGTCCGCGGAGGTATGGGATCGCATCGGGCTGGCGGATCGGCCGACGTTCAGTGATCAGCGGCATCTGATCATCTACGGGCAGCGGACCGCGGACGGGCGGCTGGCGTTCGGCGGGCGGGGTGCGCCGTACCACTTCCGGTCGCGGACCAAGCCGTCGTTCGACAGGTCTCCGGCTGTGTTCAAGGGATTGCAGGCGACGTTGCGCGAGCTGTTCGACCTGTCCGGGGTCCAGTTCACGCATGCGTGGGGCGGGCCGCTCGGGATACCGCGTGACTGGTGCGCCTCGGTCGGGCTGGATCGCGGGTCCGGCGTGGCGTGGGCCGGTGGGTACGTCGGGGATGGCGTGAGTACGGCGAACCTCGCGGGGCGGACGTTGACGGATCTGATCCTCGGGCGGGACACGGCGTTGGTCCGGTTGCCGTGGGTCGGGCATCGGTCGCGGCGGTGGGAGCCTGAGCCGTTGCGGTGGTTGGGGATCAATGCCGGGTTGCGGGCGATGACGTTCGCGGACACGGAGGAACGGCTGACCCGGCGCGAGAGTTTGATCGCCCGATGGATGGCGCCGCTGATCGGCGGCTAGTTACTTGATGGCTGCGGCTTCCTTGATGGCTGCGGCGGCTAGGTGGCCGGCTTCGGCGAGGAGAGTCGTGAGGGGGAGGCCGGTCAGCGGGAGGCTGGGGTGCGCCCAGTCGTTGAGGATCGGGTCCTCGGTGGTCAGGTGGCCGGCGAGTTCGGTCCGGCTGAGCTCGAAGACGTGCGCCGGGTTCCCGGTCAGGTCGACCACGGTCTGCATGAGCCGGCCCGCTTGGTCCTCCCACAACACGTCGCCGGCGTCCAGGTGGTCCGGCCGGATCAGCAGCAGCTCGACGTCCGTGTCCAGATCACCGTCGCCTCGCGCGACTGCGCCGTACACACTCGCGTGGACCGCCGGGATCCGCCAGCCGCTGATCTCGTCCGCGAGCCGGCTGATCAACGTACTGCGCAAGTCGGCGAGGAACTCCACCGCCGGGGCGACGAGGTGCTTGCGATTGAGGCGATAGAGCAACGAGTTGCCGAGATCGTCGACGTGGACCAGCCCGGTCGCCGCCAGCCGCTGCAACACCAGCCGCACGCCCGCGACACTGCCCGATCCGGCCAGCTTGTGGATCTGCCGCCCCGACAGCCCTTCCTCGCTCCGCGCGAGCACCAGCAGCACGGGCCCGTCCAGCGACGGCACGACAGTACTGATCGGACTCTTGAGATCCATGGTCAGCCCACCCTAGTAACCACCCGGGTGTGGACAGTAATCACCGTGACGAGTCAGGTTTACAGACCTTTGGGGCGGGCTCGGGAGATGGGGGTGGTGCGGAGTTCGGCGGTGAAGGCGTAGCGGTCGCCGCGGTAGAGGGCGGAGGTGTATTCGAGGACGCGGTCTCGGTTGTCGAAGCTGATCCCGTGCACGGCGAGACACGGTTGGGTGGTGGGGATGTCGAGCCAGTTGGCCGTCTTGGCGTCGGGCATCACCGGTTCGAGTCGCGACGTACCGCTGACCAGGTCGATGCCGTAGCGGTTGCTGAGCAAGTCGTACAGGGAGCCGTTCAGGTCCTCAGCCTGGAGGCCTGGGACGTACGTCGCCGGCATCGTCGTACGCTCGACCACCATCGGGTGATCGTCCGCGAGCCGGAGCCGGGTGAACGCGATGATCGGATCGCCAACCGGAATCCGCAACCGCCGCGCCACGGCCCGCTCGGCCTTCTGCTGCCGGAACTCCAGCATCGTGCTCCCCGGCCGCATCCCCCGCCGCCGGATGTCCTCGGAGAACCCGATCATCCCCAGCCACCGCGCCACCTTCGGCCGCGTCGTGTACGTCCCGCTGCCGTGCCGCCGAACCAGCAACTCCTCGATCACCAGTTCGTCCACCGCACGCCGCAACGTCATCCGCGCCACGTTCCACCGCACCGCCAACTCCCGCTCCGGCGGCAACGCCGCCCCCTCCGGCAAGTTGTCGATCAAACCCAACAACAACGCCCGAACCTCAGCAGCCTTCCCCGGCAACAACCCACCCATTGGTCTTCCCTAACACCCAACCCCTCCCCCCGTGAACCCCTTTCAACCCCAATCGCACTAGACCACCTCGCGCTGGGTCGCGTCCTGAGGGTCAAGCTCGCTCCTCGGAGGAAAACAAGCACACTTGATTCTTTTTCCGAGGCGTGCCAGTGTCGGCTGCACGAGCCTACCGAGGGAGTGCAGCGTGCAATTGGACGAAGTGCTGGCTGATCTGTGGGCCGAAAGTGCCGAGCTGGACCGGTTGGTCGGTGGACTGGCCGCCGAGGCGTGGGCGACCCCGACGCCGGCCGAGGGCTGGACGATCGCGCATCAGATCGCGCATCTGGCGTGGACTGATGAGGCTGCGCACCTGGCCGCGACCGATCCGGAGGGGTTCAAGGCCTCGTTGCAGAAGGCGGCGGCCAACCCGACCGGATATGTGGATGAGGGTGCTGCCGAGGGTGCGGCGTTGCCGCCAGACCAGCTGCTGCCGTACTGGCGCGAGACGCGTGCTGAGCTCGCCGAGGCGCTGAAGAAGGTCCCGGACAAGGAGAAGGTGCTCTGGTACGGGCCCCCGATGAGTCCGACCTCGATGGCGACCGCCCGGTTGATGGAGACCTGGGCACACGGCCAGGACGTGTTCGACGCGCTCGGGGTGCAGCGCCAGCCGAGCAACCGGCTGCGGCATGTCGCGCATCTCGCCGTACGCACCCGCGACTTCGCCTACCTGCTGAACGACCGCACTCCACCGGCCGACCCGTTCCATGTGGAACTCACCGGACCAGATGGCGACACCTGGACCTGGGGTCCGGAGGACGCCGCGCAGCGGGTGAGCGCGCCGGCGCTCGACTTCTGTTTGCTGGCGACGCAACGCCGGCACCGTGACGACCTCGCCGTACGCGCGGAAGGCGCGGACGCCGAGGAGTGGCTCGGGATCATCCAGGCCTTCGCCGGACTGCCGGGGAAGGGCCGCGAAGCCGGGCAGTTCGGATGACCGAGCCCCTCCGCATCGGCAACGCGTCCGGGTTCTACGGCGACCGGTTCAGCGCGGTCCACGAGATGCTCACCGGCGGGCCGCTCGACGTCCTCACCGGCGACTACCTCGCCGAGCTGACCATGCTGATCCTCGGCCGCGACCGGCTGAAGGACCCGTCACTCGGGTACGCGCGAACCTTCCTCAAGCAGCTCGAGACCGGCCTGGGCGAGGCGCTCGACCGCGGCGTGAAGATCGTCAGCAACGCCGGCGGCCTGAATCCGGCCGGCCTCGCACAGGCAATCCAGGAGCTCGCCGACCGCCTCGGCCTGCACCCCCACATCGCGTACGTCGAAGGCGACGACCTCCTCGCCCGAGCGTCCGAGTTGAACCTCGGCACACCGCTCACCGCCAACGCCTACCTCGGCGCCTGGGGCATCGCGGAGGCTCTCCAGGCCGGCGCGGACGTGGTCGTCACCGGCCGCGTCACCGATGCCTCGGTGATCGTCGGGCCGGCCGCCGCCCACCATGGCTGGAAGCGGACCCAGTACGACGAACTCGCCGGTGCCGTGGTCGCAGGACACGTGATCGAGTGCGGCTGCCAGGCGACCGGCGGCAACTACGCGTTCTTCAGCGAGATCCGCGACCTCGGCCGCCCCGGGTTCCCGATCGCGGAGATTCACGCCGACGGCAGCAGCGTGATCACCAAGCACGACAACACCGGCGGCGCGGTCACCGTCGACACGGTCAAGGCCCAACTCCTCTACGAGATCACCGGCGCGCGGTACGCCGGTCCGGACGTCACCACGCGTCTCGACACGATCGAGCTCGACGCCGACGGCCCGGACCGCGTCCGCATCGCCGGTGTCCGCGGTGAGCCGCCGCCACCGACGTACAAGGTGTCGTTGAACAGCGTCGGTGGGTTCCGCAACGAGGTGGACTTCGTGCTCACCGGGCTCCAACTGGAGGAGAAGGCGGAGCTGGTCAAGGCGCAACTCGAGCGGGCCCTGCCGAAGCGACCGGCCGAGTTGAAGTGGACTGTGGCCTGGACCGAGAAGCCGAACGCGGCTTCCGAGGAGGAGGCCAGCGTGTTCCTCCGGTGCGCGGTGAAGGACCCGGATCCGAAGGTCGTCGGCCGGGCGTTCTCCAGCGCGGCGATCGAGCTGGCGCTGGCGAGCTACCCAGGCTTCCATGTGACCGCGCCGCCCGGCGACGGTTCGCCGTACGGCGTTTTCCGGGCCGGGTACGTCGACGTCCACGAGGTGGAGCACGTCGTCGTACTGCCGGATGGGACGCGCAACGTCGTCGAGCCCGCGGCTGAAACGCAACCGCTCACGGAGGTCGACGACATCGCGTTGCCGATGCCGTTGCCGCAGCTTGCGTCCAGCGGGCGGCCGCGGACGCGTGAGGTCCCGCTCGGCCGGATCGCCGGCGCGCGGTCCGGTGACAAGGGCGGCGATGCGAACGTCGGTGTGTGGGTTCGGGAGGAGAAGACGTGGCGCTGGCTTGCGCACGCTTTCACGGTCGAGCTGTTCCAGGAGCTGCTCCCGGAGACGCGGCCGCTGACCGTGACGCGGTACGTCCTGCCGAACCTGTGGGCGGTGAACTTCGTCGTCGAGGGGTTGCTGGGTGAGGGGGTCGCAGCGCAGGCACGGTTCGATCCGCAGGCGAAGGCGGTCGGCGAGTGGCTCCGGTCCCGGTACATCGACGTACCGGAGGTGCTGTTGTGAACGACTTCCGGGAATCCGTCCGCCGGTTCATGGCGGCCGAAGTCCTGCCGCACCTGGATCAGTGGGAGCGCGACGGTGAGCTTCCCCGCGAGCTGCACAAGAAGGCCGGCCAGCTCGGGCTGCTCGGTGTGGCGTTCCCGGAGGCGGTGGGTGGGGGTGGCGGTTCGCTGCTCGACGCGCTGGCCGTGGTTGAGGAGATGCACTACGCCGGTGGGTCCGGCGGGCTGGTCGCGTCGCTGCTGACCTGCGGAATCGCCGTACCGCATATCGTTGCTGCGGGCAATCAACAGCAGCTCGACCGGTGGGTCCGGCCGACTCTCGACGGCGAGCTGATCGGCGCGCTGGCGATCACCGAACCCGACGGCGGGTCGGATGTCGCCTCGCTGCGTACGACGGCGCGCCGCGACGGTGACGTGTTTGTCGTGAACGGTGCGAAGACCTACATCACCTCCGGATGCCGCGCGGACTTCGTCACCACCGCGGTCCGCACCGACGGGCCGGGCGCCCACGGGATCAGCTTGCTGGTGATCGAGAAGGGCACGCCTGGCTTCGAGGTCTCCCGCAAGCTCGACAAGATGGGCTGGCTGTGTTCGGACACGGCCGAGCTGTCGTTCACCGACGTACGGGTGCCTGTGGAGAACCTCGTCGGGGCGCAAGGCACCGGCTTCGTCCAGCTCGCGGTGAACTTCGTCGCCGAGCGGCTGACGCTGGCAGTCCAGGCGTACGCCGGTGCGCAGCGAGCACTCGATCTCACGGTGGAGTGGTGCCGGGCCCGCGAGACGTTCGGCCGGCCGCTGATCTCGCGGCAGACCGTGCAGCACACGCTCACCGAGATGGCCCGCCGGATCGACGTCGCCCGGGTCTACGTGCACTCCGTGGCTGACAAGGCCAACAGGGGTGAGGACGTGATCGCCGAGACGTGCTTCGCCAAGAACACCGCGGTAGAGGCCGGGCAATGGGTCTGCGACCAGGCGCTCCAGCTGCACGGCGGTCTCGGCTACATGCGGGAGGCCGAGGTGGAACGCCAGTACCGCGACCAGAAGATCCTCGCGATCGGCGGCGGCACCACCGAGATCCTGACCGGCCTGGCCTCGAAACGACTGGGGTACACCACATGAGTAATCGCGAGGCGATGCTGGAGAAGCTGACCGCCTTGGACGCCGAGCATGCGAAGGCGCTGGCAGGCGGCGGCGAGAAGTACGTCGACCGGCACCACAAGCGCGGCAAGTTGCTGGCTCGGGAGCGGATCGAGTTGCTGCTCGACCCGGACTCGCCGTTCCTCGAACTGTCGCCGTTGGCCGGCTGGGGTTCGGACTTCACTGTCGGCGCGAGCCTGGTGACCGGGATCGGTGTGGTCAGCGGGGTCGAGTGTCTGATCAGCGCGAACGACCCGACCGTGAAGGGTGGCGCGAGCAATCCGTGGACCCTGCGCAAGGCGTTGCGGGCGGACGAGATCGCGCGGGCGAACCGGTTGCCGGTGATCAGCCTGGTCGAGTCCGGCGGCGCGGATCTGCCGACGCAGAAGGAGATCTTCATCCCCGGCGGGGCGATGTTCCGCGATCTCACCCGGTTGTCGGCCGAGGGGATCCCGACGATCGCGCTGGTGTTCGGCAACTCGACCGCCGGCGGTGCGTACATCCCGGGCATGAGCGACTACGTGGTGATGGTCGACGGTGGCGCGAAGGTGTTCCTGGCCGGTCCGCCGCTGGTGAAGATGGCGACCGGCGAGGACGCGGACGACGAGTCGCTCGGCGGCGCGTCGATGCACGCTCGCCAGTCCGGGCTCGCCGATTACTTCGCGGTCGACGAGCAGGACGCGATCCGGCTCGGACGGCAGATCGTGTCGCGGCTGAACTGGCGGAAGCTGGGTCCGTCGCCGGCTTCGTCGTACGACGAACCTCTCCACGACTCCGACGAGCTGCTCGACATCGTGCCCGGGGACCTGAAGATCCCGTTCGATCCGCGGGACGTGATCGCGCGGGTGGTGGACGGGTCGGTGTTCGACGAGTTCAAGCCGCTGTACGGATCGTCGCTGGCGACCGGGTGGGCTTCGCTGCATGGGTACCCGGTCGGCATTCTGGCGAACGCACGTGGAGTGCTGTTCAGCGAGGAGTCGCAGAAGGCGGCCCAGTTCATCCAGCTGGCGAACCGGGCGAACACGCCGCTGATCTTCCTGCACAACACCACCGGCTACATGGTCGGGCAGGAGTACGAGCAGCGTGGGATCATCAAGCACGGCGCGCAGATGATCAACGCGGTCTCCAACTCTCGGGTGCCGCATATCTCGGTGCTGATGGGGGCGTCGTACGGCGCCGGGCACTACGGGATGTGTGGTCGTGCCTTCGATCCCCGGTTCCTGTTCGCGTGGCCGTCAGCGAAGTCGGCGGTGATGGGACCGCAGCAGCTCGCCGGGGTGCTGTCGATCGTCACCCGCGCCGCCGCCGAGGCGAAAGGCCAGCCGTACGACGAGAATGCGGATGCCCAGATGCGTGCGTACGTCGAGGGCCAGATCGAGGCCGAGTCCCTGCCGATGTTCCTCTCCGGCCGCTTGTACGACGACGGCGTCATCGATCCCCGAGACACTCGAACAGTCCTGGGCATCTGCCTGTCCGCCATCCACTCCGCCCCGGTCGAAGGCACCTCCTCCTTCGGCGTCTTCAGGATGTGATGTCCGTGCTTACCTCAGTGCTGGTGGCCAATCGGGGCGAGATCGCCCGGCGGATCTTCCGCACGGCCCGCTCCCTCGGGCTATCCACGGTCGCCATTCACTCGACCGCCGACGCGGGATCGCCCCATGCGGCTGAGGCGGACGCGGCCGTACATCTGCCCGGGAACACGCCAAGCGAGACGTACCTCCGTAGTGAACTGATCGTTGAAGCGGCTCTGCGTGCCGGTGCGGACGCCGTGCATCCCGGGTATGGGTTCCTGTCGGAGAACGCCGGGTTCGCGCAAGCCGTGATCGACGCGGGGCTGACCTGGATCGGGCCGCCGGTGGACGCGATCTCCTCGATGGGGTCGAAGATCGAGGCGAAGAAGCTGATGTCGACCGCCGGGGTGCCGGTGCTCGCCGAGCTCACGCCGGCGGAGGTTTCGGCGGATGACCTGCCGGTGCTGGTGAAGGCGTCGGCCGGTGGGGGTGGGCGCGGGATGCGAGTGGTCTCGCGCCTGGAGGATCTGCCGAGGGAGATCGAGGCGGCGTCCGCCGAGGCGTTGTCCGCCTTCGGTGACGGGACGGTCTTCTGCGAGCGGTACCTCGCGGCCGGACGGCACATCGAGGTGCAGATCATGGCCGACGAGCACGGCACGATCTGGGCGGTCGGCGAACGCGAGTGCTCCATCCAGCGCCGCCACCAGAAGGTGATCGAGGAGGCGCCGTCCCCGCTCGTCGAGCGCGTCCCCGCCATGCGGGCCGCGTTGTTCGACGCCGCGCGGAAGGCAGCCGCCGCGATCAACTACGTCGGCGCCGGCACGGTCGAGTTCCTCGCGGACGAGGCCGGCAACTTCTACTTCCTGGAGATGAACACACGCCTCCAGGTCGAACACCCCGTCACGGAAGAGACCACTGGGTTGGACCTGGTGGCGCTGCAGTTCGCGGTCGCCGCCGGGGAGCGCCTCCCTGCCGATCCACCGCCGACGGTCGGTCACGCGATCGAGGTGCGGCTGTACGCCGAGGACCCAACCAACGACTGGCAACCACAAACAGGCACGCTCCAGCGCTTCGCACTGGAGCGTGGGGAAAGCGAAGGCGGAGGCGGCGCGAGGCTGGCCGTAGGCGCGCGAGTGTCTGGGGTGCGGGTGGACTCTGGGGTTGTGGACGGCTCGGAGGTCTCGCCGTACTACGACGCGATGCTGGCGAAGGTGATCGCGTTCGGGCCGGGCCGGAGTGTGGTGGCGCGGCGGCTGGCTGGCGAGTTGCAGCGGGCGCGGATTCATGGGGTGGGGACCAACCGGGAGCTGTTGGCGTGGATCCTGCGGCATCCTGTGTTCCTGGCCGGCGACACCGACACCGCGTTCTTCGAGAAGCATGGTGTCGGTGGCGGGGCGGAGCCTGATGTGGAGCGGGTGTCCGCGTTGGCGGCGGCGTTGGCGGATGCGGCTGGCCGGCAGGTGGAGGCCCGGGTGCGGGTGCCGAGTGGGTGGCGGAACCTCGCGTCTCAGCCGCAGCGGAAAAGCTACCGGGCCGGCGTGACGACGTACGAGGTCGAGTATCGGCTGACCCGGGACGGGTTGGTTGCTGAGGGCAACGTGCAGTTGGTCGACAGTGCGCCGGATCGCGTGGTGCTCGAGGTTGGCGGCGTACGGCGAACCTTCGAGGTGGCGGCGTACGACGGAATGGTGTGTGTGGACTCGTCGCTCGGGAGTGTCAGCCTCACCCCGGTGGAGCGGTTCACGGATCCGGCGCAGCAGGTGTCGGCGGGGTCGTTGCTCGCTCCGATGCCGGGGATCGTCATCCGAGTCGGCGTACAGGTCGGTGACGTGGTCGAACAAGGGCAGCCGTTGCTGTGGCTGGAGGCGATGAAGATGGAGCACACCATCGCCGCGCCGACCGACGGTGTGCTCAATGAGCTCAGGGTCGAAGCAGGTCAACAGGTCGAGGTCGGCGCCGTACTGGCGGTCGTTGGGGAGGAAGCATGAGCTTCATCGAGTCCGAGGAACGCCAAGCGCTGCGGAAGGCCGTGCGCGAACTGGGCAAGAAGTACGGCTACGACTGGTTCAACCAGCAGGCACGCAGCGGCGGGCATACGACCGAGCTGTGGCTGGAGGCCGGCAAGCTCGGCTACCTCGGCGTGAACCTCCCCGAGGAGTACGGCGGCGGAGGCGGCGGCATGGCCGACCTGTCGATCGTGCTCGAGGAGCTCGGTGCGGCCGGCTGCCCGTTGCTGATGATGGTGGTCTCGCCGTCGATCTGCGGCACCGTGATCGCCCGCTTCGGCACCGACGAGCAGAAGCAGCGCTGGCTGCCGGGCCTCGCCGACGGTACGACGATCATGGCGTTCGCGATCACCGAGCCCGACGCCGGTTCGAACTCACACGAGATCACCACGACCGCCCGGCGGACCGAGGACGGCTGGTCGCTGACCGGGCGGAAGGTCTTCATCTCCGGGCTCGACGTCGCGCAGGCGGTGCTCGTGGTCGGCCGGACCGAGGACGCGCGGACCGGCAAGCTCAAGCCGGCCCTGTTCATCGTCCCCGTGGACGCTCCCGGAGTGGAGTACCAGCAGATCGAGATGGACCTGATCAGTCCGGACAAGCAGTTCGCCCTGTTCCTGGACGACGTACAACTGCCGCGCGAAGCGCTCGTGGGGTCCGAGGACGCGGCGCTGATGCAGCTGTTCGCCGGGCTCAACCCGGAGCGGATCATGGCGTCCGCATTCGCGGTCGGGATCGCGCGGCACGCACTCGGCAAGGCGACCGCCTACGTCAAGGATCGTCAGGTCTGGAAGACGCCGATCGGCGCCCACCAAGGCATCGCGCACCCGCTCGCGCAGATCAAGATCGAGCTCGAGCTGGCCAGGCTGATGATGCAGAAGGCCGCCGCGCTCTACGACGCGGGCGATGACCTGGCCGCGGGTGAAGCCGCGAACATGGCGAAGTACGCGGCCGGCGAAGTGGCGGTCCGGGCAACCGACCAGGCGGTCCAGTCGCTCGGCGGCAACGGCATGACGAAGGAGTACGGCGTCGCCTCCCTGGTCGCCGCCGCGCGAGCGACCCGGATCGCCCCGGTGAGCCGGGAGATGATCCTGAACTTCGTCGCCCAGCACAGCCTCGGACTGCCCAAGTCGTACTGAGGTCTTCCACAAATACTCCCCAGTAGGCCAAAGTTCCTGCCACCAGCGCAGAGAGGGTGAAGGCCAATGATCATCACCAGCCAGTTCCCGCCCGTCGAGATCCTCGACGTACCGATCCACGACGCCGTGCTGGGCCGGGCCCAGGAGTACGGCGACCGACCGGCCATGGTCGACGGTGTGACCGGGAAGGAGCTCAGCTACGCCCAGCTGGACGGCATGACTCGCCGGATCGCGGCCGGGTTCGCCGAGCTCGGCATCCGGCGCGGCGACGTGATCGCGCTGCACAGCCCGAACACGATCCTCTACCCGGCGGTCTTCTACGGCGCCACCCGCGCCGGCGCGACGGTGACCACGGTCAACGCGCTGTACACGGCCGACGAGCTGCACAAGCAACTGGTCGACTCGAAGGCGAAGCTGCTGGTGACGATCTCGCTGTTCCTGCCGGTCGCGACCGCGGCCGTCGAGGGCACCGACGTCACCGAGATCTTCGTCTGCGACCAGGCCGAGGGCTACCGCTCGGTGCTGGAGCTGCTCGCGTCGACCGGTCCCGAGCCGGAGGTGACGATCGATCCGGCCGAGGACGTCGCCGTACTCCCGTACTCCAGCGGGACCACCGGCGCGGCCAAGGGCGTGATGCTGACGCACCGGAACATCGCGACCAACATCTCGCAGGCCGAGGTGATGATCACGCTCGGGCAGGATGAGCGGATCATCGCGATCCTGCCGTTCTTTCACATCTACGGCCTGTCGGTACTGATGAACCTGCCGCTGCGGCTCGGCGCGACCGTGGTGGTGCTGCCGAAGTTCGACCTGCAGCAGTTCCTCACCACGCTCGACGAGCAGAAGATCACCCGGGCGTTCGTCGCCCCGCCAGTGGTACTGGCGCTGGCGAAGCACCCGGCCGTGGACGGGGTCGACCTGTCCGCGCTGAAGCACGTGACGTCGGCGGCGGCCCCGCTGGACGGTGACCTGGCCGAGGCGTGTGCGAAGCGGCTCGGGCTGCACGCGGTGCTGCAGGCGTACGGGATGACGGAGTTGTCGCCGGGTACGCACGCCGTACCGCAGGATGACGTGGACCCGCCGGCCGGTGCTGTCGGCAAGCTCTTCCCGTCGACCGAGATGCGCCTGGTCGGTGCCGATGGCAACGATGTCGGCGACGAGGAGACCGGGGAGATCTGGATCCGCGGCCCGCAGGTGATGAAGGGGTACCTGGGCCGCCCGGCCGAGACCGACGCGACCATCGACCCGGACGGCTGGTTGCACACCGGCGACATCGGCAGGGTGGACGAGCGCGGCTACCTGTACGTCGTCGACCGGGTGAAGGAACTGATCAAGTACCACGGCTACCAGGTGCCGCCGGCCGAGCTGGAGGCGGTGCTGCTCACCGACGACCGGATCGCGGACGCGGCGGTCATCGGGGTGAATGCCGAGGGCAACGAGGTGCCGAAGGCGTTCGTGGTGCCGATGCCGGGTGCCTCGCTGACCGCTGAGGACGTGATGGAGTACGTCGCCGCGCGGGTGGCGCCGTACAAGAAGGTGCGGCAGGTGGAGTTCATCGACGCTGTGCCGAAGGCCGCGTCGGGCAAAATCCTCCGGCGTGAGCTGCGAGCCCGCGAGTCCGCCCGTGAGTGAGGTGCTCGATGGGTGAACTCGCTGCGCTCGCTCACGGCCTCAAAGCACCCCAGCAGGACCGCAGCCGGGCGACCCGGCAGCGGTTGCTCGAGGCGGCGGTCGAGTCGCTGGCCGAGGTCGGGTACGCCGCGACGACGGTGAGTGTCGTGGCGACCCGGGCCGGGGTGTCGCGGGGTGCGGCTCAGCATCACTTCCCGACGCGGGCGGATCTGTTCGCGGCGGCAGTCGAGTACATGACCGAGGTGCGGCTGGCGGAGATCCGTGCGCAGGCTGGACGGTTGCCTATCGGGCCTGGGAGGACCGAGGCGATCGTCGGGATGCTGGCGGACGTCTATACCGGGCCGCTGTTCCGGGCCGCGTTGCACCTGTGGGTTGCGGCGTCGACCGAAGAGGCGCTGCGGAAGCAGATCGTTCGGCTGGAGGCGCATGTAGGGCGCCAGGCGCACCGGGCGCTGCTGGAGGTGCTTGAGGTGAGTGAACAGACCCCTGGTGTGCGGGAGACCGTGCAGGGCGTGCTGGATATGGCGCGTGGTCTGGGGCTGGCTGATCTGCTGACGGATGACAGTGCGCGTCGGCGGGGCATCGTGCGGCAGTGGAGCCGCATCCTCGATCAGGCCCTGCGGGAGCCGGGTGTGTGACCGAAGGCGCGCCGGAAGGTGTCGATGAACGCACTGGTCGACGCCCAACCGGTTTGGTGAGCCACCTGGGTCACCTGATGTCCCTCGGCTAGCAACCTGAGTGCGTGGTGGAGTCTGAGCTGCGTGCGCCATTGGGGAAAGGTCATGCCGAGGTCCGCTTTGCACAGGCGGCTCAGCGTGCGCTCACTCGCCCCAACCTCACGGCCGAGCTCTGTCAGCGTCCTGGTGTCCGCAGGGTCGTCGCGTAGAAGGTCGCAGACGGAGGCCAGCCGTGGGTCGTTGGGTGTCGGCAAATACGTACGCCGCTGAGGCGACCGCCGCAGCTGATCCAGTAGCACCGCGTGAAGCCGCCGCCGCTCGGCGGCGCCCGCCTCGCCGACGCGGTGCTCGTCCTCGTCTCCTCGGTCCCCGTCTTCACCTGATGTGTAGGTGAGGATCAGCTCTCTGAGGAGCGGGCTGACCACGAGGGCTGACGGGGTGTACAGGTTGAGGGGGTTTTCGGTGAGGCCGACTGTGTGTAGGGCGGTTTCGCCGTAGGCGCGGTGTTGGTGGAGGGTGCCGGCGGGGACCCAGATTGCTCGGGTTGCGGGGGCTATCCAGCTGCCGGCGTCGGTGGTGACGGAGAGGACGCCGCGGCCGGCGTACACGATCTGGTGCCGATCGTGCCAGTGCGCCTCGATGCCGCCTCCGGCCGGGATCGGCTGGAAGCCGGTGTTCGCGGGACGTTGGCGGGTTTCCGGCATACATTGGCATTTTATCGGAAGCCGGACAGCCCGACCGGCCGCGACGATCGACGGTGTGTGGAGACTTCGACCGATCGGGCTGATGGCGATCGGGCACGCGTGCGTGGATGTGTACCAGGGCTGCGTGCCGGCCTTGGTGCCGTTTCTCGTCGCCGAGCGCGGGCTCGGGTACGTCGCGGTGTCCGGGATCACCTTGGCCGCGACCTTGCTGTCCTCGGTGGTCCAGCCGGTGTTCGGCGTACTGACCGATCGGCGGCCGCTGACCTGGCTGATCCCGGTCGCGATGACGACCGCGGGGCTGGGCATCGCGCTGCTCGGGGTCGGGCCGACGTACTGGCTGAATTGGCTGGCCGCGGCGCTGTCCGGGCTCGGCGTGGCGGCATACCATCCGGAGGCCGCGCGGATGGCGCGCGCCGTGAGCGGCGGCAGCCATGTCGGGATGAGCTGGTTCTCGGTCGGCGGGAACGTCGGGTTCGCGCTGGCGCCGGTGCTGGTCACGCCGATCATCGCGACCGGCGGGCTCTCGCTGACACCGCTGCTCATCCTCCCCGCGCTCGTCGGGGCAGCGATCACCCGGCTCGCACTTCGGTCCGCCCACCTGGTTGTCTCCAGCAACCAATCTGCGGCGGCCGGCGCCGACGACTGGTCGTCGTTCCTGCGGTTGTCGGCGATCATGGTCTGCCGGTCGATCGTCTTCGTCGGCCTCGGCACCTTCATCGCCCTGTACGCCGGCGAGCGGGTCGGCGCCGGGACCACGACCGGCGGGGTGGCGCTGTTCGTCCTCTTCGCGGCCGGTGCGTTCGGCACGTTGCTCGGCGGCCGGTTCGCCACCCGCTACGGGCGGGTCCGGACCCTGCGGACGTCGTACGCCGTCGCCGTACCCGCGATCGCAGGTCTGGTGTTCGTGCCCGGGCCGGCGTTCTTCGGCTTCCTCGCCGTCACCGCGATCGCGATGTCGATCCCGTTCTCGCTGCACGTCACGCTCGGCCAGGACTTCCTTCCCGGCCGCGTCGGCACCGCCGGCGGGATGACACTCGGCCTCGCGGTGAGCATCGGCGGCGTCGCCACGCCCATCCTCGGCACGATCGCCGAACACACGTCCCTGCGCCTCGCGCTCAGCCCACTCATCGCACTGGCGTTGACCAGCAGCCTGATCGGTTACGCCCTCACCGACCCCGCCCCGGAGTGACCTCACGCTCGACGCAGTGCGGTGCCTTCTCGACTCGCTGCGCGCTCGGCGATGCGGCGGTCGACCTTCGCAGCCAGGTGGTCGGGTGAGCATTCGGCCAGGTGGTCGCGGACGAGCAGGTGGATGAAGGAGTACTCACCACGCCCGGTGCGGGCGAGCACATACCGGTCGGCGGCGTACCGGAGGAAGGCCCGGCGGCGCCAGGGCAGGTAGCCGGTCCAGCGCAGCAGGAAGTCGTGGAGCAGCCGGGACATGGGGCCGGCGAACACCGGCGGCCGACGTCGCCAGGCCTTCGCGGCGACGGCACCAACGATCACGCCGGCGACCGCTTCGAGCTTGGGTGAGGCCAGGTCCGCGCCGAGAGCCAGTGCCGTCAGGAATGCGGCCGCGCTGCCGCCCAGGACCCACGGGTCCATCCGCCAGCCCTGTCCGGTCGTGGAGCTCACCAGATGGTCGGTCGGCAGCGACTTCACCATCCGGATGCCTTGAGCAACGAGCAGCCCGATCGCGAGCCCGGCTGCGAAGCTGCCACGATCGTCACCGAGGCTGAGCGTCAGCCAACTGGCGGCGACCACCACGACCATCCGGACCGCGAGCAGCAGCCGGCGCCGGTTGTCATGGAAGACGATCAATTCGACCACGTACGACGCGGCGATCGCGGCCGCCTCGATACCGAGCGCTAACCAAGCCGGGAGTAGCTCGACCAGACCCAGCGCGGCGACCGTGAGGATGACGGTGGTCGCCGTACCTGCGAGGAAGGTGATTGCCAGGAGCGGCACCCACTCCGGTCTGGGACCGTCGAGCTTCTGCCAGGGATGCGGCCGTAGGTGGACCAGGAGCAGTGCGGCTCCGGCCACGGCCAGTCCGGCGAGTACGCCGTACTGCGCAAGTGTCACGAGGGTCGCGCCCGCGGCGAGAGCGGCGAAGAGTGCGGGCAGGCAGACCGTGTGCGCGAGGTAGTCGACCTCGTGCAGCGGCAGTCCGTACCAGCCGTTCGGGGTGAGCCACCTGGGTACGACGGTCCGGTCGCCGGCGCGACTGCGGGTCCACCATGCGAGGCACCACAAACGGCGGACCGCAGTCTTGGTGTCGTACTGGCGAGCGGTCGAGCGGTCCCGGGCCAGGACCTCGCAGATGTAGGTGTCGAACAGTTCGCGGCGCAGGTCCGCGACGCCACCGGCGACAACCTCTTCCGGCGCTCGGCCGCGGTAGGCGAGGACCATCACGTTCAGCATCAGCGGCGAGTTGACCAGGTCCCAGAGGGCATCGTCTTGCTCGATCGCTGCGCGGGCTCCGTCCAGCTCTGGTCCGACTGCGGCGAAGTAGTCGAGCACCTGCTGTCTGGTGAGCGGTCTGATGTGCACAGCGCCGTACAGGCTGAGCTGGTCGGGGAGAAGCTCGTAGTCCTGGCTGCGGCAGGTGACTGCGAGCTTGCCGATCAGATAGCGACGGCGGAGCTCTTCGAGGACCGGTGCGAGCTTGGAGCGGTTGGGCTTGGCGATCTCGTCGAGGCCGTCGAGGAGGAGAGCGAGGCGGCCGCGGCGCAGCCAGATGCGACCGACGGCGGCGGGGATGCCGTAGCGAGTGCTGAGCTCGAACAGGAACCAACCGACGAAGCCGGCCAGGATGGGACTGTCGGCCGGATCGTCGTCATCTTTGCGAGACGGTTGTGCGGTCCAGCCGGCCAGGTCGACGAGGACGGGGATCGGCTTGCTTTCGTCGGTGTGTGCTTGCTCGGACAGGTTGCGGGCGAGCTCCAGCAGCAGCGTGGTCTTGCCGGCACCTGGTGCGCCCAGGATCAGCATGGAGTCCTGGAGTTCGTCGAAAACGGCGGCGATGTCGGTCTCGTCGGGCACTTGGCGCGGAGTGCTGTCGAGCGGCTGCACGAGCAGGTCGTACGGGCGCATCACGGCTTCCGGGCGTTCGTCGAGGGCGAGCGCTATGCGGGTGCGGGACGCGAGCGAGCCGGCGTGACGCTGGGACAGGTAGCGGTCGATGCGGGCCAGGGCATTCGGCCGGTTCCGCGGCTGGTCAGCACTTCGGCCGGAGACGGTCGGCAGGCGACGGCTGCGGAACTCGAAGAGGGCGGTGACGATCGCGACGAGCCAGAGGAATCCGATCAGCGGCCAGGTCCAGCCGGCGTACGGCTCCAGGAATGCCGGGGCTGTGCCGCCGGTGCCGACGTTGATGGCGATCGGCAACAACACCAGGGTGAGCGACACGGTCACCACGAGCACGACGGCCCGCACCATCCCATCCCGAATCCTCACCCCCGGAGCGTAGTGGTCCCCTAGCCCATCGTGCCCGCCTGCGCGCGCGCCGCTGACCTGGCCACCTCCCGGACCGTGGACGCCCGCCCACCCTGCCGGGACCGCGGACAACCGGCCACCCTGCCGGGACCGTGGACAACCTGCCACCTGCCACCTGCCCGGACCGTGGACAACCTGCCACCCTGCCGGGACCTTGAACAGGAAGTGGCGGGTGTGAATAAGCAATAACCTGTCCAAGCCCACCAGAAGGGGTGTCCGGTCCCGGGAGCTGGCGGTGGTCCGCCTGGTGGATCGCGGGCTGGGGGAATTGTTGTCAGATCACATACATTGATCACTGATATGACTACTGAGCGGATCGACCGGGCGAGTGTGGGGCTTCGGTCGGAGCGAGGGCCGATCCTGCTCGCGGTGATGCTGAGTATCGGGCTGGTCGCGATCGACGCCACCATCCTCGCCACCGCCGTACCGTCGATCGTCGACGACCTCGGCGGGTTCACCCAGTTCCCCTGGCTGTTCTCGATCTACCTGCTGGCCCAGGCGGTCTCGGTACCGATCTACGGCAAGCTCGCCGACCTGCGCGGCCGCAAGCCGATCATGCTGCTCGGTGTCGGGCTGTTCATCCTCGGCTCGGTGCTGTGCGGGTTCGCGTGGAGCATGCCGGCGCTGATCGCGTTCCGGCTGGTCCAAGGACTCGGCGCGGGTGCGATCCAGCCGATCGGGATGACGATCGTCGGCGATATCTACACGGTCGCGGAGCGGGCCAAGGTGCAGGGCTACATCGCCAGCGTCTGGGGCATCTCGTCGTTCGTCGGCCCGACGCTGGGCGGTGTGTTCTCCGACTACATCTCCTGGCGCTGGATCTTCTTCGTGAACATCCCGCTCGGCATGGCGGCCGCGTGGGTGCTGGTCCGCCGCTTCCAGGAGAACGTCGTCCAGAAGACCAGCCACCAGATCGACTACAGCGGCGCGGTCCTGCTCGCGGTCGGCGGCTCCCTGCTGCTGCTCGGCCTGCTCGAGGGTGGCGTCATGTGGACCTGGGACTCCAGTGCGAGCATCGCGATCCTGGCCGGGGCCGCGGTCCTGCTGACCGTCTTCGTCATGGTCGAACGTCGTGCCGCCGAGCCGATCCTGCCGCTGTGGGTGCTCGGCCAGCGCGTGCTGAACTCGGCCAACTCGGCCGCCCTGCTGATCGGGCTGTTGATGATCGGCCTGTCGACGTACGTCCCGCTGTATGCCCAGAGCGTGCTCGGTACATCGGCTCTCGTCGCCGGGTTCGCGTTGGCCGCGATGACGCTGGGCTGGCCGATCGCGGCATCGCTTGCCGGGCGCATCTATCTGCGGCTCGGGTTCCGTACGACGATGCTCTTCGGCGCGATCATCGTCGTCCTCGGGTCGGCTCTGCTGCTCACGGTCAACTCCGGCAGCGCCGTACTTCATCTGGCCGCAGCCTGCTTCGTGATCGGCATCGGCCTCGGCTTCTCCGCGTCGCCGTCGGTCGTGGCCGCGCAGTCGTCGGTGGACTGGACGACACGTGGTGTGGTGACTGGCGCCAACATGTTCGCCCGCTCGGTCGGTAGCGCGGTCGGTGTCGCCGTTTTCGGTGCCGTCGCCAACGGTGTGGTCGCGGCTCGCCTCGGCGACAGCCACGCGGACCTGGAGAAGCTCCCGAGCAACGTGCTCGCTCCCGCGATCCACGACGTGTACTACGGTGCCGCGGCCGCCGCCGTACTCCTCGTCGCCGCCGTCCTCTTCATGCCCAACAGAATCACCGAACGCCCCGTCGCCAACCGCTGATCTAGTGCGGGTGCCAAGTGCGGCACCGGAACTCGTGTGGCGGCAGTGGGCTTCGGTAATGCTTGAGCCGCATCGCCCTCGGCGCACTAGGTTGGCGTTATGCGTGCGGTCGACTGTGTGGGTGCCTTGATTCGTGACGAGCAGCATCGCGTTTATGTGCAGCGTCGTACAGCGGAGCGGCGATTGTTCCCGGGGATCTGGGACATCGTCGGCGGACATCTCGAACCCGGGGAGACACCGGAGCAGGCGCTGGCGCGTGAGGTCGAGGAGGAGACCGGGTGGAAGGTTCGCGATGTGCTGTGGACCGTGGCCGACTGGGAGTGGGAGTACGAGGGCCGCGTACGGCGTGAGCTCGACTACCTGATCACCATCGACGGCGACCTCAGCCGGCCGCGGCTGGAGGCCGGCAAGCACGACGCGGGGGCCTGGGTCGGGGCGGACGACCTGGAGCTGATGATGGTGAACCGCACCGACGGCGACCGCCGGCTGCGGGATCTGGTCGCACACACGGTCCGGACCCGGTTCACTGACCGCCTTCGGCTCGAACCGATCACCGGACCGAACGGGGTCGTGCCCGGACATGTCGCGGACCTGGTCAGCCTGTTCGCGGACCCAGTGGTGGCTCATTGGTACGACGATTCCTGGTCGCCCGAGGAGGCGGCCCGGCGAGCCGCCGAGTTCCAGACCGCGTGGGACCGCGACGGCGTGAGCAAGTGGATCGCCTACGAGCGCGACACACAGCACGGCCCCGATAGCCGGCCAGGCTCGGACGGCGCGGGGGCAGGCTCGGGCGGCGCGGGCGGCGCGGGGCCGGGCTCGGGCGGTGTGCTGGCTGGTCGGGGCGGGTTGTCCCGGATAGCGGCCGACGCGCCGGTGGCCTCGGCGATTGCCGAGCTGGTCGGGCCGGAGTGGGCGGTCGATCGGCTGGAGCTGGGGTGGGCTCTGGTCGCGTCGGCGCGGGGTCGTGGGCTGGCGACCGAGATCGGGCGGGCCGGGTTGGAGTTCGCGTTCGGGACGCTGGGCGCTGCCGCAGTGATCGCGTTCACCGAGCGACACAACCGTGCGTCGCGGGCGGTGATGGAACGGCTGGGCATGACCTACGCGGGCGAGATCACCGCGGAGGGCTGGGTCGAAGGCTCACCTGACGTCCAGCCCAATGCTCCTTTCGCCGTCTATGTCACAGGACCCGAGGCGGCCGGGGTCAGCCGACCTTAGGCGGACCGGGTCAGCGGACCCGAAGCGGACATCTAGCGGTCCAGGGCGGTCACGAAGCGGGTCAGGAGGTCCGCGAAGGACTCGCGCTCGGCTGCGGTCCAGTCGTGCATCGCGTCGGCGAAGCGCTCCCGGCGGTATGCGTGCACCACCTCGAGCTGCTCCAGACCCGCAGCGGTCAACACCAGGTTCGTACGACGTCCGTCGCGCTGATCGGCCTCCCGCCGTACCAGGCCTGCCGCGACCGCCGCGGCCACCAGCTTGCTCGCCCGGGGCTGATCCACGCCGAGGGCAACCGCCACACCGTTGACGCCGAGCGGGTACGGATCGGCCGCCTCGATCGCGTCGAGCACTTCCTGCACCGGGTCCGGTCCGCCGGCCTGCACCGCGAAGGTCCGGCGGGTCTGGCGCCTGCGGACGGCGATCATCGCGGACTCCACCGCGGTCACCGGATCGGTCTTGTCCACACGACCTCCCGAAACATATGCTCATTGACATGTATATGTCAGATGACAACAAGCCTATCGGATGGTGGCTGAAAGAGGTGGACCGACTGCTCGAGGACTCGTTCGAGCGGGTCCTCGCAGCCGACGGACTGACTCGTCGGCAGTGGCAGGCACTGAACGCGGCCGCCGGGCCGGAGTCGATCGCCGCCGCGCTGGCGCCGTTCCTGACCGGCGACCCGGCCGAGCTCGCGGCGGTCACCGATCCCTTGGTCGAACGCGGCTGGCTGAGCGGCGACGAACTCACCGCCGCCGGCCTGGAGGCACTGGAGGCGCTCACGGCGAAGGTCCAGGCTCTGCGCAGGCGGGTGACGGCCGGAGTCAGCGATCAGGAGTACGGCGCGACTGTCGGCGTACTGCGGAGGATGACCGAGAACCTTAGGGGCTCCGTTGTGTGACCGCCCAGGCGCGACGGTCACACAGCGGAGCCGGCCACCTCAGGGGGAGGCTCCCGGTGAGGTGTCGGGAGCCTCCGGTGTCCTACCGCCCAGGACACTCGACCCTGCCTGGCCCGAGGTGTCGGCCAGGAGGTGGTTGGAACGGCTGGGCGGCGGCGATACAGGGAGTCAGCCGCCAAGCCCAGCCGGGCCGGTGGGCGGTGCGGTCCGGAGCTGAGGAGTGCCCCGGACCGCACCTGGGGTTTGTCCGGGACTGAGGAGTGCCACGGACCTTTCCAGAAGCTGCCCCTGAACGTGAGGAGACTCCAGGGTGCAGCGGACCGGGTCTGAGGAGGACCCGGAAGTATGCGGGTGTTTCAGTCGGTGCTGTCGAGCGGGCCGAGCAGGTCGTTGGTGACTCGGAGGCCGGCGAAACGGCGCCGCATCGCCTGCTCGTAGCGGGCCGCCAGCGGCGCCTCCGCGACGTACTGCGCGATCACGTGCTCGCCGAACCAGACCCGAACTCTGCGCCGGTGCTGCCTCGCCGTCATTTCCGCGATGCTCACTACCTCTCACCCCGTAACTCTGAGCCCTTGCAACCAGTTGGACTTACTGGTTGTCATGGCAGTAATGGTGCACGAGCCCAGCGTGACCGCTCTAGGACCTGGACCGGACCTTTGCCGGACCTCTTCCGGACCTCTCGCGGACATCTGGGGGACAGCACCTTGTCGTGGGGCACGAGTCGAGACAACGTCTTTCCTGACGTGAACGGGAGGAACGATGGCGGGGAGGTACACGCCAAAGACGGTCCTGGCGCACCTGATCCAGCGCCGGAACCAGACCTACTCCGAGATCGTCGCCGAGTTCGTCGAGCTGGGTGGAACCATCACCGAGCGGCACCTGCGGCGCCTCGCATCGGGCGAGCGCGCAGGCACCACTCCACAGACCCGGCGCACCCTGCAACGCATGTTCGGAAAGCCCGTCGAGGAGCTCTTCGCCCCGTACGTCCCCGAGCAGGCAGCCCAGGTGGTGCCGGCACCTGCCGCGGGTGGACGGATCACGACAGGTAATGAGATGGAGGTTCTCGACATGGCTGCCAGCCGCGCGAGGGCATTTGCCCTCGCGGCCCAGTCCGGTCTCGGAAGCGAGGCCATGGAACAGGTGTACGACGACGTGCGCCACGTCGCGAAGGCGTATCCGCAGCGGCCGCTGCCCGAGATCCTCGGCCAGCTGGTCGAGACCCAGGACCTGGTCTTCGCGCTGCTGGAGAGCCGGCAACGCCCGGAGCACCTGCGGCAGCTGTACTTCCTCGGCGGCGTGACCGGTGGTCTGCTCGCCAAGGCTTCCCACGACCTCGGCAACCCCCATGCTGCCCTGACACAGGCGCGGACCGCGTTCCTGTGCGCCGACAACGCCGACCACCATGGCCTCCGTGCCTGGGTGCGCGGCCTGCAATCCCTGGTCTCCTACTGGGCCGGCAACCCCCACGACTCGGTCCGGTACGCGCAGCTCGGCGCGGGGTACGCCGAGCAGGCCAACAGCACCACCAGCGTCTGGCTGCCGGTCAGCGAGGCCCGGGCCTGGGCCGCGCTCGGCAACCCCGAAGCCACCCGGGCCGCGCTCGAGCGGGCCGAAGAAGCCTGGAACTCGGTGCGCAACGACGACCTGGACGAGATGGGCGGCCTGTGCACCTTCGGCCGCAACCGGCAGCTGTACTACGCCGCCGACGCGCTGGCCTGGCTGCCTGGTGAAGTCGAGCAGGCCGAGCGGTACTCCAGCCAGGCGGTGGACGCCTACAACGACCAGAACCACCCGGAGTGGGCCTTCGGCGACGCTGCCGGCAGCCAGGCCGCGATGGCGATCACCCGGATCGCGAGCGGTGAGCTGGACGGTGCGGCAGACGCGCTCGCGCCGGTGCTGGGCCTGCCTGCCGAGCGCCGGATCAACGGCGTGGTGCACTCGGCCCGCCGGGTCCACCAGGCACTGCGGCAGTCCGGCCGCGCGGACGACGCCCGGGAGTTGCAGGAAGAGATCGAGACCTTCACGCGCACCCCGATGCAGACGTTCTCCCGATAGCCTGCGCCAATGGAGCCCCTGCCCGGCCACCTGACCACCGTGCGCGAATTCCGGACCTCCGACCTCGATGACTACCTGTCCATCGCCGGCGACGACCGAGTGACCGCCTGGATGGCGTTCGACAGCTACGACCGCGCGAAGGCGGCCGAGGTCCTGGCCGGCATCATCGAGCGGTCCGCACGCGCGGATCGCCCCGATCACATGCTCGCCGTCACCCGCCAGGGCGACGATCACGTGATCGGCTTCGCCCGGATCGCGCCGAGCGGTCCGTGGGGGGCCAAGCTCGGCTACGCGATCCACGCCGACCACTGGGGCTGCGGCTACGCCACGGATGCCGCCCGAGTGATGCTGCGCTTCGCGTTCACCACGCAGGGGCGGCACCGCGTCACCGCCGCCATCGGCCCGGAGAACGAGGCGTCGATCGCAGTCGTCAAGCGCCTCGGCTTCAGCTACGAAGGCCACCTCCGCGACCACGTCTTCACCAACGGCCAGTGGCGCGATTCCCTCCTCTACTCCCTCCTGGAACACGAGTACGTACCCGGCTAGAGGCACACTGGTCGTATGGCCGCCACCCTTACAGGACCGCTGGATCCGCTGCGGGACGGGCTTGCGCGGATGATCATGACGAAGGTGGCGGGTCCGGATCCGCGCGCTGAACGTAACCGGGTGCACAACACCCCCGGTCCGCGCTGGTTCGCACCGGACCGCCCGATCCGCCGGGTACACGGCGATGCGTCGATGTTCGCCGGCGGACTGCGGGCCCTGCTGCTCCAGTCACTGCATCCGTTGGCCATGGCCGCGGTTTCGGCACACTCTGGGTACCGCGGCGACCCGTGGGGGCGGTTGCGCCGGACCAGCTACTTCCTGGCCATCACGACGTACGGCGCGATCCCGGACGCCGAGGAGGCGATCGCGCGTGTGCAAGGGGTGCACCAGCGAGTCCGGGGGACCAGTCCGGACGGGGTGAAGTACCGAGCGTCCGACCCACACCTGCTCAAGTGGGTGCACGTCGCCGAGGTGGACAGCTTCCTGGCCGCACACCAGAGGTACGGAGCCAACCCGCTCAACGCCGCAGAGCGGGACCTGTACGTCGAGGACGCCGCACTCGTGGCCCGCAAGCTCGGTGTGGTCGATCCGCCGACCACAGTGGCCGGGCTACGCCAGATGCTGACCGAGTACCAACCGGAACTGCGTGGGACGACCGAAGCGCGCCAGGCTGCCCGCTTCATGCTCGTGCACCCGCCGGTGCCCTGGGCCGCCCGCCCGGCGTACGCCGTACTCACGGCTGCCGCCGTCGGACTGCTGCCGTGGTGGACCCGGTGGCCGCTGCGGCTGCCCTACTTCCCGTTGGCCGAGCGGACTGTCGTCCGAGCGGCCGGCGACGGCCTGACCAGGACGATCCGGTGGGCGCTGACGTCTCCAACACTGGGAGAAATCGCCCCGGAGGCGTGACTCGCCGGTAGGTTGTTCTCGTGCCGCTGCGTCCTCATCGCCCGCTCCCCCTGGCCACGCCGGCGGGAGTCGAGGTGCTGACCAGAATTCTGACCCAGGGCCCGATCCCGCGGGTGGAGATCGCGCGCCGGACCGGCCTCTCCCAGGCGGCCGTGACCAAGGCGGTCGCACCGCTGATCGAGACCGGGTTCGTCACCGACCAGCCGGCGGTCCCGGCCGAGGTGGACAACCAGCTCGGCATCGGACGCCCGGTCAGCCCGCTGACCGTCGTACCGAGCAGCGTGTCGGTGATCGGGGTGAAGGTGACTCCGACCGACCTGATCGGGGTGACGACGGACTTCACCGCCGGGATCCTGACCGTCCGGCACGAGAAGCTCGACGACACCGCGCCCGAAGTGGTGATCGACCGGTTGGCCGAGTTGGTGAAGGCGCTGATCGGCTCGCTGAAGTCCGGTGAGGCGATGGCCGGACCGCTGATCGGGATCGGCGTCGCGGTCTCCGGTGACGTCGACGCCGCGCATGGCGTGGTGCGTGACTCGCCGCTGATGGGCTGGCGTGGCGTTCCGGTGGCGGAGTTGCTCGGTCAGAGGCTCAAGGTGCCGATCGTCGTCACGAACGACGTACGCGCGCTGACCGTGGCCGAGCACTGGTTCGGCGTCGGGGTGAACGCGGACTCGTTCGCGGTCGTGACGATCGGCTCCGGGATCGGCTGCGGCCTCTACATCAACGGTGAAGTCGTGTCCGGCGCGTACGGCGTCTCCGGAGAGCTCGGCCACCTCCCGCTGGCGCCGGGCGACCTCGTCTGTACCTGCGGCCGGCGCGGTTGCGTGGAAACTGTTGCCTCGTCGGACGCGATTCTCACCCGGACCCGGGAGACGACCGGGCGGGCGGACCTGGATCTGGCTGGTGCGATCAAGCTGGCGCACGAGGGTGACGAGCACGCACGGGAGGCGTTCGACCGGGCCGGTGAGGTGATCGGGTCCGCGCTGGCCGCGATGGTCAACCTGGTCGGGCCGGAGCTCGTGGTGATCGCGGGCGAGGGCGTGGCGGAGTACGACCTGTACGAGGAGCGGATGCGGCAGGCGTTCGCGGACCACGCGTTCGGCGCCGCCGGGGACTGCCGGCTGATGCTGCGCTCTCACACGTTCGACAACTGGGCCCGCGGAGCTGCCGCGACCGTGATCCGCTCGTACGTCCGCGGTGAACCACCGCTGCAACGCTAGACAGTGCTCGGCGGCGTGCTGGAGGTTGGGCCCGTGAGCGAGTTCGCGTGCCCAACCTCAGCGCGGGTGGTCAACTGCGGGCGGCAGCGAGGATCTTGCGCCAGACCTTTTTGTACGACTCCAGGCCGTCTCCGGCCAGCGGACCGCTCGGACCGGCGGTGATGGAGACCCGCTCCGGGATCGTTCCCCAGACCGGGACGCCCTCCTCGGCGTACTGCTGCATCGCGTCCTGATAACTGCGGGTATAGGTCCGGGCCGAGCAGATCACCAGGCCGACCGGGATACCGTCCGGCACCAGGTCGAGCACGGCTTTCACCCGTGGCGTCTCCACCCCGCCCACCCGGGTCGGGATGATCACGATCCGGGCCCGCTCGAGCGCCTTGTTCAGCAGGCGCTCGTGGGACGGGGGCATGTCGACGATGCCGATGCCCTCCGGCGGCACCTTGTCCAGTGCCTTGGTCAGGAGGCGCTCGGTCGGCGCCTCGGCGATCTCGATCCTGGCCAGGTTCTGGTCGTCGGACGCATCGATCCAGTCGGCAGCGCTGCCTTGTGGATCCGCATCGACCAGGGTGGCTGTACGACGGTTGGAAGATGCCAGCGCGGCCAAGTACACCGACGTGGTTGTCTTCCCGACCCCGCCCTTCAGTGCAGCTGTCACGATGATCATGAGAGTGAACTTACCCGGTTTTGTCCGAAATCCGGCGTGTCGTCGGCGTTGCTCGTTCACATCGTGATAGTTGCCCCCGGCCCATGAGAACAAGCTCAAGGGAGCTTCAGCCCGGAATCCTTCCGGCAGGCTCCGGACTCTTACCCCTGTACGGACCCACACCGGGACAGAATCTGGAGATCATCATGACCGTTGCCCTCGCCCTCGCCATCGCCGCCGGGGTGGTGATGCTGTGTACCTGCAGCGTCGTCGTACTGCGCAAACGAGGCCGCGCGCGTGGCTGATTCGACCTGGCCCGACGACCAGCTGATCGTTGCCGCACAGCGCGGCGACGTGGACGCGCTCACCGCGCTGGTGTCCGGCTCGCATCCGACCGTACGGCGATTCGCCCGATCCCTGTGCGCCACTCCCGAGGACGCCGAGGACGCGGCGCAGGAGGCATTGATCATCCTGTACCGCAAGATCGGGATGCTCCGGGCCACCGGGGCGCTCACGTCGTGGATGTTCCGCATCGTCCGGAACGAGTGCCTGCGCCGCGCACGTCTGATGCTGCGGGACCACCCGGCGACGCGGGAAGCCGCCACGTTGTCGGCCGAGGACGAGGTGCTGCAACGCATGGAAGCGGCCGAGGTGGCGAGTGTGATCGCCGCTCTGCCCGCCGACCAGCGGTGTGTGCTGATCATGCGCGACGTCCAGGGCTACAGCGGGCCGATGGTCGCCCGCGCGCTGGGGCTCAGCACCGCCGCGATGAAGTCACGGCTGCACCGCGCCCGCAAGACGGTCCGGGATGCCTTGTGAGCGGGGGCACGGACTTCGCGAGTACGTCGTTGCCCCGTCACCTGATCCGTGGCGCGATCGGCTTCGGCGGGGTGATCGGTGCGTTCGCACTCGTGCCGGTGGTCGGGCCGGTCAGTCTCCTGCTCTTGCCGATCGGTGTCCTCGCACTCCGCGGCTGCCCGATGTGCTGGACCGTCGGCCTGATCCAGACGATCTCCCGAGGCAGACTCGAGCGCTCCTGCGACAACGGTCAATGCCATCTGACCACCGCCACACACAAGTAGCGGATCCACCAAGCCGAGCGAAGCGGACCCACGAGTCAGACACGATGGACTAAGGAGGCTTTCTCCCCGATTGGGGGGTAAAAACCTCCTTGGTCCGGGACCTGACGGCCGGCGCCCCGTAACCACACTTCTTCACCCCACCGCAGCCCTCCGGGGTTCCGCGCGGGGGAGAACTACTTGCCGAGCCAGGTGTTGACCTTTGACTGGTTGTCGTTGACCCATTTTTCCCCGGCGGCGTCGGGGGTCAGTTTGTCGACGGCGATCATGCGGGCTACCGCGTTCTGGTCTTCGTTGGTCCACTGGAAGTTCTTGACCAGGTCGTACGCCGGGCTGCCGGAGTCGGCGAACTTCTTCGAGACGATCTTGTCCAGGTCGTACGGCGGGTAGTCGCAGGCGACCTTGGCCGGGTCGGCGTCGCAGCCGGCCGTGTACGCGGGCAGGTTCACCTTGACGAGCTTGATCTCGTTGAAGAACCACTGCGGCTCGTAGAAGTACGCGAGTAGCGGCTTCTTGTTCTTCTCCGCGTCCCGGAACGCCTGGATCAGCGCGGTCTCGCTTCCGCTCTGCACGACCTTGTAGTTCAGCGCAAGGTTCTTCACCAGCGCCTCGTCGTTCGTCACGTACGACGGGTCGCCGTCGAGCAGTTGCCCCTCGCCGCCGGACTCCGACGTCTTGAACATCGCGGCGTACTTGTTGAGGTTCTTCCAGTCCGTGATGTCCGGGTGCGCGGCCGCCATCCACGGCGGCACGTACCAGCCGATCACGCCTTTGACCCCGGTGGACCCGGCCTCTACCGCGACCTTGTCGGTCTCGATGTACTTCTTCTTCAGGTCCTCGTGACCCCAGTTCTCCAGGTTCACGTCGACCTCGCCGGTGGAGAAGCCCTGCCAGGCGATCTCCTCCTTGAGGTTCTTCTTCACCACCTTGCAGCCGAGGTCCTTGGTCGCCACGTACGCGACCACGGCCGCGTTCGCCTCGTAGCCGACCCACGGGCTGACGGTCAGGTTGAAGGTGCCGCACTCCTTGCCACCCGCGGCCGGCTGCTTGTCCTCGCCGACCTTCGCCCCACCGCACCCGGACAAGGCGAGCGCCACCGCCGTCAGGACACCGGCGTACCGGAGCTTCTTCACCGCTTGTCTCCTCTACCTTGGAAATTCTGGGTACGGCGTGCCGCCGCCTGCGTGATGCGGTCGAGCAGAACGCCCAGCAGGACGATCGCGAGACCGGCCGCCAGACCCTTGCCGTACAACTCACTCTGCGCGAAGCCCGCCGCGACGTCGTACCCGAGCGCACCGGCGCCGACCAGGCCGCCGACGACGACCATCGCGAGTACGTAGATCAGGCCCTGGTTGACCGCGAGGGTAATGGCCCGGCGGGCCACCGGCAGCTGCACCTTGCTGATCACCTGCCAGCCGCTCGAGCCGACCGAGTTGGCCGCCTCGACAGTCGCGACCGGGACCGCCTTGATGCCGTCGGCAACGATCTTGGTGGTCACCGGGACGGCGTACACGACGGCGGCCGCGATCGCGGTGAACCGGCTGGTGCCGAACAACGCCAGGAACGGCACCAGGTACACGAACGGCGGCATCGTCTGCCCGGCGTCCAGCACCGGCCGGATCCAGGTGTCGACGCGCCGGTTGCGCCCGGCCCATACTCCGAGCGCAAGACCGACGGCGACGACCACGACCGTCGCGAGCAGCGTCGAGGCCAGCGTGATCATGCTGTCGTGCCAGACCCCGGTCGCGACCAGCAACCCCGAGCACACCACCGCCGGGACGGCCGCCCGCCACCTCCCGAGTACGGCGGCCAACGCGACGACGACCGTGGTCACGAGCCACCAAGGTGACCCGGTCAGCAGAGCTTCCAGCGGGTTGAGCAGCCCGTTGGTGACCGCGTCGCGAACGCCGTACGTGAAACCGCCGAAGACGTCCTGCACCCAGTTCGTCACGTCGGTCGCGATCACCGCGATCCGCGAGCCGATGTTCGCCCCGGTGGGGAACTCGGCCGCCCACACGTAGGTCCGGGAGAACCAGATCGCCACCAGCACCCCGGCCGCTCCCACGCCGAGCAGGATCCGCCGGCGGACGTTCGCCGTACGCCAGGGCCGATCGCCGGCCGCAGTGGTGACGCGGTCGAGGACGATCGCGAGCACCACGATCGCCAGGCCGGCGTTGAACGCCACGCCGACGTCCAGCGTCTGCAGCGCCTTCAGCACGGTCTGGCCGAGGCCGGGGGCGTCGATCAGCGCGGCCACGGTCACCATCGACAGCGCGGCCATGATCGTCTGGTTGATGCCCACGACAACGGTCGAGCGCGACATCGGCAGCAGGACCTTCGTCAGCGTCTGGCCGCTGGTGGACCCGAGCGACCGGGACGCCTCGACACTCTCCGGCGGCACCGAGCGGATCGCGTGCGCGGTCAACCGGACGGCCGGCGGCGCCGCGTAGATCACCGTCGCGATCGTGGCCGCGGCCGGGCCGATCGCGAAGAACAGAGTCAGCGGCGCGAGGTACACGAACGTCGGCAGCGTCTGCATCAGGTCGAGGACCAGCGTCGCGACCCGGAACGCACGGTTCGACAGCCCGGCCCAGATCCCGAGCGGGATCGCGACCAGCAGGGACAGCAACACGGCCGCGATCGTCAGCGCGAGCGTGTCCATGCTCTCCTGCCACAACCCCTGCAGCCCGACGAACCCGAGCCCGGCCGCGGTCAGCACCGCGACCTTCCAGTTGCCGAACGCCCAGGCCAGGTACGCCGACACCGCGACGACACCGAGCCAGCCGATCACCGGCACCGGCCGGTCGTACGACGGCTGGGAGATCAGGTTCTGCAGCAGGACGACGACGTGGTCGACGGCCACCCGGATCGCGTCGAACAGCGCGTTGCCCTGGCCGACGTCGTCACGGTGCTCGGTCAGCCAGCGGTGGAACGCGGTCGTCTCCTGACCGCCGAGGGTCAACGTGTCGATACCGCGCAGGACGAAGTACGCGGCGACCCAGACGACGAGCAGGACTCCGACGACCACACTGCGGCGGGGCCGTCGGACCTCGATCTCGACCGACCCGGTGATCGACGCCATCAGTTCGTGTCCGCGACGACGGCGAGGATCTCCTCGTCGCCGATGACCCCGAGCAGGGTGCCGTTGGCGACCACCTTGACCGGGCGGTCCGCCTCGAGCACAAGCCGGGTCGCTTCCCGGACCAGCACGTCCGGGCCGAGCTCGGGTCCGTCCAGCGGCTCGTCGGGCTTCGGGTCGCGAACGATCCAGCGCAGGGTGAGTACGTCCGCCCGCTGCACGTCCCGTACGAACTCGCGGACATAGTCATCGGCGGGCGCCCCGACCAGTTCGTCGCCGGTGCCGAGCTGGACGGCGGCGCCGTCGCGCATCAGCAGGATCCGGTCGCCCAGCTTGAGCGCCTCGGACAGGTCGTGAGTGATGAACACCATCGTCTTGCCGACCTCACGGTGCAACCGGACAACCTCGGTCTGCATCTCGCGGCGGATCAAGGGGTCGAGCGCGGAGAACGGCTCGTCGAACAGCAGTACGTCGGGGTCGCTCGCGAGCGCCCGCGCCAGGCCGACCCGCTGCTGCATGCCGCCGGAGAGCTGCTCGGGATAGAAGTGCTCGTTGCCGGCCAGGCCGACCAGGTCGATGACCTCCTGTGCCCGGCGGCGGCGGTCCGGCTTGCTCTCGCCGCGGATCTCCAGGCCGTACGAGACGTTGTCGATCACCTTGCGGTGCGGCAGCAGCCCGAAGTGCTGGAACACCATCGAGAACTTGCTCCGCCGCAGCGCCCGCAGCCGCTTCTCGTCGGCCGCCCGCAGATCCTCACCCTCGAAGAACAGGCTGCCGGCGGTCGGCTCGATCAAACGCGTGAGGCAGCGGACCAGCGTCGACTTGCCCGAACCGGACAGCCCCATCACCACGAACACCTCGCCCGGCGCGACGTCGAAGCTGAGGTCGCGGACGGCCGCCGTACATCCGGTCTTGGAATAGAGCGCGGCGCGGTCCAGCGCGGCGAGGTCGGGCCGGTGCGGGACGCGCTGGGCCTTCGGGCCGAACACCTTCCAGAGGCCCTGGATGGACAGCAGTGCGTCGTCGTCCTGCACCCCGGGATACTCGAGCTGAGCGGTCACAGGTTCACCCTCGCATCCCCGCCACGCGGTTTCGTCGTGAACCGCGACTGTATCCAACCCCCAGTTCGCCGGCGCTGTCGCGGGTGTCTGTTCCGTCAGCTAGGACTGTACGGCGGTGCTTCTCCCCAACCCCAGTGGGGAACGGGAGCCTTTGGTGGTGGGGTTGCACCGGGCTGGGAGTTGGCCAGCGCGATCCGGGTGCCCCACTCGATGTAGGCGACGAACGCCGAGCGGAACTCGGGATCGTCGGGCAGTCCGGCCGGATCCGCACTGGCGGCGATCAGGGCTGCCCAGCGGGACCGCTGCTCCTCGGTCAGCGTGAGGCCGAGGTGGTGCGACAGCATGGCCGGGTAGCCGCCGAGCTCGTCGGTGTACCGGCTGTGGCCGCGGAAGACCTCGCCCAGCCAGATCGCCACGTGCTCGCGATGCTGGTCACTCATGTGCGCGAACACCGGCGCGAGCACCGGATCGTCGAGCACCTTGTCGTAGAACACCTCGGTCAGCCGCCGCAGCGCCTCATGCCCGCCGGCCCACTCGTACAGCGTCGGAGTAGTCACGTAATTATGTAATCACGTGAAGAGGGCATGAGCGACCGCCACCAACTCGACGTCCATCCGGGTCTCGCCGCCCTCGACGTCCCAGAGCACGTTCTGCAGGATCCGCGCCGCCGTCCACCCGATCGCAGGGTCGCGCTCGATCCCGGTGACCTCGAGCATCAGGTCGAACCGATCCCGGATCGCTCGATCGAGATCGCCGGTCGCGACGAGGTCGTCCCAGCGGTTCCATAACACCGGGAAGACGTCGAAGCCGGGGTCGCCGGCCAACGGCTTGGGATCGATGACGAGCCAGGGCTGCCGCTGTGCCGCCATCACGTTGCCGTAGTGCAGATCCCAGTGCAACAACCGGTCCCCGGCATGCGGCAGCATCTCCGCCACCCGCGCGCTGAGGCGCTGCATCAGGGCTCGCTCGTCGGAATCGGCCAGCGACGGGATCAGCCCGGGTGCGTCGTCGACCATCTGCCCGGCGATATCAGCGAGCCGGCGAATGCCGGGCGGCGCCGGCACAGCGTTCAACCGGCTGAGCAGCTCAGCCAGGGTCCGGGTCGCCTCGACATGATCGGGTACGTCGTTCAGCGTGCGCGGCTCGAGTCGTTCGAGCAGGAGCGTCGATGTCGCCGGGTCGTCCTCCAGCACCTCGACCACGTCGTCACGGCTCCACGTCCGCAGAGCCAGCGCCTCGTCCTCGCTCTCGTCGTTGACCGGCTGAAGCTTCAGCATCGCCTCGGCGCCATCACGACGTACGACGGGAAGGATCAGCGAGGCGGCTCCGTTCAGCGGTTGACCGGTGACCGTGAGGTCCCATTGGTCGAGGTAGTGCGCCGCTGTGGTGGGCAGGGCGCGCAGCCACTCGCCGTCCCGCTCGGAGTGACTCTTGATCAGCTGCGCCGGAACCACCAACTCGATCACCCTCGGCAGAGTAGGTGGTTCGGCCGCGATGTGCTTGGGTTTTCCCGTGAGCGAGGTGGAGCGCAGGCACCGGCGAGTGCAGCGCATGGTGGCGGTCATTTATCTGGGGATCCCGTTGGTGCTGCTCGGGGTCGTCGCGTGGATCAGCACGGCCGGACCGGCCGCGGCCTGGATCGGCTGCGTCATACCGGTCGGCATGCTCGTCGCCGGCTTGGTACTCCGGCGCCGGCACCGCTATCAGCCGCGCTGGTGGACCGGTGTGGCCGGACTGTTCGGCGGAATCGCCGGTCTGGTCGTCACACTCTTCCCACTGGTGACCGGAGTCTGGTGGCCCGCGATCCTCGCGCTTCCAGGGCTCATCGTCGGTGTGGTCGCCGGTCTGGCACTGGCCCGGTACGCCGATCGCGTGTTGCTCGTGCCCGTCGTACCTGAGCTCGCGGAGACGCCGTACGAGCTGGTCTTCCGGCTCCGTGGGCTGCCGTTGGCCGCCGTACTGGTCGGGGCGGACTCGGTGACCATCCAGTCGCACCCGGTGCCGCGCTCGGCGGAGCAGTTCCGCACGTATCCGCTGACCGAGGTGACCGGGACCTTCGAGTTCGCGCTGTCGGGGGCCGAACGGCTCAAGTTCCCGATCGCGGTGAACCACGCGGTGGCCACGCCCGGCCCGGCCGTCATCCTGCAGGCCTCGGGTGAGGACTGGGTGCTGCCGACCAATCAGTCCGAGACGCTGATCGACGTACTCACCCGCCGAAAGCCCCACTGACCCCGCGGCCGTCGGTCCAGCGCATCGCCAGCGCGAACCCGAGGTCCGTGTACTGCGCACCAGGATCATCCATGCTTCGTACGATGCCACCCGGACCAGGCTGGTTCGTTCAGGAGGCCGAGGCTTCGCGTTGTTTGGTTTCGGATTTCTCGGCTTGCCAGCCGTCTTCGTTCTTGCCTAGGCGCCAGTAGCCGGAGAGGGAAACGCGGTCTCGGGGGAGGGATCGGTCGGTGAAGAGGTTCTTGCGGATGCGGAAGACGAAGCCGGCTTCGCCGTGGACGAAGATCTGGGCGTCGCCGGGTGGGAAGGTGAGGGCCTCGACCGCGGAGACCAGGGCGTCGCCGCGGTCGCCGTCGGTGGTGGCGCGGTGGAACCAGGTCACGTCGACGTCACCCGGGCCGCTGAGCTTCTGCTCCTCGGTGTCGTCTTCCACCTCGAGCAGGACGGTCGCGCGCGCACCCGGCGGCAACTGCTCGACTGCCGCACCAATCGCCGGCAGGGCGCTCTCGTCACCGACCAGGAGGTGCCAGTCGGCCGCCTCGTCCGGCCCGTACGCACCACCCGGACCGTTGAACCACAGCACGTCGCCGGGCTGAGCCGCGGCGGCCCACGGCCCGGCCACACCCTCGTCGCCGTGGTGCACGAAGTCGATGGTGAGTTCCTTGCTGTCCTCGTCCCAGTTCCGCACCGTGTACGTCCGCATGGTCGGCCAGTGCTCGGCCGGGTACGTCTCGCGGACCACGCCCATGTCGAGGGGCTCCGGGTACTCCAAGCCGGGCTTGCAGAACAGCAGTTTCACGTAGTGGTCGGTGAAGCCGTTGTCGACGAAGTCGTCGGAGGTGAGCACGACCCGGATCATGTGCGGACTGATCCGCTCGGTCCGGCGTACGACGCCGCGCTTGCAGACGCGGTTACGGCGGGGTGCGGGGCTGGTCACGCGACCACAGTCCTCTCGGCGGAAGTTAGGGCTACCTAAGTCAGGCTAACCCACTTCCGCAACTCAGCGGCCGCGGACGCTGGTTCGGGTCATTCAACTGACGGGGGCCGATTGTTAACCGGCAGGCCATGTACAGCCTGTGTCGACGACCGCTACGGTCCGCACGCTGGTCCAATGGGCCAGGTCTTCGGTACGCCGCGGCGCCCGGCGCACACCGTCACGCGGACGGACCGGCTCGGACGAGCGATCTCGCTCGGCGACGTACTGCCGGAGAGTAAAGCGATCCTGTTCACCGGGCCGCCCGGGATGGGCAAGAGCCGGGAGCTGGACCAGGCCCAGGAACTTGCCGCGCGCAACGGTTGGACCGCGATCCGGGTCGAGGCCTCGGCGCGGGACCCGCTGGAGAACCGGTTCACCCGCGCGATCAAGGCGGACCTCGACAAGCTGCGCTCGCGGTTCGGGCACCGACGGGTGCGCAAGCTGCGCAAGACGGTCCGCGACCTGACCCAGCGCGCCCGCAACACCCAGCACGGCGCCGAGGTGCGGGTCGGGGCCGCGCCGGTGCAGTTCATCGCCAAGCGGCAGTGGGACGTCACGCCGCAGGACGACATCGGCACCACGCTGAACGACTTCGGCGACCAGCTCGGAGAGCTTGCCGCGAGCAAGGATCAGCCGGTCCTGCTGCTGGTCGACAACGTCGACGCCGCGTCCCCGCGGGACCTGGCCGGCCTGAACGAGCTCGCCGTACATCTGGAACAGAAGGGCCGCCCGGTGTGGCTGGTCGCAGCCGGCGGCGCGATGGCCACCAGCCGGCTGATGGCCGCGTCCGACCGGATGTCCGGGATCGCGACCACGGTCACCAATCAGTTCGACATCCGTGAAGTCGGACCGCTGTCGGACAACGAGCTCCGGCCGTTCCTGACCAAGCCGCTCGACGATGCGCGGATCGGCTACCAGTCCGCGGCGATCGACAACCTGCTCCGAGCCGCCAACGGTGATCCGAGCCGGCTCCGCGCCCTCGCCGAGACGGCACTCGCGTACGCCGACCGCGACGCCGGCATCACTATCGCCGCGGCGGCCGCGGCGGCGTCGCAGGTCGGCAAAGAGTCCGTGGTGCTCTACCAGGGCCGCTGGAACCAGTGCAAGGACGCGCAGAAGGACCTGCTCGCCAAGGTCGCTGCCCAAGGCCCGAACGGGTTGTCGATGCCGGCGGAGACGCAGGCCGCCGGTTCCGGCTGGCGCGAGGTCGACAAGGCGCGCCAGCTCCTCGTCGCGCGCGGTCTGCTCCGCGAACACGACGGCGAGCGCGTCACCATTGCCGAGGCCGGGTTCCAGGACTGGGTCAACGACTACCTCGAGCAAACGCCGGCACCGGCCGGCCCGATCCAGGCCACCCAAGCCATCGCGCAGCACGGCGCGGGGATCGCGCCGGCGCATCCGACCGGCGATCGCGCCCTCGTCAGCAAGGTGTTCGGTACGGCGCGCACCCCGGTCCACCCGGTCGACCGGGTGGATCAGAACGCCCAGCCGATCTCTCTCGACAAGCGGCTGCCGACGAGGACGTCCGTACTGTTCACTGGGCCGCCGGGGATGGGGACGAGCCACGAGCTGGACCGGGCGCAGGCGCTGGCCGGCCGGCGGGGCTGGACGGCGATCCGGCTGGATGCGTCCCCGCGCGAGCCGTTGGAGAACCGCGTCGTACGCGCGGTCAGCCAGGACATGGATCGGTTTCGCCGACGGTTCGGGTCGGGCGAAGCGCGGAAGTTGAAGAAGGCCCTGGGTGAGTTGGCTGTTCGGACCCGGAACGCGCAGCACGGTGCTGAGGTCCGTGTCGGTGTCCCGGGCGGGTTTCAGGTTGTCGGCAAGCGGCAGTGGGACGCGGCGCCTCGGGACACTGTCGGTAGCACGCTCAACGAGCTCGCCGATCATCTTGGAGAACTGGCCGCCAAGAAGGGCGAGCCGATCATGCTGATGGTCGACAACCTCGATGTCGCCTCGGACCGGGATCTGGTCGCCCTGACCGAACTGTCCGCGCACCTGGAGCGGCGGGGTCAACCTGTGTTCCTGGTCGGGGCCGGTGGTGAGCTGGCAACCGCCCGGCTGCTGGGCGCGTCTGGTGGGCAGGCCGGGATCGAGACCAAGGTCGCGCACCGCTTCGACGTACGGGAGGTCGCGCCGCTGACCGAGGCGCAGCTGCGTCCCGCGCTTGCCGAACCGCTGCGCCAGGCCGGCATCCCGTACGAGGCGCAGGCTGTGGACAGTCTGGTCAAGGCTGCCAACGGGAACCCCAGCCGGCTTCGTGCGCTCGCGGGTTCGGCCCTCGAGTTGGCGGATCCGCAGGCCGGGATCACCGCCGGGGTGGCGAAGGCGGCGACGGCTCAGCTGAATTCCCGCTCACGGGCCCTGTACGAGGCCGCCTGGCACAACTGCTCCGACGCGGAGAAGGAACTGCTGGCGAAGGCCGCCGTACGCGGTCCGCGAGGCTTATCGATGCCCGCCGAATCCGGACCGTCGGCCCCCGGCCGCTGGGACCTCGACAGCGCCGGCCAAGGCCTGATCTCCCGCGGCCTCCTCCGCAGATCCGGCCACCACGTCACCGTCGCCGACCCCGGCCTCCAAGACTGGGTCCAAACCCGCCTAGGCCAATCCGCCGCCCAATCCGGCATAGCCCACCCCACCACACCCCAACCCCAGCTCACCTCCGCAGCCGAACGCCCGGACGGCCGCCACGCCCTCACCCGAGACCACGGCGGCCGCACCATCAACGCTAAGCGCTGACCTACTGGGCGAACTCCGGATCATTCACATCCGCAACGTAGAACCCGAGATTCTCGCCAGCCTTCAGCTGCTGACGATCTCCTGACGCGAAGATCAGATCCCGTTCGTTGAACTGCTCAGCCGTGGCGCAGTGCAGTGCGTCGTAACCTCGGAGGGCTTCCGACGAGGTGAGCACCGCGGCTCGGCGAATCAGCCGCTCAGTCGGCTCGGCGGCGTACAACTCACTCCAGAGCCGGTCGACCACACGCAGCGCCTGCGCCTCCTGCTTGGCAGTGATCCGATTGCACCTCGCCGCCTGTGCGAGGGCGGCCGCCGCCTCCACATACAGCAGTTGACTGGACATCACATCGTCCGCGTCCTCCCACAACCGACGACAGGCGGAGGACGACGGCTCGTCGATCACCAGCGGGACGAAGGCCGACGTGTCGAAGTAGCAGATCACCGTCGCTGGTCCCCGATCAGATCGCTGACGATGCCCTCGGTTTTGATCGGCGGCGGCGCCGGGCGCTTGTGCCGGAGCGGCGGCCGGACGTGGCCCTCCGCCACCAACTGCTGCAGTCTGGTGGGTCCCTCGACCGGGATGATTCGGGCGATTGGCTTGCCGTGGTCGGTGACGGTGATCGTGTGTCCTTCCCGCACCTGCGCGAGATGGCGGCTGAGACCGTCTCGAAGCTCCCGGATCCCGATGTCCATCAGTAGTCCTCCTGTGGCCACTTTTCCTCCCTCAATACTAGCCACAATCTGTGTCTCCTCTCACTGTGGAGGCACAGGCAGCCGGCGCGAAGGGCAGATGGTGGGGCAGGGCGGGGCAGATGGTTAGGGCCAGATGGAGGGGATCCATTCGGGGTGGTCTATGAAGGGGTTTCGGTTGTGTTGGTAGGTGGTGTAGATGACTTCGTTGCGGCGTTTTTCGAAGGCGTCGGGTGGGTCGGCGGCGGCCCAGGCTTTGAGGACTGAGAGTTTGCCGATGTAGGGGGCGCTGCCGTTGTTGACGGAGTTGTTGACCTCGAGGTTGGCGAAGCCGTCGCCGCCTTCGTAGCGGACGGCCATGTAGAAGATCATCCGGGCGATGTCACCGCGGACGGCCGCGCGCGGGGCGAACGAGTCGGAGTCCGCGGTGCAGCCGGAGCACTGCGACACCGCCGTACCGCCGTTGTCGAAGTCGAGGTTGCCGCGGGCCGCGTTGACCGACACGTCCTCGGGACGCAGGTGGTGGACGTCGGTGCCCGGTCCGGTCGCCGTACCGAAGTCGCCGTGGGACTTGGCCCAGACATGCTCGCGGTTCCAGTCGTCGGCGGCGCTGCCGTTGCTGCTCTTGCTGATCGAGCGGCCGGAGTAGATCTCGATGACGTTGTTGCTGTTGGCCGGGTCCTGGTCGGTGTCCTTGAGCGCGGTCCAGACCTGGTCGTAGGTGAGCTTGGTCTGGCTGGAGATGATCGTGTGCAGCGCGGCCTTCAGCGCGGGACCGGTCTTGCCCTCCGCGCCGGCGTAGTAGTCACCCGGATCCGGTCCTGGATCCGACGAGCCGCCGCCGCTGAAGGCGGTCGCGTCCTTCAACCCCGGATGCGAGAAGTACGCCGCCAGCGTGCCGGTCACCGTGATCTGCTGACCGACCAGTCCGGGGTTGCTCTGCAGTCCGTACGACGCTCGGAACGCGGTCGGGATCTGGACGTACAGCATCGACGACGTACTGGTCTGGCTCGCCGAATCGGCCAGCGCGAGCGCGTAGTCGTTCGGGAAGTTGCTGCGGACAACGGTCGTGGTGGCGGTCGGCTGACCGACCACGTAGCCCGTGACCGAGGCACTCGATCCGTCCTGCCGGCCGATCGCCGTACTGACGGTGATGGGCGTGGCGGCGGTCGACGGCGTGATGCCGAAGCCGAGCAGCGCGAGTACGGCGGTGACGATCAAAGCCGGGCGGAACCAACGGGATGCAAGCACGGCGACTCCCAGGGGCGGGTGGGGACCGGACGCCCGTCAGTCTGCCCGCCAGGCCGGGCCACTGAACATCTCAATCGTGCGAACACGGGATGAAGGTTGAACCGGTGGGGGGGGGGTGGCGGGGCTGGGGGGGGCGGCCCCCCCAGGGGGTGCGGGCGCCCCGCCACGGCAGCGGCGCCCCCCCCGGGGGGGTGCCCCAGAAGTCACAATGAAAAAACAGAAAAACA